>DASRBA010000297.1:0-35009 GCA_035637895.1 Myxococcaceae bacterium
CCAAGTGCAAGGAGCCGGTGCTGCCCCACCGCGCGTGCGCCGCCTGCGGCCACTACAAGGGTCGCGAAGTCGTGAAGGTGGAGTGACGGGGTAACAGGGAGTGCGACTGGCCCTCGACGCCATGGGCGGCGACCACGCCCCGGCCGCCGCCGTCGAGGGCGCGGTGCTCTTCGCGCGCGAGGAACCGCTGCACCACGTGGTGCTGGTGGGTGACGCCGCGCGGGTGGAGGAGGTGCTGACCGGAGCGGGGCACCGCCCTCCCAACGTCTCCGTGCGCCACGCCACCCAGGTGGTCGACATGGGCGACGGCGCGGCGGCGTCCATCCGCCAGAAGAAGGACTCCTCGCTGCGCGTGTGCTTCGACCTCGTCCGCGACGGCCAGGCGGACGCGGTGGTCTCCGCCGGCCACTCCGGCGCGGTGATGGCCGGGGCGCTCCTGGTGCTGGGCCGGATGAAGCTGGTGGAGCGGCCGGCCTTCGCCGCGCTGATGCCCGCGCTGCGGGGCGGCGGGCGCTGCCTGCTGCTGGACGCGGGCGCCAACGTGGAGTGCAAGCCGTCCCAGCTGGCGCAGTTCGCGGTGATGGGCGAGGCGTACGTGCGCGCGGTGCTCCAGCGCCCGCGCCCGCGGGTGGCCCTGCTCTCCAACGGCGAGGAGCCGACCAAGGGCACGGACCTCACCCGCGCGGCGTACGGCCTGTTGCAGAAGAGCGACCTCGACTTCCGCGGCTACGTCGAGGGGAAGGACATCTTCTCCGGCGAAGTTGAGGTGGTGGTCACCGACGGGTTCACCGGCAACGTGGTGCTCAAGACGTCCGAGGGCACGGCGATGGCGGTGGCCGGGCTGATCCGCTCCGCGGTGGAGAAGGCCGGCATCGGGGAGAAGCTGGGGGCGCTCTTGCTCACCCCCACCTTCGCCGGGCTGAAGAAGGTGGTGGACTACGCGGAGTACGGGGGCGCCCCGCTCCTGGGTGTAGAGGGGGTGTCGATCGTCGCCCACGGGCGGTCGAACGCGAAGGCGGTGAAGAACGCGCTCTTCGCGGCCCTGGCCAACGCGCAAGTTCACCTAAAGGAAGAGATTGCCGCCGCTCTCGACCGGGCGGCGCATTGGTTGCCGAAGAAGGCCCATCGAAAGGTAGAGGAGGCCGGGGAATGACCTCGATCAAGACCGCAATCATCGGCACGGGCGCCTACGCCCCGGAGAAGGTGCTCACCAACAAGGACCTCGAGAAGATCGTCGAGACGTCCGACGAGTGGATCGTCGAGCGGACCGGCATCCGCGAGCGCCACCTGGCCGCGGAGGGCGAGGTCACCTCCGACATGGCGCTCAAGGCGTCCGTCCGCGCGCTGGAGATGGCCAGCACCCGCCCGGAGGAGCTGGACCTGGTCATCGTGGGCACCGTCACCCCGGACATGCCGTTCCCGGCCTGCGCGGCCTTCCTCCAGCACAAGCTGGGCGCCAAGAACGCCATGGCCTTCGACATCTCGGCGGCCTGCGCGGGCTCCATCTTCGGCCTCTCCATCGGCGACATGTACATCCGCGCCGGAACGGCGAAGCGGGTGCTGGTGATCGGCACCGAGCTGCTCAGCAGCATCACCGACTGGCAGGACCGGAACACCTGCATCCTCTTCGGCGACGCCGCGGGCGCGATGGTGCTGGGCCCGTCCCCGGATCCGCAGCGCGGCATCCTCGGCCACCACCTCCGCACCGAGGGCTCGCTCACCGACATCCTCTGCCTCAAGGCCGGCGGGTCGAAGTACCCGATGACCGAGGAGCGGCTGAAGCAGAAGATGAACAAGGTCTTCATGAACGGCCGCGAGGTCTACAAGTTCGCCGTGCGCGCGCTCACCGAGTCGTCGAAGGCGGTGCTGGAGGCGAACGGGCTCACGCCGGCCCAGGTCACCCACGTCATCGCCCACCAGGCCAACATCCGGATCATCGACGCCATCCTCGAGCGGCTGGAGGTCCCGCGCGAGAAGTGCTGGCTGAACATCGAGAAGTACGGGAACACCTCCTCCGCGTCGCTCCCCACCACGCTCGACGAGGCGAACCGCGCCGGCCGCCTCAAGAAGGGCGACGTGGTGCTGATGATGGCCATCGGCGCGGGCATGGCCTACGGCTCCTCGGTGGTGCGCTGGTGATCGCCTTCGTCTTTCCAGGCCAGGGCAGCCAGGCCGTCGGGATGGGGAAGGAGCTGTTCGACCAGTTCCGCGAGGCGAAGGCCGCCTTCGACGAGGCGGACGACGCGCTCTCCGAGAAGCTCTCGCGGCTGTGCTTCGACGGCCCCGAGGACGCGCTCAAGCTCACCGCCAACACCCAGCCGGCCATCCTCGCCACCTCCGCCGCGGTGCACGCCGTCTTCGCCGCGCGCGGGCCCAGGCCGGCCTTCGTCGCCGGCCACTCGCTGGGCGAGTACTCCGCGCTGGTGGCGGCGGGCGCCATGCCGCTCTCCGCCGCGGTGAAGGCCGTCCGCGCCCGCGGCACCTTCATGCAGGAGGCGGTGCCGCAGGGCGTGGGGGCCATGGCCGCGGTGCTGGGCCTTTCGCCGGAGAAGGTGCTGGAGGCGTGCAACCGCGCCCGCGAGGGCGAGGTGCTGGCGCCGGCCAACTACAACTCGCCGGACCAGACCGTCATCGCCGGCCACGCCGCCGCGGTGCAGCGCGCCGAACCCATCCTCAAGGAGCTGGGCGCCAAGAAGGTCATCCCGCTGCAGGTGTCCGCCCCCTTCCACTGCGCGCTGATGGAGCCGGTGAAGGCGCGGCTGTCCGGGGTGCTGGCGCCGGTGCCGTTCCAGGCGCCGTCCTGCCCGGTGGTGACCAACGTGGAGGCGGCGCCCAACGCGGACGCGGCGCGCATCCGTCCGTTGCTCATCGAACAGGTGACCTCCCCGGTGCGCTGGATCGAATGCGTGCAGACGATGGAGAAGGCGGGCGTCACCAAGGTGGTGGAGCTGGGGCCGGGCAAGGTGCTCACCGGGCTGGTGAAGCGGATCGCCAAGGGCATCGAGCTGTTCAACGTGGAGAGCGCGGCGACCCTGTCCAAGGCGCTGGCCGCGCTGGGAGCGTAGGGTCATGCAGGTGAGCTTGAAGGACAAGGTGGCGCTGGTGACCGGCGGGTCCCGCGGGATCGGCCGGGCGTGCGCGGTGGCGCTGGCCCGCGCGGGCGCGCAGGTGGCCTTCACCTACGCCGGCAACGAGGCGGCGGCCAAGGACACGGTGGCGGAGGTCGAGAAGCTGGGCGGCAAGGCGCGCGCCTACAAGTCCGACGCCGGGGACACCAAGGCCTGCGCGGAGCTGGTGGACCAGGTGGTGAAGGAGCTGGGCCGGCTGGACGTGCTGGTGAACAACGCCGGCGTGGCCATCGACGGCCTGGTGATGCGGGTCAAGGACGAGGACTGGGACCGGCAGCTGGACACCAACCTCAAGGGCGCCTTCGCGCTCATCCGCGCCGCGTCCCGGCCGATGATGAAGCAGCGCGGCGGGAGCATCGTCAACCTCACCTCGGTGGTGGGGGAGATGGGCAACGGCGGCCAGTCGGCGTACTCGGCCTCCAAGGCGGGCCTCATCGGCCTCACCAAGTCCGTGGCGCGCGAGCTGGCCTCGCGCAACATCCGGTGTAACGCGGTTTCGCCGGGTTTCATCGACACCGACATGACCGCCAAGATCCCACCCGACACCCGGGTGAAGATGGTGGAGGGTATCCCGCTCGCCCGCCTGGGCGCGGCGGAGGACGTGGCCAACGCGGTCACGTTCCTCGCGTCCGACCTCGCCGGTTACATCACCGGAGAGGTTCTCAAGGTGAACGGCGGCATGTACATGTAGTGATGGCCGGGCTATATGGCGCCCGCCTTTTTCACGAGAGGGGATTCGAGCATGGCGACGTCTGCAATCGAGGCCAAGGTCAAGAACATCATCGCCGACCAGCTCGGCGTGGGTGAGGACGAGATCAAGCCCGAGTCCTCCTTCATCGAGGACCTCGGCGCCGACAGCCTGGACATCGTCGAGTTGGTGATGGCGATGGAGGAGGAGTTCGAGGTCGAGATCCCCGACGAGGAGGCCGAGAACATCAAGACCGTCGGCGACGCCATCAACTACATCAACACCCACAAGAAGTAGCCGGCGCCGGGAGGGGTCGCCGACAGGCCGTACCGAGGAGGAGACCGCCGTGGCGGACCGTCGAGTCGTCGTAACCGGAACTGGGTTGATCACCGCGCTCGGGACGGGCACGGAGAAGAACTGGCAGGCGATGCTGGCCGGCAAGAGCGGCGCGGGCCCGATCACCCGCTTCGACCCCGGCAAGATCGACACCCGGTTCGCCTGCGAGGTGAAGGACTTCAAGATCGAGGAGTGGATCGATCGCAAGGAGTCCCGCCGGATGGACCTCTTCACCCAGTACGCCATGGTCGCCGCCGAGATGGCGATGAAGGAGAGCGGCCTGCAGGTGGGTCCGGACAAGCCCAACGGCTACGACCCGGACCGGGTGGGCGTCATCGTGGGGAGCGGGATCGGCGGCCTCACCTCGCTGGAGGAGCAGCACAGGAAGGGCCTGGAGAAGGGGTTCGACCGGCTGTCGCCCTTCTTCATCATCCAGATGATCATCAACATGGCGCCCGGCCTGATGAGCATCAAGTACGGCGCCAAGGGCCCCAACTGGTCGCCGGTCTCCGCCTGCGCCACCTCCGCCCACGCCATCGGCGAGGCGTGGAAGTCCATCAAGGTCGGCGAGACGGACGCCATGCTGGCCGGCGGCTCCGAGGCGGCCATCACGCCCCTGGGCATCGGCGGCTTCTCGGTGATGAAGGCGCTCTCCACCCGGAACGAGGACCCGACCAGGGCCAGCCGCCCGTTCGACAAGGACCGCGACGGCTTCGTGGCCGGCGAGGGCGCCGGCGTGGTGGTGCTGGAGGAGCTGGAGAGCGCCAGGAAGCGCGGCGCCAACATCCTGGCGGAGCTGGTGGGCTACGGCGCCAACTCGGACGCCTTCCACGTCACCCAGCCGTCGCCGGACGGCGAGGGCGCGGTGCGCTGCATGAAGGTGGCGCTCAAGACCGCCGGCCTCAACCCGGAGGACGTGGGCTACATCAACGCCCACGGCACCTCCACCGCGTTCAACGACGCCAGCGAGACCAAGGCGATCAAGAAGGTGTTCGGGGACCACGCCAAGAAGCTGATGGTCAGCTCCACCAAGTCGATGACCGGCCACATGCTGGGCGCGGCCGGCGGAGCGGAGGCGGTGCTGAGCGTGCTCGCGCTGCACCGGAACGTGCTCCCGCCGACCATCAACTACACCACGCCGGATCCGGACTGCGACCTGGACTACGTCCCCAACGCGCCGCGCGAGGTCCGGGTGAACGCGGTGCTCTCCAACTCCTTCGGCTTCGGCGGCACCAACGCGGTGCTGGCGTTCAAGCGCTTCAACAAATGAAGATCGCCATCGCGTCGGACCACGCCGGGCTGGAGCTGAAGACCGAGATGGTCAAGGTGCTCCAGGAGTCCGGGCACGCCGCCCAGGACTTCGGCACCCACTCCGGCGACTCGGTGGACTACCCGGACTTCGCCTCCCAGGTGGCGCGCGCCGTCCAGAAGCAGGAGTGCGAGCTGGGCGTGCTGATCTGCGGCACCGGCGTCGGGATGAGCATCGTGGCCAACAAGTACCGCGGCGTCCGCGCGGCCCTGTGCCACACCGAGTTCGAGGCGCGCGCCGCCCGCGGCCACAACGACGCCAACGTGCTGTGCATGGGCCAGCGGGTCACCGGGGTGGGGGTGGCGGCTTCGGTGATGAAGGCCTTCCTCGAAGGGAAGTTCGAGGGCGGGCGCCACGAGCGAAGGGTGCAGAAGATCCGCGACGCGGAGACCGAGAACCAGCGCTGACTTTCAGGAGAAGGCGCGGGGAGGAACGATGCCGGAGAACGTGAAGCCGCTGTCCGCCGTGGATCCGGAGATCTTCCAGGTCATCCGCAGCGAGACGAAGCGCCAGGAGGAGGGCCTGGAGCTGATCGCCTCCGAGAACTTCGTCAGCCCGGCGGTGCTGGAGGCCATGGGGTCGGTGCTGACCAACAAGTACGCCGAAGGGTACCCGGGCAAGCGGTACTACGGCGGCTGCGAATTCGTGGACGTGGCGGAGTCCGTGGCCATCGCGCGCGCCAAGCAGCTGTTCGGCGCGGACGCCGTCAACGTCCAGGCCCACTCCGGCAGCCAGGCCAACATGGCCGCGTACATGGTGCTGATGAAGCCGGGCGACACCATGCTGGCGCTGGACCTCAACTCCGGCGGGCACCTCACCCACGGCTCCTCCTTCAACTTCTCCGGCAAGCTCTACAAGGTCGTCCACTACGGGCTGACGAAGGAGACGGAGACCATCGACTTCGGCCAGGTGCAGGCGTTGGCCAGGGAGCACAAGCCGAAGATCATCGTGGTGGGCGCCTCCGCCTACCCGCGCACGCTGGACTTCGGGAAGTTCCGCGAGATCGCCGACGCGACCGGCGCCGCCATGGTGGTGGACATGGCGCACATCGCCGGGCTGGTGGCGGCGGGCATCCACCCCTCGCCGGTTCCGGTGGCGGAGCTGGTCACCACCACCACCCACAAGACGCTGCGCGGGCCGCGCGGCGGGATGGTGATGGCCAAGGAGGCGTTCGGCAAGACGCTCAACAGCCAGATCTTCCCGGGCATCCAGGGCGGGCCGCTGATGCACGTCATCGCCGCCAAGGCGGTGGCCTTCAAGGAGGCGCTGCAGCCGGAGTTCAAGGACTACCAGAAGCAGATCGTGGCCAACGCCCGCGCGCTGGCGGAGGCGCTGCAGAAGGCCGGGCTGCGGCTGTGCTCGGGCGGGACGGACAACCACCTGATGCTGGTGGACCTGCGGCCCAAGAAGCTCACCGGCAAGGTGGGCGAGGACCTGCTGGGCAAGGCGGACATCACCGTCAACAAGAACATGATCCCCTTCGACCCGGAGAAGCCGATGACCACCTCCGGCATCCGGGTGGGCACGCCGGCCGTCACCACCCGCGGGATGAAGGAGCGGGAGATGGCGGAGGTCGGCCGGCTGATCGGCGAGGCGCTCGACTCCGGCGGGGACGAGGCGAAGCTGGCGAAGGTCAAGGGCCAGGTCCACGAGCTGGCGGCCCAGTTCCCGCTCTACGCTTCCCGCCTGAAGTAGCAGGATGCGCTGCCCGTTCTGCCAGGACCCCGAGAACAAGGTGATCGACTCGCGCGAGTCGCACGAGGGCGCGGTGATCCGCCGCCGCCGCGAGTGCCTGGCGTGCAAGCGCCGCTTCACCACCTACGAGCGGGTGGAGGAGCTCACCCCGCTGATCGTGAAGAAGGACGGGCGGCGGGAGGGGTTCGACCGGGACAAGGTGCTGGCCGGGCTGAAGAAGGCCTGCGAGAAGCGGCCGGTGCCGGCGGCGGAGGTGGAGGCGGTGGTGCTGGACCTGGAGCGGAAGCTGGTGGAGATGGGCGAGAAGGAGGTCCCCTCCAGCTTCATCGGCGAGGAGGCGATGCGGCGGCTGCACGCGCTGGACGAGGTGGCGTACGTCCGCTTCGCGTCGGTGTACCGCGAGTTCCGGGACGTGACCGAGTTCAAGGACCTCATCGACCAGCAGGCGCGGGCGAAGGAGAAGAAGGCCCGCGGCGGGTCCCGGTGAGGCCCGGATGCAGGTCCTGACGCGCGCCAGGAAGCAGTGGCGGCGGGTGCCGCGGGCGCGCCGGGCGGAGGAGTTCGACCGGGCGGTGGCCGAGTTCTTCATGCGCATCGCGCTGGAGGAGGCGGCGCGCGGCGTGGGCCGCACCGCCCCCAACCCCGCGGTGGGCGCCGTCCTGGTCAAGGGCGGGCGGATCGTCGCCCGCGGGCACCACCAGAAGGCGGGGACCGCGCACGCGGAGGTGGTGGCGCTGGAGGCGGCCGGCGCGCGCGCGCAGGGGGCGGACCTCTACACCACCCTGGAGCCGTGCGACCACTGGGGCCGGACGCCGCCGTGCTCGCGCGCCATCTTGAAGGCGGGGGTGCGGCGGGTGATCTGCGCCTCGTCCGACCCGAACCCGCTGGTGAACGGCAAGGGCGTGGCGCGGCTGCGGCGCGCCGGGGTGGAGGTGATCACCGGCGTGCTGCGCGAGGAGGCGGACGCGCTCAACCGGCCCTTCTTCAAGTGGGTGACGCAAAAGCGGCCCTGGGTCACCTTGAAGGCGGCGGTGACGCTGGACGGGAAGATCGCCAGCGGGGCGGGGGACTCGCGGTGGATCACCGGGGAGGAGGCCCGCCTGCGGGTGCACCGGCTCCGCGACCGGGTGGACGCCGTCCTGGTGGGCGCCAACACCGTCCGCGGCGACGACCCCCGGCTGACCACCCGGCTGCCCGGCGGGGGAGGGCGCGACGCGGCGCGCGTGGTGGTGGACTCCCGGCTGCGGCTCCGGCCGGACCACGCGGTCTTCTCCGCGAAGTCCGGGGCGCGGGTGGCGGTGGCCACCACGCTGCCTCCGGAGTCGCCGCGGGCGAGGCGGTTCGCGGCGCGGGGCGTCGAGGTCTGGACGGTGAAGGCGCGGCGCGGCCAGGTGGACCTGGAGGCGCTGCTGCGGCGGCTGGGGGCGGAGGGGATGCTCCACGTGCTGGTGGAGGGCGGGGCGCGGCTCTTCTCGTCGCTGCTGGCGGGCGACCTGTGGGACGAGCTGTGGGTCTTCGTGGCGCCCAAGCTGGTGGGGGCGAAGGGTTTGACGTGGAGCGGCGAGCTGCCGGTCCGGCGCATGGCCGAAGCGCTGGCGGTGGGGGAGCTGGAGATCCAGAAGGTGGGCAGGGACGTGCTGCTGACGGCCAGGCGGGAAGTGGCGTCGCGGGGCGGCGGCACCGGTCCCTGGCGCCGCCGCCCGCGACGGTCATGACCGCCGCCCCCGAGCAGGGTCACGACACGTGAAATCAGCCTCGTCGAGGTAGGTACGCAGGCCACTTTTGTGCGGATTTATCGGGCCTCGTGACCGCCTGCTGCACCGAGGGGTCATTGACAGCGCGCCGTCTCCTGCCGAACAGTGCGCGCCGCAACTCCGCAGATCCCTTCCGGAGGTAGCCCCTTGAAATGGACGAAGGTGTTGGTCGCGCTCGGCCTCGGCCTCGCGACCCTCGGCGCGGCCTCGCCGAGAGCAATCGACACGTACCGGCGCTGGCAGGAAGAGCGCCGCCAGACCCGGATCGCGCAGGCCTGGGAGTCGGTGAAGAACGGTCAGGACTATCTCTCCTTCAACCCGGAGGAGAACGAGAGCGAGATGGAGGAGCTGCTGGGCAACGGCCACGGGATCGAATCCCGCCTGCCCGAGCAGGACGACCCCCGGTTGCGCTCGCTGGTGAACGCCGCCGAGTGGGGCTACCCCAACCACGACTTCTCCGTGAAGAGCCTGGAGGTCGCGCGGCAAGAGGCGCAGCGCTGGGCCTCCAAGATGCCGGGGGCGCCGCACAAGACGGTGGTGGGCGACCCCAACTGGCAGAGCCTGGGGCCCACGGACACCGCCAAGCCGCAGTACAACGGTGACGAGTACGTCGCCAACGACAGCGGCCGCGCCCAGGCCATCCGGCTGGACCCGCTGGACGCCGGCGGCAACACCGTCTACCTCGCGGTGTCCGGCGGCGGGCTGTGGCGGACCACCAACTTCAACGCCACCACGCCGACCTGGACCCCGCTCACGGATACCGTGGGCAACCTCGCCATCGGCGCCATGGACCTCTTCCCCGGCGCCAGCGCGGCGACGCACACCATCTGGCTGGGCCTGGGCGACTTCACGGACGCGCCGTCCGGCATGCTGATCGTCTCGCACGACAGCGGCGCCACCTGGTCTGCGGGCATCCAGCTCACCGGCCGCTACACCAACGGCACGGTGTTCGAGCCGCAGGCCGCCTCGCCGGCCACCCGCATCCGCGACCTCAAGATCGACCCCGCCAACCCGAACATCGTGATGGTCGCCACGGACGTGGGCCTGTTCCGGTCCACCAACGCCGCGTCGGCCACGCCGACCTTCTCGCTGATCGACCTGCCCAACCCGGGCGCGGGCAACGCGGGGCTGCTGAAGGAGGCGCCGTGGAGCTTCGCGTACCTGGGCACGGATGCCGTGGGCGTTTCTCAGTGGCTGGTGACCGGCGTGGCGGGCCAGGCCTCCGCCACCGCCTACGGCACCCTCCCGCCGGTCGCGGGCGGCGGCAACGCCACCGTCGCGGGCATTCCCGTCAACTTCGGCGACATCTGGAAGAGCACCGACGGCGGCGCGACCTGGACCTCGGCGCGCGCGGGCGGGCTGTTGGCCCCGATCCTCGCGGGCCTCACCAGCTACCAGATTCCCAACCCACCGAATCCCCCCTTCCCGCCGGTCCAGGAGGAGCTGGGGCGGATGGCGCTGGCCGCGGGCACGCCGGTGGCCGGCGACCCGACGCAGACGGTGGTCTACGTCCAGGCCGGTCCCGCCGACGAGGTCCAGACGCAGTCGCTGAAGCAGGTCGCGGTGTTCAAGACCACCAACTCCGGCGCCTCGTGGACGCTGCTGGGCACCAACACCAAGGCGGTGGCCAACCCGAGCCAGGAGGGCGGCTGCGGCAACCTGGACGCGGCGCACGGGCAGGCCTGGTACAACCTGGCGATCGCGGTCGACCCGTCGAACAGCAACAACATCATCTTGGGCGGCAACCTCTGCTCGATCCGCTCCATCGACGGCGGGCTCACCTTCCAGAACGTCTCCCACTGGCTGCCGCTGCCGCGCTTCGGCGCCTTGGGCTTCCCCCAGGGCAACACCGACGTCAACTTCTCCGTCTACCTGCCGTACGTGCACGCCGACTGGCACACCGCGCTGGTCGGGCCCAACGGGCGCGTCTTCGCCGGCAGCGACGGCGGATTGTTCATGTCCGACAACGTGTTCACCACCGCTACGGTGGACCCCAACAACATGCCCATCACCTGGCGGCAGATGAACGCCGGGCTGGTCACCCACCTGCACTACTCCATCGCCAGCGGCGACCCGGTGCTGGGCAACCAGCGCTACGCGTTCACCGGCTTGCAGGACAACGGCACGCGCATGCGCGACACCGGCAACTCCACCAAGTGGAACCAGGTGGTCGGCGGCGACGGCGTGGCGGCGGCGATCAGCATCTACGGCGACGCATCGCACCAGGTGTTCCTCCACTCCCTGCCGGGGCGCCGCCAGCTCTGCCGCCCGGGCGAGCGGTTCTTCGTCCCCGGCTCGTTCGACCCGGCGATCAAGATCGACTGCAACAGCGGCCTGCTCCACCCGAACCAGGGCGTGGACGACCTCAACACCGAATTCTTGACCTGGAACCGCGTGGTCAACCCCAACCTGCCCAACGGCGACAGTGAGCCGTTCCTCCTCCGGATCATCCCTACGAACGATGGCCTGGGGACCATGTTCACCATCAGCACCCAGTACGCGTGGAAGATGCACGTCAACGACGACGACACCGCCACCTACGAGCTGATCAGCAACATCTTCGCCAACCGGACCGCCAACCCGCCGGCCGCCGTCCGCTCGCCACGCGGGATGATGACGGTGACCCCGTGGACGTACACCACGGTCCTCAACCCCGGCAGCGTGGGCGCGCCCGAGCAGACGTTCAAGTCGCGGCTGTACGGCGTTCCGCTCTCCGGCGGCTGGTACTACATCGGCCTGGAGAATTCGTACGACACCCTCAACGGGGTCCCGCTCCCGTGGTCGTGGACCTCCAGCCAGACGGTGGTCGGATCCACCGGCGGCACCGGCGTGCTCCAGCAGATGCTCAACACCTCGTCCATCGACTTCCCACGCGATCCGACGCACCTGGGCGCGCCGCCGCCGGTGTTCCCCACCGACCTGATGCGCACGTACATCGTCTCGAGCCAGACGCCGGCCGACACTGGAAACCAGCTCGTCCGGGACGACGTGGGCCGCATCTTCAAGACCACCAACAACGGCGTGTCGTTCACCTCCATCGCGCCGGTGTCCAGCGGGATGCCGAATACTCCGGTGAACATCGTGCGGTTCGACCCGGGCGACCCCACGGACCAGACCATCTACGCCGGCACCGACCTCGGCGTGTACCGGAC
Organism: Myxococcaceae bacterium; assembly: GCA_035637895.1. Classification (GTDB taxonomy): domain Bacteria; phylum Myxococcota; class Myxococcia; order Myxococcales; family Myxococcaceae; genus DASRBA01. Next base: position 12,063 of record DASRBA010000297.1, read on the forward strand.
CACGAACGGCGGCGCCACCTGGACCCGCTACGGGAACGGGTTCCCGCTGGTGCGCGTGACGGACATGTCCTTCGCGCGCAACGGCTCCCTGCTCCGCGTCGCCACCTACGGGCGCGGCATCTGGGAGATCTACCCGCACCAAAAGGCGCCCACGGCCGCCGGCGACGGCGACTGGGACAAGAACGGACGGGTCGACTTCCTCGACCTGGCGGCGGCGGCCTCGCGGCTGGGGAAGAACCCGACCGTGGAGTCCAACCCCCGCTACGACAGCACCCTGGACATCGGTAACCACTCCACCATCGACAACAGCGACCTGAGCGCGCTGCTGTCGAAGTACGGGAGCAACCCGTGAAAAAGATCATCCTCGTGGCTTCGATGGCCGCGCTGGCGGCCGGCGTGGGCGGCTGCAACTGCGGAGGCCAGGCGCCGGTGGTGACGTCGTTCGGCTCCCTGCCCGGCGTCGTCGCTCCAGGGGGGACCGCGGTCCTCGCCTGGGTGGTGACGGACGCGGACTCCCTCAGCATCGACAACGGCGTGGGCGTGGTGACGGGCACGGTGATCGCCGTGAACCCCAGCCAGACCACCACCTACACCCTCAGCGCGACCAACAAGAACGGCACCACCACCGCGCCGGCGACGGTGACGGTGGACCTGAACAAGCCGCCGCTGGGCATGGCGGGCTTCAAGCTGACGCCGGCGACCAGCAACCCGGTGGCGGGCACGTCCACCGCGTTCACCGTCACCGCGGTGGACCCGTCGGGCGCGACGTTGACCAAGTACCAGGGCACCGTGCACTTCACGCTCACGGACGCCAGCGCCCAGGCGGTCACCCCGGCCGACGTCACGTTCGCGCCGAACGACCAGGGGACGAAGCAGGTCTCGGCCACGCTGATCACCGCGGGCAACGCCCAGCTGGTCGCGCAGGACACGAAGAACACCGGGTTCGTGGGGGCCGTCACGCTCGGCGTGATCCCCGCGCCGCCCACCAAGTGCGTGCTGGGCGGGCTCCTCAGCCAGACCCGCGCCGGTGACCCGGTGGCGTTCCGGATGGTCGTGGTGGACGCGTACGACAACATCGCGACCAACGGCTACGCGGGGACGGTGTCCTTCAGCTCGTCCGACGGCAGGGCCTCGGCGCCGCCGCCGTACACCTTCACCGCCGGCGACCGCGGGCAGCACGTGTTCAACGCCGTCTTCGGCACCCCCGGCTCGCAGACCCTGACCGCCACGGACTCGGCCAACGCCCTCAACTGCAGCGGCGATCCGCTGGAGGTCTCCGCCGGCCCGGCGTCGTACATCCAGCTGTCCGGGGTCCCGTCCAGCGCGACGGCCGGGCAGACCAACGCGTTCACGATGACCGCGTACGACGTGTACGGCAACGTGGCCACCGACTTCGCGGACACCATCACCCTCACCAGCACGGACCCGGGCGGCTCGTTCCCGGCGAACGGGGCGTTCTCCAACGGCGTCGCCTCGGCGAGCGTGCGCCTGGTCACCGCGGGCGCGCGGCAGATCGTGGCCAGCGACCCGTCCAATGGGGCCATCACCGCCCAGGCATTGGTGGACGTGGACGCGGCGGCGGCCAGCGTCTGCGTCGCGGCCGGCAGCCCGGCCACGGCCCGGGCCGGCGACGCGATCCCGGTGACGGTGACGATGCTCGACGTGTTCGGCAACGTGGACACCGGGTACGCCGGCACGATCGCGTTCACGTCGGCGGACGGCCGGGCCAGCCTGCCGTCCAGCTTCACGTTTGGCGTCAACGACGAGGGGACGCACGGGTTCAGCGTCCGCTTCGGCACGCCGGGGCCGCAGCTCGTCACGGTCACGGACGGCGTCAGCTCCATCGTCTGCGACAGCGGGGCGGTGACGGTCGCCAACGGCCCGGCGGTGGCGTTCCAGATCGCCGGCGTGCCGTCCTCGGCGACGGCGGGGGTGACCAGCGCGTTCTCCATCACCGCGGTGGATTCGTACGGGAACCTGGCCATGGACTTCACCGGGACGCCCAGCCTCTCCAGCACCGACCCGGGCGCCACATTCCCGGTGAACGGCGGGTTCGCCAACGGCGTGGCGTCCGCCAGCGTGCGGCTGATCACCGCCGGGTCGAGGCAGGTCAAGGCCACCGACCCGGGGAACGCGGCCTTGACGGCGCAGACCCTGGTCAACGTGGGGGCGGCGGCGGCCAGCACCTGCACCGCGGTGGGCATCCCGGCCGGCGCGAACGCCGGTGACGCGCTGCCGCTGCGGGTGACGCTGCTGGACCCGTTCGGCAACGTGGACGCCGCGTACGCGGGCACGCTGGCGTTCACCAGCGGGGACGCCCGCGCCACCCTGCCGGGAAACTACACCTTCGTGTCCGGCGACCAGGGGGCCCACGGGTTCAGCGTGCGCTTCGGCACCACGGGCTCGCAGGCGGTGACGGTGAACGACACCGCGGCGTTCATCACCTGCACCAGCGGCGCGACCACGCTGTCGCCGGGGGCGGCCTCGCAGTTCGTCATCTCGTCCATGCCGAGCCAGGCGCTCGCCGGGGTGGAGCAGGCGTTCAGCGCCACCGCGGAGGACTCGTACGGAAACCTGGCGACGACCTACGCCGGGCCGGTGACGGTCTCCAGCACGGACCCGGCGGCGACGTTCCCGACCTCGGGCGCGTTCTCCAACGGGGTGGCGACCTTCGGGGTGGCGTTCCAGACCGTCGGCGGCCAGACCGTGGTGGTCACGGACAACGCGACCAGCTTCTTCGGGCGCGGCCCCGCGGTGACGGTGCACGGCCTGAAGTACACGGCGGGCGGCACCGGCGCGGAGACGTTCCAGCTGGTGATGGACCCGGCCTCCAGCGCGGCGCAGGTGACGCTGCGGCTGGTGGCGCAGGCGGGGGCCACGGGGTACTCGGCGGGGTTCAACATCCCGGCGGACGCCTCCCGCGCCCAGCTGGTGTCGATCACCCAGGGTAACGCGCTCAACCCGGGCTCCTCCCCAGCGGCCATGGCGGCCTCGCTGTCGGGCTCCGGGCCCATGGCGAACGTCCTCACGGCCGGCATCTCGCAGAAGGCCACCGACACCACCGCGGACGCGACCATCGCCGCGGGGCAGGTGCTCTACACGCTGGTCCTCAGGCCCACCAGCATCACCCCGGGCCTGATCTTCGACGGGGCCCGCGGCGGCGTGCGCGCGGCGGTCCGCGACTTCGAGGGGAACGAGCTGGTGTCGCAGGACAACTTCGCGGTCGGGAAGCTGGAGATTCAGTAGCTCCCCGCCTGCACCTGAGCTGACCGAGCGGCGCTCACCGGACCTCCCGGTGGGCGCCGTTCGCGTCTGGGCGCCCACCGGGCGTGCTATGAGCCGCCTGCGCATGTTCACCGGCCTCGTCCAGGACGTGGGCGCCGTCACCCGCCTCCACCCGGGCGGGATGCTGGACCTGTGGATCCATACCGCCCTGGGCGCCCGGGACTTCGCCCGCGGCGAGTCCATCGCCGTGGACGGCGCGTGCCTCACCGTCGTCGAGACCCGCGGTGACGAATTCCTCGTCCAGGCCTCCGAGGAGACCCTCCGCCGCACCACCCTGGGCCGGGCCGCCGCCGGCACCCCCGTGAACCTGGAGCGCGCGATGCGGCTGGGCGACCGGCTGGGCGGCCACCTCGTCCTCGGGCACGTGGACGCGGTGGGCGAGGTGCGCTCGCGCGGCGCGGAGGGGGACGCGCTGGTGCTCGCCTTCTCCCTCCCCGGTCCGCTGGCCCCCTTCTTCATCGAGAAGGGATCCGTCACCGTGGACGGCGTCTCCCTCACCGTCAACGCGCTGGGCGAGGACCACTTCACGGTGGCGCTCATCCCGGAGACGCAAGCCCGGACCACCCTGGGGAAGAAGCAGCCCGGGGACCGGGTCAACCTGGAGGCGGATCTGATCGGCAAGTACGTGGCCCGGCTGCACGGGTTGAGGCAGTCTGCGGGTCAGGCGCCCGGCGGGCTCACCGCCGAGGCGCTGGCGGCCGCCGGATTTGGCCGCCGGGAGTAGCGGGTGAAGATGGCTGCGCGCCGCGACAGGCAGGACAGCATCGCGCTGGTGGAGAAGGCGCTGGCGGAGATCCGCCGCGGCCGGATGGTCATCCTCACCGACGACGAGGACCGCGAGAACGAGGGCGACCTCGTCATGGCGGCGGAGAAGGTCACCCCGGCGGCCGTCAACTTCATGGCCACCCACGCCCGCGGCCTGATCTGCCTCTCCCTCACCGACGAACGCCTGCGCCAGCTCAACCTCCCGCTGATGGTGCAGGACAACACCTCGCCCTACCAGACCGCCTTCACCGTCTCCATCGAGGCCGCCCGCGGCGTCACCACCGGCATCTCGGCGAAGGACCGCGCCACCACCATCAAGGCCGCGGTGGCCCCGGACGCTCGCCCCGGCGACCTCACCCGGCCCGGCCACATCTTCCCGCTGCGCGCGCGCGAGGGCGGCGTGCTGGTCCGCACCGGCCAGACCGAGGGCTCCGTGGACCTCGCCCGCCTCGCCGGGCTCTCCCCGGCGGGCGTCATCTGCGAGGTGATGAACCCGGACGGCACCATGGCGCGCCGCCCGGAGCTCTCCCGCTTCGCCCGGAAGCACAAGCTCCACATGCTGTCGGTGGCGGACATCATCCGCTACCGCCTCCAGCGCGAGCGCCTGGTGAAGCGCCTGGACAGCCGCACCGTCACCCGCCCCGGCGAGGGCGAATTCACCGCCATCGCCTACGGCAGCGACGTGGACCCGCTGGTGCACGTGGCGCTGGTGAAGGGCGACGTCTCCGGCTCCACCCCCGTCCTCACCCGCATGCACCGCGCGTGTCTGGTGGGCGATCTGCTGGGCAGCTCCGGCTGCGACTGCGGCGCCCAGCTCCGCCAGGCCTTCTGCCGCATCGCCGAGGAGGGCCGCGGGGTGGTGGTGTACCTGCAGAAGGACCAGCCGCCCGAGGCGCGGCTGTTGTGCACCCACGTCTCCAACGAGGAGAAGGTCCCCGGCCACAAGGACCAGACCCGCCTGCGCGAGTTCGGCGTGGGGGCGCAGATCCTCCGCGACCTGGGGCTGCGCCGGCTGCGCCTGCTCACCAACAACCCCAAGAAGATCGTCGGCCTGGAGAGCTACGCGCTGGAGGTGGTGGAGCAGGTCCCGCTCTCCTCTCCCGCGCCCACCACCCAGACCATCGCCGCCCGGCGCGTTCCCGCGCGGCGCCGCAAGGTGTAAGGAGCCAAGCGACCATGCCCCGCGTCTACGAAGGCCACCTCACGCCGCCCAAGGGCCGCTTCGCGCTCTGCGTGGCGCGGTTCAACGGCTTCATCACCGACGAGCTCCTCAAGGGGGCCCAGGACGCGCTCCTCCGCCACGGCGTGGCCGACGACGACATCGACGTCTTCCGGGTCCCCGGCACCTTCGAGCTCTCCGGCCTGGTGCGGAAGCTGGCCGAGTCCGACCAGTACGCCGGCCTCGTGGCGCTGGGCTGCGTCATCCGGGGCGGCACCCCGCATTTCGACTACGTGGCCTCCGAGGTCTCCAAGGGCGTGGGCCAGGTGGCCTTCTCCGCCCGCTGCGCGGTCACCTTCGGCGTGCTCACCTGCGACACGGTGGAGCAGGCGGTGGACCGCGCCGGGGTGAAGGCGGGCAACAAGGGCGCGGACGCCGCGGTGGCCTGCCTGGAGATGGCCAACCTCCACGCCAAGCTCCCCGGCGCGCGGCCGGTGAAGCTCGCCACCGTGACGGGGAAGAAGAAGTAGATGGGGGCCCGGAGCGTCGCCCGCGAGCGCGCGCTGCAGGCGCTCTACCAGTTGGAGGTCCAGGAGACCGAGGTGTCCGACGCGCTCGACGCCGCCTTCGCCGCGGCCACCTCCGAGCCCGGCGCGCCCACCGGCAAGCCCGACCCGGAGTCGCGCCGCTTCGCGCAGGAGCTGGTGGAGGGCGCCCACGGCCACCGCGAGGAGATCGACGCGCTGATCGAGACCCACAGCCACAACTGGCGGCTGGACCGGATGGGGCAGATCGACCGCAACGTCCTCCGCCTCGCCATCTTCGAGCTGAAGTACCTGGCGGACGTGCCGCGCAAGGTGACCATCAACGAGGCGGTGGAGCTGGGGAAGCGCTTCGGCACCGAGGCCAGCTCGGCCTTCATCAACGGGCTGTTGGACCGGATCGCGGCGGAGCTGGGGAAGGCGTGAGCGCCCAGGTCACCACGCACGAGGTGGGCTTCGAGCCGCTGGACTCGCTCCCCGGCGTGGACTCGCTCTGCGTCTTCGTGGGCGAGGACGAGCGCCCGCTGCGCGGCGCCGCCGGCTTCCTCGACTGGCGGCTGGGAGGCGCGCTCTCGCGGGTGCTGGTCTCCGGCTTCTTCGTCGGCGCGCCCGCCGACACGCTGCTGCTCCCCACCGGCGGGCGGATCGCCATCCCGCGCGTCTTCGCCATCGGCGTCGGGCGCTGGCAGACGCTCACCGAGGAGGGCCTGGCCGCCGCGATGAAGACCGCCGCCCAGGTGCTGGACAGGGCCCGCGCGCAGTCCGTGGCGCTGGAGCTCCCCGGCGCCGGCGTCCTCCAGGACTCCGCCCGCGCCCAGGCCCTCAAGGGGTCCTTCCTCCCCGCCTTCGCCGGCGCGCGCGTGGCGGTGCTCGGGGAGAAGGGATTGGGGAAGATCCTCTAGTCCCGGGCGATACCGGGTGGAAACATCCATCATCACTGCAAAGCGTGGGTCCGGACGGCCCTCAGGGAGTGGCCGGAATCTGGTAGGATCGACTGCTCTCTTGCAGGGCCTTGACCCACGCGAAGGGCCGAGACCGGATGGGGTTCAAAATCCTGATCGTGGAGGATTCGAAGGCGTCGCGCGATTTCATCGCGTCCACGGTGGAGTCCATTCCGGAAGTCCAGGCCATCACCACCCACAGCGGCTTCGAGGCGCTCAAGCTGCTCCCGCGCCACCGCTTCGACCTGATCATCACCGACATCAACATGCCCGACATCAACGGGCTGGAGCTGATCAACTTCGTCAAGAAGAACCCCAACTACCGGGACACGCCGCTGTTCATCATCACCACCGAGGGCCGCGAGCAGGATAGGGAGCGCGGCCTGGCGCTCGGCGCGGCGGAGTACCTGACCAAGCCGTTCGAGCCCCAGAACCTCGAGGGACTCCTCAAGCGGTACCTGAAGATCGCCTGACGTGCCCGAGGGACCGTGAAAGGGCCGCAGGAGTTCGTCGCCGAGGCGACCGAGATCCTGGACGCGCTGGGCCGGGACCTCCTCTCTTTGGACCAGCACCGCGGCGAGGACCTGCCGCCCGACGTCCTCAACTCCGTGTTCCGTTCGGCGCACACGCTCAAGGGGCTGGCGGGCCTGTTCGGCGAGGAGCGGATCGCCCAGCTGGCGCACCGCACCGAGGACGTGCTGGACCGGCTGCGGCTGGGAAGGGCCGAGCTGACCAACCCGTTGCTGGACGCGCTGATCGAGGGCGTGGACGCGTTCCAGGCGCTCCTGGCGGAGTCCGCGGCGGCGAGGAAGACGGACGACCTCACCGAGCGCGCCGCGGCGCTGGCGGACCGGCTGCAGCGGCTGGGGGCGGAGAAGGCGGCCCCGGCGCCGTCCGACCCGCTGGATCAGGTCGGGCTGGATCCGGCGGTGCGCGCGGTGCTCACCGAGTACGAGGAGCACCGCCTGCGGGAGAACGTGAAGAAGGGCGTCCCGCTCTACAAGGCGCGCGCCGAGTACGGGCTGGAGGACTTCGACGAACGGCTGACCGCGCTCAACGCCGTGCTCAAGGAGCGGGGCGAGGTGCTGAGCACGCTGCCCTCGCAGCAGCCGGGCAAGGACACCGGCATCGCCTTCGACCTGCTGGTGGCGTCCCGCGAGGCCCCGGCGGCGCTGGAGGCGCAGGCGGCGAAGCTGGGCGCCACGCTGAGCGGGATCGAGGTGGCGGCGCCCGGCGGCCCGCGCCCTCAGCCGGCGCCGGCCTCGCCCCCCCCCCAGGAGACGAAGCAGGAGCGGGAGAAGCGCGAGGCGCGCGAGGTGGAGGAGCGGATCGAAGGGTCGCTCCGCTCGCTGGCGCAGACGGTGCGGGTGGACATCCGCCGGCTGGATACGCTGATGAACACGGTGGGCGAGCTGCTCCTGCTCAAGACCAACCTGCAGCGGCTGGCGGACTCGGCGCTGGCGGGGGGGGCGCACGCCATCTCCAGGATGTGGGGCCAGCAATTGCAGCGCGAGACGCGCGCGCTGGAGCGGAAGCTGGACGACCTGCAGGAGGGCCTTCTGGGGGCGCGGATGGTCCCCCTGGGCCAGGTCTTCGACAAGCTGACCCGGCTGGTGCGGCGCATCGCGCGCGAGGCGGGCAAGGAGATCGACTTCCGGGCGGACGGCGGCGAGGTGGAGTTGGACAAGCTGATCGTGGAGGAGCTGTCCGACCCGCTGATGCACATCATCCGCAACGCCATCGACCACGGCATCGAACCGCCCGCCGGGCGCGCGGCCGCCGCCAAGCCCCGCCGCGGGAAGGTGGCGCTGCTGGCCTCCTCCCGCGGCAACCAGGTGGCGATCGCCGTCACCGACGACGGGGCCGGCATCGACGACAAGCGGGTGCTGGAGGTGGCCATGCAGCGCGGCCTGGTCACCCCGCGCGAGGCGCGCGACCTCTCCCCGCGGGAGATCCACAACCTGATCTTCCTCCCCGGCTTCTCCACCGCCCGGTCGGTGTCGGAGCTCTCCGGGCGCGGGGTGGGGCTGGACGTGGTGAAGACCAACATCTCCAACCTCTCCGGGCTGATCGACGTCACCTCCAGCGCCCACGAGGGCACCACCTTCACCATCACCCTGCCGGTGACCCTGGCGATCATCCGCGCGCTGGTGGTCTCCGTCTCCGGGCGGACCTACGCGGTGCCGCTCAACAGCGTGCTGGAGATCGTCTCCGTCCTCCCTTCCGAGCTGCGGACGGTGGAGCGGCGGGAGATGATCCTCGTCCGCGGCCACACCATCCCGTTCGCCCGCCTGTCCCGCATCTTCGGCCACGGCGAGCGGCCGCTGCCCCGCCTGTTCGCGGTGGTGGTGGGCCTGGCGCACCACCGGGTGGCCCTGGCGGTGGACGAGCTGGTCGGCCAGCAGGACATCGTCATCAAGCCCCTGGGGCCGCGGCTGTCGCACGTGCGCGGTTTCGCGGGGGCCACGGACCTGGGGAACCGCCAGACGGTCCTCGTCCTCGACGTGGGCGCGCTTGTCGAGGAATGCGTGAATCCGGACAGGCGGGCGGACTTCCTCTAGGCCGGACGCCCGCGGGGGCCGCGGGGGCCTCCGGGCATTTGCGCAAAGGGCCCTCGGGCGGCAAGCTCGCACGTTGCTAGACCATGGCCTGGTCGGTGCCCTGCCCCGAATGCGGAACGCAGAACGAGCCGGACGGCTCGGGGGCGGTGCTGTGCTCGCGATGCGGGTTCTTCTACAGGGCCCCGCTGGCAGGCCCGGGGGGGCGCCCCCCGCCCACGCTCACGCCCACCTTCGGCGGGATGGGGGAGATCGAGGCCCACCTGACGGAGATGGGGATCGCCTACCAGCGCGTGTCGGAGTCCTCCATCCAGGTGGTCCGGCAGATCGGCCCGCAGACGGTGCACGTCACCGTCGACGCCGCGCGCGCCATCCGCATCCTCTCCGCGGAGGGCGTGAAGAACCTCACGTTCGCCGACTCCGCGCAGGCGCGCCTGCACTTCGACCCGGAGTGGAAGGAGCGCTACGACTTCGACCTGGCGCTGGAGGACAAGACCTTCGCGCTGATCAACGCGGCGGCCAACGACGAGCTGGGCGACATCTCCGATGACCTGCCCGCGCCGCCGCCGGCGCCGGCGCCGGACGCCCAGGTGACCCAGAAGGTGATCGTGGCGGCGGATGCGGGCGCGCCTGCTCCAGCGCCGCTGCCCATCACCAAGCCCTCGCTGCCGCCGACGCCGGTGCCGGTGCTCGGCTTCGTGAAGCAGCCCAGCCAGCCGCAGGGGATCCCGCGGACTCCCAGCTCGCCCGGCCAACCGCTGGGGATGCAGCGGACGCCGAGCGCGCCGCAGGGGCTCCCGCGGACCCCCAGCTCGCCGGGCCAGGTGCTGGGCGCGCAGCGGACGCCGAGCTCGCCGGTGGGCGTGGAGCGCACCGACACCACGCCCACGGTGCCCTCGCAGAAGCCGGCGCAGATCGCCGCGTCCATGCTGGACGCGCTGCGGGGGGGGCCGGACGAGGAGCCGCAGTCGCTGGCGGAGATCTCCGCCATGCTCCCCAAGCGGGCCGACACGCCGCCGGTGGTCACCGACCGCTCCGAGCCGATCACCCAGGACGTGCCGCTCCCGTTGTCCTCCGTCATCGTGCCCAGCACCCCGGACGGGAAGCCGCCGGTGCTGACCCCGGTGCGGGCGAAGGAGGACGACGCGCCGCTGCTGGTGCCGTCGGTCATCCTGCCCAGCACGCCGGACGGGAAACCGCCGGTGCTGTCCCCGGCCGGAGAGGGCGCGCCGCCGGTGCCGGCCTGGCGGAGCACGACGCCGGTGCCAACGCCCCTGGGCGCGGAGCCGCCGCGGCCGTCCGGGCGCGTCCACATCGCCAACGGCGTCAGCCGCGACGTCATCGACGGCCCCATCGGCGCGAGCGCGGAGGTGCCGGAGGCCGCCCCCGGGGACATCGAGCCGGCGCCCGAGGACCTGCCGGCGCTGGAGCCGACGGCCGAGACCAGGTCCGAGGACTCGTCGGTGATCGTCACCGAGCCGGCGATGGCGCCCTACCATCCTCCCGGGGAGTCGCGCCGCCCGCCCAGCGCCGAGCCCGCCAACCGCCCGCCGCCCCCGGTCCTCCACCGCTTCGACGAGCCGGCCGTCGTCGACGACACCACCCGCGTGCCCATCGCCCCCCGCGCGATGGCGGCCCGCGCGCGACGCAGCGGCATGGTGTGGGCGGCCCTCCTGGGCTTGGCCATCGGCGCCGCCGTGGGCCTGCAGGGCGCCGCCCCCGCGCAGATCGCCGCGCTCCTCCCTCCCACCGCCGCGTCGGAGGTGCGCGCCGGTGCGCAATCGGCGCGGGGCGGTGACGTGGACGGCGCGCTGGCGCACTTCCGCCGGGCGACGGAGCTGGATCCGAAGTGGGCGCCCGCCTGGAGGAACCTGGGCGTGGCCTATGCCCTCAAGGGCGACCAGGTACAATCCGCCGAGGCGTACCGGAAGTACCTGGAGCTGGAGCAGGACCCGGAGCTGGTGCGCCAGGTCCGCTCGCTGCTCGGCGACAAGTAGGCCGTTCGGAGGGCGTGCCGCATGGGTCGAATCGTGGTGTTCCTCATCGCCGGAGCGGTGGGCGCCGGCTCCGCCTGGGCGTCGCGCGCCATGCGCACCTCGGAGGCGGACCTGCTCCCCCTGGTGGGGCCCACCTCCCGCGCCGCGAGCCTGGACGAGCTGGAGCCGGCGCCGTTGGCCGCGCCCAGGGCCGCCCCGGTCGCCGCCGCTCCGCCGCCGGTCGCTGCTCCGACCCCGGCCCCGGCTGCTCCTGCTCCGGAGGTCTCCTGGAAGATCGCGCAGGCCCAGAGCGTGCTTCGCCTCACCCCGGACGGCGAGTGGGTGGACGTGTCGCCCGGCGCGCCGCTGGCGGTGGGCGACCAGCTCCGGACCCGAGCGGACGGAAAGCTGGTGCTGGCGAGCGCCTCCGCCGGGCAGATCTCCGTGGGCCCGCTGGGGCGGGTGGCGCTGCGGGCGACGCCGGATGGGGCCGCCCGGCTGCGCTGCTCGGACGGCGTGTTGACCGCGGCGCCCAAGGGTGGCGCGGTGGCCGTGGAGCTGCGGGCCGGTGACGCGCTCGCCGAGGGGACCTCGCCGTTCACCGCGCTCTGCGGCGCCGACCGCGCCTACGTGTTCGCCGCCGGCGGCCACGTGGAGGTGTCGCGCGGCTCGGCGAAGGCGAAGCTGGACAAGGGCGAGGTGGCCACCATCCCCGCGTCCGGCGACGTGGCCAAGCAGAAGCTCCCCTCCGCGGTGGAGCTGGCGGTGGACCCGCCCAAGGAGCAGGAGAAGGTGGCGGTGATCAGCGGCCACGTCTCGCCCGGCACCCGGGTGCAGGTGGGCGAGGTGAGCGCCGAGGTGGACGGCAAGGGCCAGTTCTCGGCGCGGTACCCGCTCAAGGTCGGCGAGAACAAGCTGACGGTGCAGGCCACCGACCTCGCCGGGCACGAGAAGTCCCTGGCCCTGGCGGCGATCACGCTGGCGCCGCCGCCCAAGCCCGCCGCGGCCCCCAAGCTGACGCCGGTCAAGCCGCCGGCCGCCGGGCCCACCAACGGGAACAAGTCCAAGGGCGGCTTCACCTGGGGAGGGAAGAAGTGACGGCGCGCGGAGCCGGGCTGGCCCTGGCGCTGGTGGCCGGGGCGGCGGGGGCGCAGCAGAAGGCGCTGGTCATCTCCGCGCCGCCGAACATGGTCCTGGGCGAGCAGGACAAGGTGCAGGTGGAGCTCAAGCTGGGCGGGGTGCTCGCGTACGGCACGCAGGTCCGGACGCACGCCTCGGTGGGGCAGCTCACCGACCTGGCGGCGGGCGGGCGGAGCATGGTCGGCGTCTACCTGCCGCCGTCCCAGCTGTTCCCGCAGGTGGCCATCCTGGGCGCGGTGGCGAAGGTGGACGGCAAGACGGTGGTCGCCTTCCAGCCGCTGCCGCTGTTCGGCGTGGGGGACATGCCGGTGCAGGGCAAGAAAGGGCAGATGCTCACCATCAAGGTGGGCCCGCTCACCTTCGGCCCGGTGAAGGCGGACCGCGCCGGCCACGCCACCGTCCGGATCCGCGTCCCGCCGGGGTACGACGCCGCCATCGCCAACGGCAAGCGCATCGAGCTGGGCGAGGCGCCGTTCAAGCGAATCCTGGCGGTGGCGCTGGACGACCAGGTCGCGGCGGACGGCGCCTCCACCACCGGCATCCAGGCGATGGTGGTGGACAAGTACGGCAAGCCGGACCCGCTGGCGCGCGTGTTCGCCCGCGTGGACCGCGGGAAGGTGACGCCGGTCAACCCCATCGGGCCCGGGCTCTACGCCGCCACGTACACCGCGCCCTCCGAGGTCGGGAACGGCGCCGACAAGGTGATGATCGGCGTGGTGGGCGAGGAGCTCTCCCGCGACACGGTGGCGCTCAAGCTGGTGCGCGGCGCGGCGCGGAAGGTGAACGCGTGGGTGGAGCCGGCCGCGTACGAGGTCGGCTCGCCGCCGCCCATGGTCTGGGTGAGCGTGGCGGACGCCGCGGGAGCGCCGCTGGATGCCAACGTGGAGCTGAGCGCGGACATCGGCCGCTTCGGGCCCACGAGGAAGACGGGGCCCGGCAAGTACGTGGCCAACTTCACGCCGCCGGACCAGTTCGGGGGGCGCAAGGAGATCGCCATCACCGCCACCGCGGTGACGCCGGGGGCGGGCCCGGTGAAGCGCGAGGTGGCGCTGGGGCTGCGGCCCGGCAAGCCCAACCAGGTGGTGGTGGTGAACGGCAAGTACGAGGGCGTCGCCGACGGCCACTCCCCCGTCTCGTTCACCTTCCACGTGCTGGATCGCCAGGGCAACCCGGTGCCCAACGCGCCGGTGACGGTGAAGGCGGACACCGGCGCCACCGAGCCGCCCCAGCCCACCAGCGACGGCTACACCGTGCGCTACGTGCCGCCGGTCTCGTTCGAGCCCATGGGCGCCAACGTCACCATCCAGGCGGAGGGCAACGCCCACGCGGTGCTCCCCATCCACCTGGCGGCGTCGGAGAACCTGGTGATGCTGGGCGCGCGCGCCGGCTACGAGACCAACCTCGGCTCGCTCCAGACGCCGACCCTGGGCGTGGACATCGGCGCTCGGATGATGTTCCTGGACCCGCACGTGTTCGCCACCCTCGAGGTGAGCGCCACCTCCACGCTCCCCGGCCAGACGTTCCCCTCGGATCCCACCATCTCGTCGTCGGTGCTCATCCCCAGCGGGTCGCTGCAGGCGCAGTACCGCATCCCCGTGGGCGACTTCATCATGTGGGGCGGCGCGGGGCCGGTGCTGGGCGTGGTGTTCGGGCGGATCCAGCAGGAGGGGTTCCCGGAGCGGTCGGAGCGGTTGCTCGCGCTCGGCGCGGAGGCGGCGGCGGGCTTCGGGTACCGGTTCGGGAGGAGCACCGTCGGGATCGACGGGCGGTACCGGTACATGCCGGTGAACGGCCTGGTTGTCCAGGGCGCGGCGGGTGGCGTGCTCGCGTCGCTGCGGTTTGACATCGAGTTGTGAGAGAGTGAGGCCATGAGCACGGCCCGTCGCATGCATCGCCTCGCGCCCATGACCAAGAGGAATGGGCGAGGGGGCAGGGGGAAGCAGCACGTCGTGGACATCACGCCGATCATCCTGACTGAGATCAGGGAGATGCATCGGGATCTGGCCACGCGCATGGACAGGCTCGAGGTCCGGATGGGTGGACTGGAAGGGCGCATGTATGGACTCGAGAACGAGTTCGGCGGGTTCCGGGACGACATGGGTGGATTCCGGACTGACGTGGAACGCCGGTTGAGTGCGCTCGAATCAGCCGTCTTCCACAAGCAGTGAGCCCCCCCACCTGGCAGGAGCGCATCCCGGAGGGCGAGGCGGCGCGCCTCGAAGTCCTCGCTTCGCAGCTCAACGCCATCCAGAAGCGCCGCGCGCAGAAGAACGGCGGCGTCACCCGCGCGCTGCACGCCAAGGGCCTGGGCGTGACGGCGGAGCTCACCGTCCTCCCGGACATCGACCCGCGGGCGCGCGCCGGCATCTTCGCCGCCCCCGGCACCTTCCGCGCCTACCTCCGCTACTCCAACGGCTCCGGCCTCCGCCAGCACGACAAGGTGGGCGACGTCCGCGGCCTGGCGATCAAGCTCCTCGGCGTCCCGGGCAAGAAGATCATCCCAGCGCTGGAGAACGCGCCCACCCAGGACTTCCTCCTCGTCCAGAGCCCCACCACGCCCTTCCGCAACGCCGAGGAGTTCATGGCGTTCGTCCGCGCCGCGGAGAGCCCCGCCACGCTGCTCCCCAAGGTGCTCTTTCACTTCGGCCCGCTCTCCGGCCTCCGCCTCATCCGCAAGCTGGTGGCCGGCGTCTCCCGCCCCGTCCCCTCCGTGGCCACCGCCCGCTACTACAGCGCCGCCCCCATCCGCTGGGGCGACCAGGCGGTGCACCTCGCGCTCACGCCGCACGCCGCCTCCCCGGCGGAGGCCCGCACGCCCGAAGGCCACGACGGCATCGGCGAAGAGATGACCGCGCGACTGGCCGCGGGCCCCGTCACCTACGACTTCCAGCTCCAGTTCTTCAAGGACGAGGCCAGCACCCCCATCGAGGACGCCTCGGTGGAGTGGAAGGAAGCGGACGCGCCCTTCGTCACCGTGGCGCGCCTCACCATCCCCAAGCAGGACATGCGCTCCCCGCGCGGCCAGAAGATCGCCGCCTTCGTGGAGACGCTCTCCTTCGACCCCTGGCACGCGCCGGTCGAATTCCGCCCGCTGGGGAACATCATGCGCGCCCGCAACGCCGCCTACCGGATGAGCACGCACGAGCGCAAAGCCGTCCCGGAGCCGGACGGCTCCGAGCGCTTCGACTGAGCAGGGGCCCTCGCCGGACCCGCTACGGCGGCGGCACCAGCTCGGACGAGTCGAGCACGCTGGAGACCGTCAGCCCCAGCGAGCACGGCGCGCTCCGGTTGCCCGCGGCGTCCTGCGCGCTGGCGCTGAGCACGTAGTTCCCGTTGGGCACCACCTGGCCCTGGTCGTTCTTCCCGTCCCACACCTGGGTGTCGCTGCCGTTCGTGGTCCGCACCTTGGACAGCGTCCGCACCAGCGCGCCGGTGGCCTCGCTGCGCACCTGGATCCGCCAGCTCTTGAGCGCCGTGTCGTCGTTGAGGCCGGCGGTGAAGGTGCTGGTGTCATTGGTGGCGTCGCCATCCGCGGAGAGCGCGGCGGGCGACAGTGAGGTGCAGGAGACGGTGGGCGGGGTGTTGTCCGCCACGAACCCGAAGCAGGTCAGCGCATCGTCGGTGGGGCTGCCGTCCGCGGCCTGGTTCAGGTTCCCGTCCAGCGGGTTGTTGGCGGTGTCGTGCAACCCGGTGAGCAATCGCAGCACGTAGCTCTTGGTGAGCACGTCCATCGCACTGGTGGGCGCGAACAGCGCCGCGTTGTTGGCCGCCAGGTAGGAGACGGTGCCGGTGACGGTGGCGCCGGTGGGGTTGGCGCACGTCCCGCCGCCCACCTCGCGCAGGGTGACGTTGGCACCGGTGAAGGTGGCCGCGCTCATCGCCTTGGTGAACGTCCCGCCCACGCGGGTGGGGTTGACCGTGACGCGGCCCTCGGGCGTGGTCTCGCTGACCTGCGGCAGGGAAGTGGACCCGGTGAAGGTGGTGGTCCCCCAGCCGCGCGCCTGGCTGTTGTTCTGGAGCACGCTCTGGGCGCGCACGTGCGCCAGGCCGCCCACCTTGTCCGAGCGGACGGTGAAGCTCACGCCGAACCCGCCCGTCACCCCCGCCTGCGCCACCTGGATGCCGGCGGTGGCGCCGTCGGCGTCCGGGTTGGTGATCGTCCCGCGGTCCGTGTCCACCAGGAAGCGCATCCCGGTGGTGTTGATGGCCAGGGTGTTGTTGCAGTCGCTCAGCGCCTGCGAGTTGAACGTCACCGTGCTGGTGCCGTCCGCCGCCACCGTGGCCGGCGTCGGGGTGAGCGTGATGGGCCCGGACGGGAACACGCCCGCCGCGCTGACGAACACCGGCAGCGTCCTCGACGCCAGGCAGCCCCTGGCGTCCGTGGTGGTGTACGTCACGTAGTACGTCCCCGCCGCCGCGTACGTCTTGGTGGGGCCGTTCTGCCCGGACGTCGTCCCGTCGCCGAAGGCCCAGGCGTTGTTGCAGCTGCCGCTCGGGCAGGTGACGGTGCTGTGGCTGAAGGTGAAGGACGACCCGGTGCACCGGCGGTCGTTCGTCGCGTTGCTGGAGATGGACGTGAAGGACGGCGGGTTGGACACCGTCACCACCATGGAGTCCGAGGCCCGGCACCCGTCGCCGTCCGTCACCGTCACCGTGTACGTGGTGGAGGCGGGCTTGGGGCTGGCGGTGGTGTTGGCCAGCAGCGGCTGCAGGACGTTGGTGACGGGCGTCCACTCGTACGTGTAGTTCGGGTTGCCGCCGGACGCGGTGGGCGTCCCGCCCAGCTGCGCGTTCTGCTGGCAGTTGATGGCGCGGTCCGGGCCGGCGTTGACCACCAGAGTGCTCACCGAGCAGCTCGGAGACCGGATGGCCAGCGGGAGCGACGTGGTGCGCTGGGACGTGTCGGCCGGGGTGGTCGAGGTGGCGTTGTCGTTGAACGTCACCCAGCCCTGCCCGGTGGCGCGGTAGCTCCAGGAGAACGTCGCGTTCGCCCCGTTGATGAGGTTGAACGAGGCGGGCGCGGGCCCGGAGAGCAGCGCCACCTGCCCGGGGCCGGCGAGGATGAAGTCGGACGGCGTGATGGTGCTCCGCGTCGCGCCGCTGCGGTTGACCACGTTCATCTCCACCGTGAAGGTGTCGCCCACCGCGACCGTGCGCGGCTTGGTGACGATGCTGGAGGTGAGGCCCGCGGTGGCGGCGGTGAGGATGTTGGTGGTGTTGGAGTTGGAGGCGGCCGAGGAGACCGGCGCCCCCGAGTACGCGTCCGTGCCGGCGGCGTTGCCGTTGAGGCGGACGGTGCCCGCCACCGCCCCGGACGTGCTGTAGGTCCACGCGAAGGTGAAGTTGCCCCCGCCGGGGATGGTCGCCGGGGAGGAGGGCGAGCTGAGCAGCTGCAGCGTCACCCCCGTCACGGTGGGTGCGAGCGAGGACGGCGCGACCGCGTTCGCCGGCGCGCCGCCGGTGTTGGTGACCAGCATCGTCACCGAGAACTGGTCGCCCACCACCGCCGCGGCGGGCGCGGTGATGGCGGAGGTGAGCGCGGCGGGGCTCACCACCGGGGCCACCGCGGTGGAGGAGGAGGCCGCGCTGATCGCCAGGCCGGAGTTGGCGTCCGTCCCCGCGGCCCCGGCGGCGAGCTGGAGCGACCCCGTCCCGGTGCCGTTCTCGGTGAACGTCCACTGGAAGGTCGCGCTGGAGCCCCCGGCGATGGTGGCCGGGGTGAGCGTGGTGGACGTGGTGGCGTTCGCGCCGCCCGTCTTGACCTGGTTCGGCGGGTTCGGCGACGGCAGCACCGCGTTCGCGGCGGCCTGGCCGCTGTTGGTCACCACCATGGTGGCGGTGAAGGACTGCCCGCGGCTGAGGTTGGCCGGCATGGTGAAGGAGGTGACGCTGAGCGCGGCCGGCTGCTGCACCGTCGCCAGCGCCGACGAGACGGACGCCGAGGAGAGCGCGGCGCCGCTGTTGGCATCCGTCCCCACCGCTCTGCCCTGGAACCCCAGCGTGCCCGTCCCGGTGCCGTTCTCCCGGTAGGACCAGGTGATGGTGGCGGTGGCCCCGCCGGCGATGGTGATGCCGGTGTGGGTGGTGGTCGTGGTGGCCGCCGCGCCGCCGGTGACCACCGCGGTGAGCGGATCCGGCGACGGCAGCACCGCGTTGGCCGCCGCCTGGCCGGTGTTGTTCACCACCATGGTGACGGTGAACGTCTGGCCGCGCGACAGCAGCGCCGGCAGCGTGAGCGAATTGACGACGAGGAAGGCCTTCGTCTGCACGTTGGCGGTGTTCGACGACGTCACCGGGGCGGAGACGGCCCCGCCGCTGTTGACGTCGGTGCCGCCGGCGCCCGCGGAGAGCGCGATGGTGCCGGTGCCGGTGCCGTTCTCGGTGTACGTCCACTGGAAGGTGGCGGTGGCGCCGCCCGCGATGGTGGCCGGGGTGAGCGCGGTGCCGGTGGAGGCGTTGGCGGTCCCCGTCCTGGACAGCGTGGGCGGGTTGGGCGAGGGCAGCACGCCGTTGGCGGTGGCCTGGCCGTTGTTGGTCACCACCATGGTGGCGGTGAAGGTCTGCCCCTGGCTGAGGTTGGCGGGCAGCGTGAAGGACGTGACCTGGAGGTTGGGCGGCGTCTGCACCGTCACCGTGCTGGAGGTGGAGGAGGCCGCGTTCACCGTCGCGCCGGAGTTGGCGTCGGTGCCGGCGGCGCCCGCGCTGAAGCTCAGCGTCCCCGCCCCGGTGCCGTTCTCGGTGTACGTCCACTGGAAGGTGGCGGTGGCGCCGCCGGCGATGGTGGCCGGGGTGAGCGCGGTGGAGGTGGAGGCGGCGGCGCCGGCGCCCTGGGTCACCGTGGGCGGGTTGGGGTTGGGCAGCACGCCGTTGGCGGTGGCGCTGCCGTTGTTCCGCACCGTCATCGAGACCTGGAAGGTCTGGCCCCGGCTGATGGTGGAAGGCACGGTGATGCCGGTCACGCTGAGCTGGGCGGGCGCCTCCACCGTGGCGGTGTTGGAGTTGAACGGCGCCGCCGTCACCGTCGCGCTCGAGTTGGCGTCGGTGCCGGTGGCCCCCGCGGTGAGGCGGATGGTCCCCGTCCCCGCGCCCGCGGTGTACGTCCACTGGAAGGTGGCGCTCCCGCCGCCCGCGATGGTGGCCGGAGTGAGGGTGGTGGCGGTGGCGGCGGTCGCGCTCCCGGTGGGCGTCAGCGTGGGCGGGTTGGGCGAGGGGAGGACGTTGGAGGCGGTGGCCTGCCCGGTGTTGCTCACGGTGATGCTCGCCGTGAACGTCTGGCCGGAGCTGATCCGCGCCGGCAGCGTGAACGCGGTCACCGACAGCGCGGGCGCCGTCTGCACCTGCGCCAGGTTGGTGGAGGTCGCGTTGGCGCTGACCGGGGCGCCGGAGCCGGCGTCGTTGCCGCCGGCGCCGGCGGTGAGCGTGAGCGTGCCCGTCCCGGTGCCGTTCTCCAGGTAGCTCCAGGTGAAGGTGGTGCTCGCGCCCGGGTTCAGCGTCTGCGGGGTGAGCGTGGTGCCGGTGGTGGCGTTGGCCCCGCCGGTGGGGGTGAGCGTGGGCGTGGTGGGCGACGGGAGGACGTTGTTGACGGCGGTGGGGCCGGTGTTCTGCACCGTCATGCTCGCGGTGAAGGTCTGCCCGCGGGTCAGGGTGCCGGGGATGGTGAAGGCGGTGATCCGCAGCACGCCCGGGTTCTGCACGGTGGCGGTGTTCGAATTGACGCTGGGCGCGGTGAGCGCCGCGCCGGAGTTCACGTCCGTGCCGGTGGCGCCGGTGGAGAGCGTGATCGACCCCGTGCCGTTGCCGTTCTCGGTGCAGCTCCAGGTGAACGTGGCCGTGGAGCCGCCGGCCACCGTCACCGGCGCCGGGGTCCCGGTGCAGGTGGCGTTCGCCTGCTGCGTCTTCGACACCGTGGGCGGCGACGGCGACGGGATGACGCTGGAGGCGGTGGCCTCGCCGGTGTTGGTGACCACCGCGGTGGCGGTGAAGACCTGCCCGCGCGAGATGGTGCCCGGGATGGTGAGCGTGGTGACCAGCAGCGCCGCCGGCGTCTGCACCGTCGCGACGACCGAACCCACCGCCACCGCCGTCACCGCCGCGCCGGAGTTGGCGTCCGTCCCCGCCGCGCCCGTGGAGAACTGCAGCGTGCCGGTGCCGGTGCCGTTCTCGCGGTACGCGTAGGTGAAGGTGGCGCTGGCGCCGCTGGCGATGTTGACCGCGGTGAGCGCGGTGCTCGTCGTGGCGCTGGCGCCGCCGCCCTTCACCTGCGTGGGCGGGTTGGGCGAGGGGAGGACCCCGTTGGCGGTGGCCTGTCCGTTGTTGGTGACCACCACCACCACGTTGAAGCTCTGGCCCCGGCTGAGCGGCGCGGGCACCGTCACCGACGTCACCACCAACTGCGGCGGCGTCTGGACCGTCACCGTGTTGGAGGTGGCGTTGGCCGCGCTCACCGCCGCGCCGGAGTTGGCGTCGGTGCCGGTGGCGCCCGCCACCAGCGCCAGCGTCCCCGGCCCGGTGCCGTTCTCCGTGAACGTCCACGTGAAGGTGGCGTTGGCGCCGCCGGCGATGGTGGCCGGGGTGAGCGTGCTGGAGGTGGTGGCGTTGGCCCCGCCGGTGCCGGACACGCTGGGCGGGTTGGGCGAGGGCAGCACGCCGTTGGCCGCCGCCTGGCCGCCGTTGTGCACCACCATGGTGGCGGTGAAGGTCTGCCCGCGCGACAGGGTGCCGGGGGCGATGACGAAGGAGGAGATGCTCAGCGCCGCCGCCTGCTGCACGTTGGCGGTGTTCGAATTCGCCGCGGCCGCCGTCACCGTCGCGCCGGAGTTCAGGTCCGTCCCGGTGGCGCCGGTGCTCAGCCGCAGCGTGCCGGTGCCGGTGCCCGTCTCGGTGTACGTCCAGGTGAAGGTGGCGCTGCCCAGGCCCGGGATGTCCACCGGGGTGAGCGAGGTGGAGGTGGTGGCGTTGGCCTGGCCGGTGGTGGTCGGCGTGGGCGGGTTCGGGGACGGAAGGACGTTGTGCGCCGTGGCCTGGCCGTTGTTGTTCACCACCAGCACCGCGGTGAAGGTGGAGCCGCGGCTGATGTTGGCCGGGAGGACGAACGAGGAGACGGCCAGGGCGGCCGGCGTGTCCACCGGGATCTGGCCGGAGCCGGCGCCGGGGGCGGTCACCGTCGCGCCGGAGTTGGCGTCGGTGCCGGTGGCGCCCGTGGTGAAGGTGAGCGAGCCGGTGCCGGTGCCGTTCTCGGTGTACGCGTAGAGGAAGGTCTGGCTCTGCCCGGCGGGGATGTCCTTCGCCGCCGGCGCCGAGGAGGTGGTGGCGTTGGGGGTCCCCGTCTTGGACAGCGTGGGCGGGCTGGGGTTGGGCAGGACGCCGAGCGCGGTCGCGTCGCCCTGGTTCGTCACCGTCACCTGGATGTTGAAGGACTGCCCGCGCGACAGGCGCGCCGGCCCGCTCACCGTCACCTGGAGCTGCGCCGGCGCCTGGACCGTGGCCACCGGGCTGTCGAGGGCGGCGCCGGTGATGGAGGCGGCGCTGTTGGCGTCCGTCCCCGCCGCGCCGGCGTTGAGCTGGAGGGTGCCCGTGCCGGTCCCGTTCTCCGTGTACGCCCAGGTGAAGGTCGTCTGCCCGCCGCCGGGGATGGTCTGCGGCGTGAAGGTGGTGGGCGTGCTGGCGTTGGCGCCGCCGGTGCGGGTGAGCGTCGGCGGCCGCGGCGACGGCAGCACCGACGAGGCGGTCGCCTGCCCCAGGTTCTTCACCACCATCACCGCGTTGAACCCCTGCCCGCGCGACAGCGTGGTGGGGATGGTGAAGCTGGAGACCTGGAGCCGCGCCGGGTCCTGCACCTGGGCCAGGTTGGTGGAGGTGGGGTTGGCGAAGACGTCAAGGCCGGTCACCGCGTCGGTGCCGCTGGCGCCGGCGGAGAGCTGCAGCGTGCCGGGGCCGGTCCCGTTCTCGGTGTACGTCCAGGAGAAGCTGGCCGAGTTGCCGGGGGTGATGTCCACCGGGGTCTGGCTGGTGGAGGTGGCCGCGCCGGCGCCGCCGGTGGTGGTGACGGTGGGCGGATCCGGCACCACCTGCTGCGCGGTGGCGCCGCCGTTGTTCAGCACCTGCATGGTGACGGTGAAGGTCTGCCCGCGCGAGAGGGAGGTGGGGATGGAGAACGAGGTGATGGTCAGCCCGGACGGCGCCACCACCGAGGCCACGTTGGAGGGCGTGGTGGGCGCGTTCACCGTGCCGCCGGTGGTGGCGTCCACGCCCGTGGCCCCGGTGGAGAACGAGATGGTCCCCGTGCCAGTGGCCGTGTAGCTCCACACGAAGGTGGCGGTGCCGTTGGGCGGGATGACCGCCGGCAGCACGGTGCTGGTGGTGGTGGCGCCCGCGCCGCCGGTGGTGGTCAGCGTGGGCGGGTTGGGCGTGGGGAGCACCCCGTTGGCGGTGGTGCCGCCGAAGTTCTGCACCGTCAGGCTGGCGGTGAACGTCTGCCCGGTGGTGAGCGCGGACGGGATGTCGAAGCTGGTGATGCGCAGGTCAGACCCCGCCTGCACCGAGGCGGTGTTGCTGGTGGCGGAGGCCGACGTCACCCGCACG
>DASRBA010000298.1:0-2581 GCA_035637895.1 Myxococcaceae bacterium
GAAGGGCTGGGCGCCGCGGACGAGCTTGCCGTTCACGAAGAAGGTGGGGGTGCCGCGGGCGCCCGACTTGGCGCCGTAGGCGAGGCTCTCGTCGATGGCCGGCTTGAACTTGTGCTGGTCGAGCGCCGCCTTGAACTTGCCCATGTCGAGCTGGAGCTCCTGGGCGTACTTCTCGAGGGAGGCGCGGTCGAGGCCCTGCTGGTTGCCGAAGAGCTTGTCGTGGTACTCCCAGAACTTGCCCTGCTCGTGGGCGGCCATGGCGGCCTCGGCGGCCAGCTGCGCGTTGGGGTGGAGCTGCTGCAGCGGCTGGTGCTTGTAGGCGATCCGGAACTTGTCCTTGTAGCTGGCGTCCAGCTGCTTGATCACCTCCACGGCGCGGCTGCAGAACGGGCACTGGAAGTCGGAGTACTCGACGATGGTGACCGGGGCGCCCTTGGGGCCCCTCACCGGCGCGGAGCCCACGGTCACGTCCTTCACCGGGCCTGACGGGGCCGCGGCGCCGGGCGCGGGCGGCGGGGTGTTCGCGGCCACGGCGGGGGCCGGCGCCGCGTCCAGCATCTTCTCGTACAGCTTGTCCGGCTTGACGCCCGAGGCGAGCAGCTTGTCCGCCTTCTTGATCTCCTCGTCGATCTTCGCCTTCCACTGCTCGAAGGAGAGGGCGCCCACCTGCACCTGGCCGTCGATGAAGAAGGTCGGCGTGCCGCCCACGCCCACCGCGCCGCCGGCGGACTGGTCCTCGGCGATCTTGGCCTTGAACTTCCCGCCGTCGAGCGCGGCCTTGAACTTGTTCATGTCGAGGCCGATCTCCTGGGCGTACTTCTCCAGGTCAGGCCGGTTCAGGGCGCTGCGGTTGTCGAACAGCTTGTCGTGCATCTGCCAGAACTTGCCCTGCTCGTGCGCGGCGAGGGCCGCCTCCGCGGCCCCCATGGCGTGCGGGTGCATGGTGGCCGGGAGCGGGAACTGGCGGAACACCACCTTCACGTCCTTGGGGTAGGCGTCCTTGACCTGGTGGAGCGGCGCGACCGCGCGCTGGCAGAACGGGCACTCGAAGTCGGAGAACTCGACGATGGTGACCTTGGCGTTCTTGGGGCCGAAGAAGGGCGCGTCGTCCGGGACGGGGACCTTCTTCACCGCGGGGGCGGCCGGGGCGGCGGCGGCGGGCGCCGCGCTGGGGCCGGAGGCGGCCTGCTCCATCAGCTTGGCGTAGACCTGTTCGGGCTTCACGCCGCTCTTGAGCATCGCGTCGACCTTGGTCAGCTCCTCGTCGATGATCCCCTTGAAGACGTTGAGCTCGCGCGCGCCGGAGATGTGGCGGCCGTTGACGAAGAACTGCGGGGTGGAGGTGGCCTGCAGCTGCTGGGCGAGCCCCTGGTCGCGGGCGATCACCTGGTCCCACTTCGGGTCGTTCTGGTCCTTCTTGAACCGGTCGACGTTGAGGCCGAGCTCCGCCGCGTACTTCTCCAGGCTGGCCTGGTCCAGCGAGCGCTGGTTCTCGAACAGCTTGTCGTGCATGGGCCAGTACTTGCCCTGGACGCCGGCGGCCAGCGCGGCCTTGGCGGCGCCGCGCGCGAACGGGTGGATGGAGTCCAGCGGGTTCTCCTTCATCACCAGCCGGAGCTTGTCGCCGTAGTCCTTCTGCAGCTGCTGGATGGTGGCGTTGGCGCGGCCGCAGTACGGGCACTGGTAGTCGGAGATCTCCACCAGGGTGATGGGCGCGGAGGTCTTGCCCAGCGCCGGGGAGTCCTCCAGCGGCACCTTGAACACCGTGGTCATGTCGTCCTGCGGGCGGGTGGGCTTGGGCTTGGCGGCGCCGGGGCCGAACATCTCGGCGGTCATCTGTTCGTAGGACTTGCCCTGCTTGGCCAGCGCCACCAGCTGCTTCAGCTTGCCGGGGCTGTTGGGGCAGTTGGGGTCCTTCGTGATGCACACGGCGAGCGAGCCGAGGCCGCAGCCGCAGTCGCAGTCGTGCTCGTTCATCACCCGCATCACCGCCACCTTCTGGGCGTCGGTCATGTTGGCGAAGGTGCCGGGGGGCATCTGGGTCGACTTGACCGCCAGGGAGGTCTCGTCGGTCATGGCCGGACCGGTGGGCTGGAGGAGGCGGCCGGTGAGGCTGGCCGGGCCTCCGGAGCTCCCGGAGACGGCCTTGCCGAAGGCAAAGCCGAGGACCAGGCCCACGAGGAGGGCCACGATGACGTTTGGTTTCATGGTGAGGTCTTGCTCCTGGGTCGGTGACTCGCCACAGTCGGCCCGGGCGAGGCTGGACGGTCGCGGTCCATAGCAAACGGGCGTTCGGACTGGCAACAAACGCGACGGGTGACGGGCCGCCGCCGCCCCGAAGACGTAGCTTCCAAGCATGCTCCTGGTTGACGCCCGTCAGACATGGTGCCCGGTGCCGATCCTGCGGTTGGCGCAGGCGGCCAGGGGAGCAGTGACCGGAGACGAGCTGGAGTTACTGGCGACGGACCCGGCGGTGCGGACGGACCTGCCCGCCTGGTGCGCCTCCACCGGGCACGAGCTGGTGTCCCTGGAGGCGAGGGGCGGGGAGTGGCGGGGGGTGGTGCGGCTGAGGTAGGCCGCG
>DASRBA010000299.1:0-23436 GCA_035637895.1 Myxococcaceae bacterium
CATCCACGGGTTCCGCCGCCACAACATCGCCGTGGAGGTGGTGGAGCTGGCGCCCGGCGCCCGTCCGGAGCGCGCCAGGGCCGTCCTGGCGGATCCCTCGCGGCGGCCGGCGATCGTCTACGCGCCGTCCAGGAAGGTCGCGGAGTCGGTCGCCGAGGAGCTCTCCGCGGTGTGCTCCGCGGACGCGTACCACGCCGGCCTCGGGGCCAAGGTCCGGGGCGACATCCAGTCGCGCTTCCTCGCCGGGAAGACGGAGGTGATCGTCGCCACCATCGCGTTCGGGATGGGGGTGGACAAGCCGGACGTGCGCACGGTCATCCACCTCGCGCTCCCCGGCAGCGTGGAGGGGTACTACCAGGAGATCGGCCGCGCCGGCCGCGACGGGAAGCCGTCCCGCGCGATCCTCCTTCACTCGTACGCGGACCGCCGGACGCACGAATTCTTCCACCGGCGCGACTACCCGGAGCCCGAGCAGTTGGAGCGGATCTTCCAGGCCGCTGGGCGCGCCGGTCCCAAAGAGCAGCTGAGGGCGAGGGCGCGGATGGACGGCGACCTGTTCGAGAAGGCGCTGGAGCAGCTGTGGATCCACGGCGGAGTGGAGATCTCGCCCGATGAGGAGATCTCCCGCGGCCGCTCCGGCTGGGAACCCTCCTACGCCGCCCAGCGGGCGCGGCGGGTGGAGCAATTCGAGGAGATGGCCCGCTTCGCCGAAGGGCCGGGGTGCCGGATGCTGCGGCTGGTGCGGTACTTCGGCGACGCGGAGGACGGCGGCGCCTCGTGCGGCGCCTGCGACCGGTGCGCGCCGAAGAGCGCCGTCGGCTCGGTGCTGCGGCCGGCCCGGCCGGACGAGCAGGCGGCGGCGAGGGAGATCCTCGGCGCGCTGCGGGTCTCCGATGGGCAGGGCGCGGGGAAGCTGTGCAAGCGGTGCTTCGGGGATTCGCCCGCTCCCGAGGACCGGCGGCGGTTCGATGCGCTGCTGGCGGCGCTGGTGCGCGCCGGGCTCGTGCGCGCCGAGGAGGACGCGTTCGAGAAGGAGGGGAGGCGGATCGCGTTCACCCGGGTCTCGCTGACGGCCGCGGGCAGGTCCAGCCCGGACGCGGGGGGGCTGGCCCTGCCGCAGGAGCCTGAGCCGAAGCGGAGGCGCTCGGGCCGGAAGGACCGCGGGGGACGTCGCCGAGGCGAACGGCCTGGGGTGACGCCGGCCGCTGCTCCGGAGCCGCTGGTGAACGCGCTGAAGGCGTGGCGGTTGCAGGAGGCGCGGCGACGGCGGATCCCGGCGTTCCGGATCCTCACCGACCGCACCCTCATGGGCCTCGCCGCCGCGCGTCCATCGACCGAGCGAGAATTGCTGGCGGTCCGCGGCATCGGCCCCAAGCTCGCGGAG
Organism: Myxococcaceae bacterium; assembly: GCA_035637895.1. Taxonomy (GTDB): domain Bacteria; phylum Myxococcota; class Myxococcia; order Myxococcales; family Myxococcaceae; genus DASRBA01. The sequence continues at coordinate 1,385 of DASRBA010000299.1, forward strand.
ACTTATGGCGAAGCGCTGATCGCCCTCTGCCTGAAGGGCTGACCCGCCTCGACGATGGCCGCGAGCTTCCCAGCGACAACGCGGCCGGCATGCCGGTTGCTACGAAGAGGGGCCGCACCTCAACCCCTCTCTGGAGCACCGCATGCCCGTACCCTGGATGGTCGTTGGTCTGTTCCTGTCGGCCGGCGCGTCGAAACCGGCCGACTGTCCCGCCGACGCGTCGTGGCTCAAGAGCACGACGCCGCCGGCCGAGGTCCCCGGCGGCGGCGCGTCGCTCTGCAACTTCCAGCAGTTCGCCTGGGCGGACTTCCTGGCGTTGAACCAGCCGCTCCAGGGGCCGGGCCCGCTCCAGTACGAGACGTGGATGACGAAGGAGGGGCTGTTCCAGCCGTCCGTCTACGACGCCAACCGGAGCACGCCGTTCCCCTGGGGCGCCCAGATGCCGGTCCCGCCGCAGTGCAAGTCCGTCGCCGCCGCCGTGAAGGGCAAGCCGGTGCGGGTGATGCGCCTGGTGAAGAAGGGCGGCTTCGCCGACGAGATCCAGCAGGCGGGCTCCAACACCGCGCCGCTGGTGGACCAGAGCGGGAACTGGGTCCACTTCGAGCAACGCCTGAACCAGACGCAGTACGACTACATCACCGGGTGCGGGCTCTACGCGACGTCGTGCTTCGACACGCTGGGGTCGGACACCGGGAACGGGAGCAGCGACCCCACCACCATCGAGTTCCCCGCCCAGTCCATCGAGATCAAGACGTCGTGGAAGGTGCTCGACCGCGGCGACGCCGACGTCCGGTCGCGCTACTACACGGTGGAGGCGTTCGTGCAGCCCGCCTCCGCCACCAACCCCGGCTGTGAGGCGCAGCTGCTGGGCCTGGTGGGCTTCCACATCGTCCACAAGACGCCGGATCACCCGGAGTCCGTCTGGGAGACCTTCGAGCACGAGGACGACGCGCCCGACTGCTTCAGCGCGGCGGCGAAGGCCCCCTCCGGGAAGCCGTGGAGCTTCTACAACCCCAGCTGCAGCGGCACCGCCTGCCCGACCAACCTCTTCCGCAACGCGTGCAACGCGAACGGCGCCTGTCCGAAGGGCGCGGAGACCACCTTCGCCTGCGGGAAGGACCTGAACCAGACCTGCCAGACGGTGGGGACGTGCCCGTCCACCTCGCCGCCGCAGCCGGCGTCCGCGTACTGCTCGTACTGCTGGGACCCGACGTGCGCCAGCGCGGCCATCCCCACCCAGGCGTGCCGCGACTTTCCCATCGGCTTCGGCGGCAAGGGGTTCGTGGACTCCAGCATCGAGGCGCTGAACAAGAGCGTGCACGCGCTCCTGCCGCCAGGGTCGGTGTGGCGGCACTACAAGCTGGTGGGCACGGAGTGGTTCGGCCCGCCCAAGCCGGAGAAGGTGACGATCACGTACGGGTCGAACGGGAAGGCGACCAACCCACTGGAGGGTTCGGTGAATCTCTCCAACGTGACGATGGAGACGTACAACCAGGGCCTCTCCGGCGGCTGCTTCGCCTGCCACAATGGCTCGTTCGGGAAGAGCTCCGACCCGTTCCCGCAGGCGGACTTCAGCCACCTCTTCGCCGGGATGACCATCCGTGGCTCCGGCGCCTGCAAGTCCCCACCCGGCATGAAGTGCCCGGCGACGTTCTCGCCGGGCGCGGCGCGCAAGCGCTGAAAGGACTGGAACGACGGCCGCTGGATGGTCGCGCGCTTACGGCCTGGGCGTGTCCCGCATCATGGCATGCGCCTCGGCCCGCCGGTTCGGGTGGACCAGCTCCCTCCCCGACGCGTCGAAGTGCCTCGTGCCGCCGCGCAGCCCGCCGCGGCTCGCCGCGTCCTCGTGCACGTCCAGCGAGCCGAACGCGCGGAACCCCGACTCGTCGTCGAAGTCCGAGTGCCGGATGGTCACCTCCGACGGCGCCTCGCGCAGCGCCGCGGGGAGGCGGTCCCCCATCGCCTTCCGCCCCGCCTCGTCCGCGATGGACGCCCGCAGCCGCTGCGCCTCTGGAGGTACGCCACCACGTGCGCCTCGTACGCCGCCCGGTCCACCGTGAACGGCCCCTTGCGCAGCGCCGGCGAGGTGGCGTTGAGGATCGCGCGCGAGGCGCCCGTCACCGGGTTGGTGGCGAAGACCCCTTCTGATCCCACCAGCTTGTCCAACCCGAATTCGCGCTTCGACTGCGCCGCCGGGTAAATCCGGCCCCCCTTCAGCGGACGAGGCGCTGGATCTTCCCGGGACCTCAGGTGGGCCAGCGCTCACCCCCCCCACAAGCAGCCCTACTCGCCGCCGGAAGAAAACTTCGCAAGGGCTTGATTTCTCGCGCTTTCGAGGGGAAAAGCGCACGTCCTCGAAGCTGGGGAGTCATCTTGGCCGAACCCGCCGCGAACCTTCCTCCGCCCGCCTCACCGTCGCCGCCCCCGAATCTCCAAGTCGTGCCGCCCCCGCCGAAGCAGGGCTGGAGCCTGGAGGCCGTGGCGGCCATCGTCGGACTGCTGGCCGTCCTCGTCCTGCTGGCGTTCATGCTGGTGCCGGTGGCCAAGGGGATGCAGCCGGTCCTGGCGGAAGGGGCGAACGTCGCCAAGCCGTCCGACCTGGTCTTCCTGCTCTTCGCCACGGCGGCGGTGGTCTCCGCGGGTGGGGTGGCCTTCTCCCGCAACATCATCTACTCGGCGCTCTCGCTGCTGGGGACGCTGCTCTCCACCGGCGCGCTCTACATCTTCCTCGACGCCGACTACGTGGCGGTCACCCAGCTGCTCATCTACATCGGCGGCGTGCTGGTGCTGATCCTCTTCGCGGTGATGCTCACCAGCAGCATCGGCGACAAGCAGCACTCCAACCCGCGCGCCTTCGTGCTGCCGGGCGTGGTGCTGCTGGGCGCGCTGTTGGGCCTGCTCACCTACGTGGCGGCGCGGGCGCCCTGGAAGATCGCCGACGCCGGGGCCCCGGTCACCAACTCGGTCCGCACCATCGGCGACGTCTTCCTCCGCGAGTACCTGCTCCCGTTCGAGGTGGTCTCGCTGGTGCTGCTGGCCACGCTGATCGGCGCGGTGGTGATCGCCCGCAAGGAAATCAAGGAGCCCTGACCTCACCATGTTCACGCCGGCCCTGCCGCACTTCCTGATCGTGGGCGCGGTCCTCTTCGCGCTCGGCACCTACACCTGCATCACCCGGACGAACGCGGTGGGCATCCTGATGGGCGTGGAGCTCATCCTCAACGCCGCCAACGTCAACTTCGTCGCCTTCAACAAGTACAACCCCGCGCCGGTCCTCACCGGCCAGGTCTTCGCCCTGATGGTGATCGTCCTGGCGGCGGCCGAGGCGGCGGTGGCGCTGGCCATCGTGCTCGCCATCTACATGAACATGAAGACCATCGACGTCACCGAAGCGGACACCCTGAGGGAATGACCCAAGTGCACGCTCTGAACGCGCTGCAGTCGCTGATCCTCTCCGCGGAGGAGGCCGCCGCCCACGCCGCCGAGCACGCCGGGGCCATGGCCGGCGCCGCCGCGGAGCACGCCGCCGAGCACGGCGAGCACGTGGAGGCCCTCACCCGCCAGGTGACCCACCCCGCGGGCTTCCTCTGGCTGATCCCCTTCCTCCCCCTGCTGGGCTCCGCCATCAACGCGATGTTCGGCCTCCGCCTCCAGCGGCGGTTCGGCAAGGCGATCACCTCCCACATCGCCATCGGCGCGATGACGCTGTCCTTCCTCACCGCCGCCTTCGCGTGGATCCAGCTCATCGGCCTGCCGGAGGGCGAGCGCTACCTGCTCAACGACCTCTGGACGCTGATCAGCGCGGGCGACGTGCAGGTGCAGTTCTCGTTCGCGCTCGATCCGCTCTCGATGATGATGACGCTGATCATCACCTTCATCGGGACGCTCATCCACGTGTACTCCGTGGGGTACATGGCGGACGAGCCAGCGTACTGGCGCTTCTTCTGCTACCTCAACCTGTTCGTCTTCTCGATGCTCCTGCTGGTCATGGGGGACAACTTCGTCCTCATGTTCTTCGGCTGGGAGGGCGTGGGCCTCTGCAGCTACCTGCTGATCGGCTTCTGGTACGAGGACGTGGAGAAGGCGCGCGCCGCGGTGAAGGCGTTCGTCACCAACCGCTTCGGCGACTTCGGCTTCGTGCTGGGCCTGTTCCTCCTCTTCTGGGCCATGGGCGGCGCCTGGCAGAAGGTGGCCAACGTCGTCCCCGACCGCGAGGTGCGCTGGGCGAAGGCGGACGCCAACTACCAGGTGCAGGCGGAGAGCGGCACCGTCTACCTGCGCGACCCGACCATCCCGGTGGAGCAGGGCCGCACCGAGGCCGGCACCCGCGTGGGGCCCACGCTGACCTTCCGAGACCTGCGCGACCAGCTCACGCTCACCTCGATGAAGGAGCGCCTGCTGGGGATGAATTTCGCCGGCATCCCGCTGCTGGCGCTGGTGGGGATCCTCCTCTTCGTGGGCGCGACCGCCAAGTCGGCGCAGATCCCCCTCTACGTCTGGTTGCCGGACGCGATGGCGGGGCCCACGCCCGTCTCCGCGCTCATCCACGCCGCCACCATGGTGACCGCGGGCGTGTACATGGTGGCGCGGCTCAACTTCCTCTTCGCGCTGTCGCCCACCGCGATGACGGTGATCGCCGTCACCGGCGCGGCCACCGCGGCCTTCGCCGCCACCATCGGCTTCGTCCAGTACGACATCAAGAAGGTGCTGGCGTACTCCACCGTCTCCCAACTGGGCTTCATGTTCATCGGGGTGGGGGTGGGCGCGTACTGGGCCGGCGCCTACCACCTGCTCACGCACGCCTTCTTCAAGGCCTGCCTGTTCCTCGGCTCCGGCTCGGTCATCCTCGGCTGCCACCACGAGCAGGACATGCGGAAGATGGGCGGCCTGAAGAAGTTCATGCCGCTGACCGAGAAGACCTACCGGTACGCGTGCATCGCCATCGCCGGCTTCCCCATCGCCAACGGCTTCTTCTCCAAGGACGAGATCCTCTGGAAGGCGTTCACCTCCGGCTCCAACATGCTCGACCCGGCCATCGGGAAGATCATCTGGACGGTGGGCTGGCTGACGGCGCTCGGGACCAGCTTCTACATGTGGCGCAGCTACTACATGACCTTCACCGGCGAGTACCGCGGGGGCCATGACGACCACGGCCACGCGCACGCCGCGCCCGCCACCGCGCCCGCGCCGGCGGGGTCGCACGTCGCCTCGCACGACGCCATCAAGCACGGGCCGGAGGACGTGGCCCACGGCGGCAAGGACGACCACGGGCACGCCCCGGCGCCGGCACACGCCACCGCGCACGCGAAGGCGGACCACGCCGACCACCCGGACCACAAGGCGGAGGGCGGGCACGGCCACGGCGGCTCCCCGCACGAGTCGCCCAACTCCATGACCTGGGTGCTGGCCACGCTCGCCATCGGGTGCGCGGCCACCATCGTGCTCGGCTTCTGGCCGGTGCTGGGCCACTGGGTGCCGGCGCTGGAGGAGCCGATCCTGGAGCGGTGGCTGGCGCCGGTGCTCGCGCCGTCGCACGCCATGGTCGCCGCCCGGGCGATGGCGGAGCCGGGCCTGGGCCTGGAGATCCTCCTCATCGCCGCCTCCGTCTCGGTGGCCTTCGGCGGCTGGGGCGTCGCCCGCGCGCTCTACAAGGACGCCAAGTCCACCGTGCCCGAGCGCGTGAAGGCGGCGCTGCCCGGCCTGCACCGCTGGATGTACAACAAGTACTACGTCGACGAGCTCTACCAGGCGGTGGTGCTCAAGCCGGCGTACCTGCTGGCGCGCGCCTGGTCCGCCTTCGACGCGGTGGTGGTGGACGGCCTGGTGAACGGCATCGCCGCGGTGGGCCGGTTCGTCTGCAACATCGACGGCGCCATCGACACGTACATCGTGGACGGGTTCGTGAACCTGTTCGCCAACAACCTGCTCCGCCTGAGCAAGTCCCTGCGGCGCATCCAGACCGGCCGCATCCAGCACTACCTCTACGCGGCGCTCGCCGGAGCGCTGCTGGTGGTCGGGATCAACTACCTCTTCGGCTAACCCGGACGACAGACCAACCCATGGACGCTCACCTGCTCAGCTACATCATCTTCACCCCCCTCGCCGGGGCGGCGCTGATCGCGGTCTCGCTGGCGTTTCCCATGCAGAAGCCGGCGCGCGAGCAGTTCTCGCGCTACGTCGCGCTCGCCGGCTCCGCCATCCCGTTCGTCCTCGGCCTCTACCTGTGGGGCGCCTACCACGTGGCCGGCGGCACCGGGATGGGGAGCCTGTGGAGCCAGCCCCAGTACGTGGAGCGCGTGGTCTGGATTCCGTCGATGTCCATCGAGTACTTCGTGGGCGTGGACGGCATCAGCGTGTCCATGGTCATCCTCTCCACGCTGATCTCGATGATCGCCTGCATCGCCTCCATGCCGTGGTGGAAGCGCAAGGACGAGCACGACGACCCGCACCACCCGCACTTCTCCACCGTGAAGGTGCCGGGGTACATGGTGATGCTGCTCATCCTCCAGACGGGGATGTCCGGGACCTTCGCCTCCCTGGACATGTTCCTCTTCTTCGTCTTCTGGGAGGTGATGCTCCTGCCGATGTACTTCCTCATCGGCATCTGGGGCGGGCCGCGGAAGGAGTACGCGGCGATCAAGTTCTTCCTCTACACCCTGGCCGGCTCGGTGCTGCTGCTGCTGGCGATCATCGCCCTCTACTACCGCTCCGGCGACCAGCAGCTCTTGGCGCAGCTGGCGCAGCAGAACCGGGTGGCGTGGACGGACCTGGTGGCCGGCCCCAACCACGTGCTCACCCAGGGCCCGAACGGGCAGTGGGGCTACCTGCTCTCCGACGGCACGGTCAGCGCGCGCACCTTCAACATCATCGCGATCTCCCGCCTGGGCCACGCCGGCCTGTTCGACCTGGTGGGGCCGTTCCTGGGCGGGGTGACGTTCGCCAAGCTGATGTGGGTGTTCATGTTCATCGCCTTCGCGGTCAAGGTGCCCATGGTGCCGTTCCACACCTGGCTCCCGGACGCGCACGTGGAGGCGCCCACGCCCATCTCGGTCATCCTGGCGGGCGTGCTGCTGAAGATGGGCATCTACGGGATGCTGCGCTTCAACTGGGCGATGTTGCCCTCCGCCACCAAGTCGTTCGCAGGAGTCGTGGCGGTGTTCGGGGTGATCAACGTCGTCTACGCGGCGATGGTCTGCCTGGCGCAGAAGGACCTGAAGAAGCTGATCGCCTACTCCTCCGTCTCGCACATGGGCTTCTCGCTCCTGGGGATGGTGGCCTTCACCGAACCGGCGATCTCCGGCGCGGTGCTGAACCTGTTCACCCACGGGATCATCAGCCCCATGCTGTTCCTCATCGTGGGCGTGATCTACGACCGCGCCCACCACCGCGAGATCGAGGGCTTCGGCGGCATCGCCAAGGTGGTGCCGGAGTACACCGCGCTGATGGGGCTGGCGTTCTTCGCCTCGCTCGGCCTGCCCGGCCTGGCCGGCTTCATCTCCGAGTTCCTGGTGCTCAACGGGTCCTTCATGGCGCTGCCGTGGCACACCGCGCTGGTCGCCACCTCCGTCATCATCACCGCCGCGTACTACCTGTGGACCATCCAGCGGATGTTCCTGGGCAAGCTGAACGAGAAGTACGCCCACCTGCCGGACCTCAACTGGCGCGAGCGGCTGACGCTCTACCCGCTGGGGGCCCTGGCCATCGTCTTCGGCTTCTACCCGAACATCCTGCTCAAGCTGATCAACACCGACATCCACGCGCTGATGAACGTCGTGAAGGGCGCCTAACGAGATGGGCACCGTCCTCGACAACGCGCGCAGCATCTTCTACTTCCTGCCGGAGATCGTCCTCACCGCGGGGGCGATGCTCGTCTTCCTGCTGGACCTGGCGGTGGCCAACCACCCCCGGCGGATGGCGATCCTCTCCTGGGTCTCCATCGCCATCCTGGCGGTGGCCACCTGGGCCACCTGGCTCACCGCCCACACGCCCTACGACAAGGGGATGACGCCGGCCGAGCAGCCGGTGGCGCTCTTCCACGGGCTGATCGTCCTCGACTCGTGGGCGATCTTCTTCAAGTACCTCTCGTGGATCGTCACCGCGCTCTGCATCTGGATCGCCGAGCCCTCCCTGGAGGTGGCCTCCGAGCGCATCGGCGAGTACTGCGCGCTGCTTCTGGCCATCGCGGTGGGGATGTCGCTGATGGCCAGCTCCACCGACATGCTGATGATGGCCATCGGCGTGGAGCTGGTGTCGATGGTGTCGTACGCGCTGGCCGGCTTCCGCAAGCACCACCGCAAGTCCTCCGAGGCCGCGCTCAAGTACGTGGTCTACGGCGGCGTCGCCTCCGGGATGATGCTGTTCGGGATGAGCTGGCTGTACGGGCTGCTCGGCTCCACCAACATCGTCTCGGCCGGGCCGCAGCTGCAGAGGTACGGCGAGCGGCTGTTCCTGACGACGCTGGAGACGGGGCAGGCGGGCGCCGGGCAGCTGGCGCTGGTGATGGCGCTGGTGCTGGTGCTGTCGGGCGTGGGCTACAAGATCGCCTCGGTGCCCTGGCACATGTGGTGCCCGGACGTGTACGAGGGCTCGCCCACGCCGTTCACCGCGTTCCTCTCCGTGGGCCCCAAGGCGGCCGGCTTCGCGCTGGCGGTGCGCATCTTCTTCGGCGCGCTCTCCCACAACGGGATGTCGCCGGACATGGCCACCGTGCTGTCGGACGTGCCGTGGCCCCAGGTGATCGGCGTCATCGCCGCGCTCACCATGACGGTGGGCAACCTGGCGGCGATGAACCAGACCAACCTCAAGCGGATGCTGGCCTACAGCTCCATCGCCCACGCCGGCTACCTCTTGATGGGCCTGGCCGCCGCGTCGAAGACCGGCTCCCAGTCCATCGCCATCTACCTGATGGTGTACCTGTTCATGAACCTGGGCGCGTTCCTGGTGGTGGGCGCGGTGGCCCGGCTCTCCGGGAGCGAGTCGCTCTTCGAGTACCGCGGCCTCTCCGCGCGCGCGCCGTTCGCCGCCGTCACCTTCGCCATCTTCCTCTTCAGCCTCACCGGGCTGCCGCCGCTGGCGGGCTTCGTGGGGAAGTTCCAGCTCTTCAAGGCGCTGGTGGACCGGGGCCAGCCCTGGCACATCGTGCTGGCGATCATCGGCGTGCTGAACTCGGCGGTGTCGCTCTACTACTACGCGCGGATCGTCAAGGCGATGTTCCTGGACAAGACCCAGTCGGAGGAGCGCATCCCCATCCCCGCCAGCTACCACGTGCTGATGGGTGGGCTGGCGCTGGCGGTGATCTTCTTCGGCGTCTACTTCGACGGGTTGCTGCGGCTGGCGCAGTCGTCCATGGGCTTCTTCGGCCACACGTAGCGGCCTTCCCGGGAGCCTCAGGGCGTGTGCTGCGGCTCCTTGGCGAAGTGGTAGATCTTCGCCACCTTCAGCAGCGCCACCTCGAAGTACCCGCCCGCGGCGCGGACGCAGTTGGCGTTGAGCACCACCTTCATCTTGTTCTCGTCCGGGATGAGGCCCACGGTCAGCCAGTCCTCCACCTGGCTGGCGTCCATGGCCAGGGTGTGGATCTTCAGCTCCTTGGCCACCTGGGCGATCACCTCCAGGCCGGCCTTGGAGACGCCGGTGGGGACGAGGATGGTGGTGGCGACCTCCTTCTCCACCGCCTCCTTGAACGCGGGCGCGCCCTTGAGCTGGATGGGGACGAAGCGGATCGCCCGCTTCCTGAAGGTGAGCTCCTTCTCCACCCCGTGGGCGATTTCCATCAGCGTGTCGCGGGTGGCCTCCTGCCCTTTCTCCCAGGGGACGATCACCACCATGTCCCCCTCGCCGCGGATCTGGAGCGCCTGGTCCATCGCCAGCACCTTGAGCAGGACCGTCACCATCTTCTTGGGCGGGATGGCGGCCGGGGGCACGGTCGCACCCGCGTCCTCGGCGCCGGCCATGCGCGGGAGCAGCAGCGCGGCGGAGAGCAACGCCGGCAGCAGGATGTAGGCGCGCGGCTTCAAGGCGAGCTGGAGGGAAGCATTATCACGTGGCAGGGGTAGGCCGGCACGCGCTGATGCACTCCGGACCGGCGAGCGGGCGCTCCATCAAAGTTTGACGCCAGCGTTTCCGCAAACTTAGGCTGCCCGCGGGGCGCGCCCGCCTCTTTTCAGAGGGACGGAAACGAAGATGCAGGTTGGATTCTGGGGACGGCTGAACCTGCGCTGGCAGGTGGCTATCGCGATCCTCGCTCCTTGCGCGGTACTCCCGATCTTCTCCTCCTTCTATTTCCCCAGCCAGCTGAACGCGGCGGAGGAGCAGGCGCTGGAGAACCGGGCGACGTCGCTGGGGAAGGTGGCCTCGGCCAGCCTGGGGCCCACCATGGCGCTGATCTCCATGGACCTGGCCAAGGAGACGGAGCTGGAGAACATCCTCCACGGCTTCCAGAAGCTGGGGGACGTGCCGTTCGCGGCGGTGCTGCGGATAGAGGGCGCGTCGCAGGTCATCCTCAAGTCGGTGGGCGCGGTGCCCTCCAGCGCCTTCGAGGTGCCGGTGGAGGAGGACTGCGTCTTCGACCGGGAGAACACGCTGCTGTTGCAGATGCGCTGCCCGCTGCGCGACGCGTCCACCAACACCACGGTGGGCCTGCTGGTGACGGCCTTCACCCGGACGGACCTGCTGGAGCGGCAGGAGAAGAACTCGGTGGTGGGGATGCTGTCTTTCGTGCTGGCGGTGATGGCCGGGCTGCTGCTGGCCTTCGTCTTCAGCCGCCGCCTGACCGAGCCGGTGGTCCAGGTCACCCGCGCGGCGCGCGAGGTGGCGGCCGGCGACGTGAGCGTCCCCAACCTGAAGATCAGCGCGGCGGGGGAGATCGGCTCCATGGCCAACTCCTTCAACGAGATGCTGGGGAACCTGCGCAACCTGGTGACGCAGATGGTGGGGCTCACCGGCCGCCTCTCCAGCGCGTCGCTGGGGTTGATCGGCGCCTCCACCGACCAGGAGCACGTCACCAACCAGCAGGCGGCCTACGCGCAGGAGATCGCCGCCACCTTCGAGGAGCTGTCCCGCACCGCCGAGCAGATCGCCAAGTCCACCGAGGTGGTGGAGAGCGCGGCGCGGCGGACCAACGAGGCGGTGGAGGAGGCGCGGGCGGTGTTCGTGGAGGTCTCCGCCGGCATCGCCAACATCCGCAACGAGTCGATGGCGGTGGCGGACGCCATCACCAAGCTCAACCAGGACCTGCGCGAGGTCTCCAAGATCGCCCAGGTGATCAACCAGGTCGCCGAGCGGTCCGACCTCCTGGCGCTCAACGCCGCGCTGGAGGGCACCAAGGCGGGCGAGGTGGGCCGCGGGTTCTCCCTGGTCGCGGCGGAGATGCGCAAGCTGGCGGAGAACGTCTCCGGGTCGGCGCGCGACATCGGCCGGATCGTGGAGACGGTGCAGGAGTCCGGCGGCGAGGCGGTGAACAAGGCGCAGCTGGGCGTGGCCGCCTCCGACCAGGGCGTGAAGGTGGCGGAGCAGGCCAACGCGGTGTTCCAGCGCATCGTCGAGCTGGCCCGCGGCTCCACCGAGGCGGCGCAGCAGATCAGCACCGCCACCCGTCAACAGCGCCAGTCCACCGAGCAGGCGGTCACCGGCGCGCGCAACGTGGCGGACCTGGTGAAGCAGGGCGTGGACGCCACCGGGCGCACCACCCGCATCGCCCAGGACCTGCAACTGGTGGCCCGCGCGCTGGCGGAGCTCACCGGCAAGTTCAAGGTCGACGAGAACCGCGCGTAGGCGCGTCGGCGACGCTCACCAGGGTGATGGCCTTCTCCGGGCAGGCCTGCACGCACAGGCCGCACGCCAGGCAGTCGTCCGCGTTGGGCGTGTAGGCCGCCTTCCGGCCGTGCACCAGGCTCTTCACCTTGGAGAAGAAGCCGAGCTGGGAGAAGTCCCCGTCCTCCATCCGGCGGAGCTCGAAGACGTTGAAGGGGCAGACCTTCACGCATTCGGCCTTGCCCTCGCACTTGCTGAAGTCCACCACCGGCGCCACCGCGTGCGGCTGCCCCTTGCACCTGGCCTGCGCCGCCGCCTGGTCCGAGGACAGCATCTCGTCCGCGCTGGGGCTCACGCGCCCACCTCCTCGCGCGGGGAGAGCGCGCGCGACTCACCGACGTCCAGGATCCACAGGCGCTCCGGGGGGAGCTTCCGGCGCGCCCACTCCGCGCGGGCGCGGCCGGGCGGCTCGCCGAGCGGCTCGTCGGTGAGCTTGAACGTCCCCCAGTGCATCGCCACCATCGTCTCCGCGTTCATCTGCACCGCCGCGTCCACCGCCTCCTCCGGGTTCATGTGCTGCGCGGACATGAACCACCGCGGATCGTACGCGCCGATGGGGAGCATGGCCCAGTCGATGGGCCCGCAGCGGCGGCCGATCTCCGCGAAGCCGTCGAAGTGGGCGGTGTCCCCGGAGTGGTAGGCGGTGCCCTCGGGGGAGTGGACGACGAACCCGCCCCACAGCATGTCGTTGCGGTTCCAGGGGAAGCGCATGGACCAGTGCCTGGAGGGGACGAGGGTGATCTCCAGGCCGGCCACCTGGGTGGTCTGCCACCAGTCCAGCTCCACCACCGCCTTCGCGCCGGCGCCGCGGACGAGCCCGCCGTTGCCCAGCGGGACGACGTAGACCGGCTTCGGGCCCAGGCGCTTGATGCTCCAGGCGTCGAGGTGGTCGTAGTGGTTGTGGGTGACGAGCACCACGTCCACCTCCGGCATCGAGGCGGCGGGGATGCCGGGTTCGCCGTGGCGCCGGATGAAGCCCTCCAGCTTCGGCCCCAGCACCGGGTCGGTGACCACCTTCTTTCCGCCCAGGGTGAGCAGGAAGCTGGCGTGGCCGATCCAGGTGAGCGAGGGCTTCGCCCCGCGCACCAGCTCCGGGTCGAAGGGGCGGGAGGGTGGCGCGAAGCGCTCGGCGGGCTTGGCCGCCTTGGGGACGCGCCCGGTGAGCGGGTCCAGCACCTTCCACTTGAGGATGTGCCTTGGCCCGCGCTGCTCGGACGCGCGGTGCGAGAAGCGTCCCATGACAGCGCAAGATACCCGGGGTCAGCCCCCGGCGCGGCGGCGAAGCGCGTCGAAGTCGGAGGGGTCCATGGAGGCGGTCCCCAGGTGCCGGCCGGGGTTGACCTTCTCCCCGTGGAAGTCGCTCCCGGCGGTGGGCACCAGGTCCAGCGCCTTCGCCCAGCCCAGCAGCTTCTCGCGCACCGGCGCCGGGTGGTCGGAGTGGTGGACCTCCAGCCCGGCCAGGCCGGCGTCCTTGAGCTGCTGGACTTCATGCCGCTCCACCTTGGAGACGAACGGGTGGGCGAGGGTGGCGGCGCCCCCGGCGGCGCGGATGAGCTGGATGCCCTCCTCCGCGGTGAGCTTGAAGCGGGGCACCCAGCCGGGCTTGCCGTCCCCGAGGAACCGGTCGAAGGCCTCCTTGGTGTCGAGGCAGAAGCGCTTCTCGACCAGCACGCGCGCGAGGTGCGGGCGGGCGAGGTGCGCGTCCCCGGCGATGGCGAGCACGTCCTCCATGCTCACCGGGTAGCCCAGGCCCTTCATCTTCTCCACCATCTGGCGCATGCGGGAGTCGCGCTCGACGCGGAGGCGGGCGGAGAAGGACTGGAGGTCCGGGTAGGTGGGGTCCAGGAAGTGGCCGAGGACGTGGACCTCGCGGCGGAAGAGGAAGGCGGACAGCTCGATGCCGTGGACGATCTCCAACCCCCGGGTGGAGGCGGAGGCGCGCGCCCGGGCGAGGCCGTCCACCGTGTCGTGGTCCGTCACCGCCAGGTGGGTCACGCCCGCCGCGGTGGCGAGCTGGACCAGCTCATCCGGGGAGTGCTGGCCGTCCGAGGCGGTGGTGTGGGAGTGGAGGTCGATCATCCACTCCGGAGGTTACTTCGGCATCACCAGTTTGACGTTGAAGACGTAGCGCACGGGGAGGGCATGGCCGTGCAGGGTGGCGGGGGTATAGCGGCGGGTCATCAGCGCATCCACCACCGCGCGCTCCATGTAGGGGAGCGATTGGAGCGCGTGGCACTGCTGGAGGCGCCCCTCCAGGGTCACCACGCACTCGACCGTCATCAGGCCCTGGACGTGGGCCTCCAGCGCCTCCTGCGTGTAGTCGGGCTCGCGGCCGCGCTGGAGGAGGACGGGGGCGGTCATCCCATCGACGTCGCAACCGCGGCCGGTGCACTTGCCGGTCCCGCCAACCACACCTTGGGGGTCCCCGTTGCCGAGAGGACCGGCGGGCTGCTGGGGACCAATCTGCTCGCCGACCTGCGGCGTCTTGTCCTGCGTCTCGTCAGGCGGTGGCTGGGTCACCATCTCCACGCTCTTTTTCGGGACGGCCACGGAGGCGACCAGTGCGTCGCGCGGGCGAGCGGTGCGGGCCGGGGCCGGCTGGGCGTGCGCGGGACCCTTCGGGCTCGGGGCTGCGGCAGGCCTGAGCATGGGGATGACGAGCGGGGGCATGGCCTTGGTGACCTCCTCGACGACGTGGGCCGGCGGGCGGACCAGCAGCGCCAGCGACAGCACCGCGGCATGGCCGAAGACCGAAAACACCGCGCCGGTGGCGAGCCGGCGGCGGGGGGCGACACCTCGATCGAGCACGGAATCGAACATGATCTCGATCGAACGAACGCGCCGCCGGAAGGATCTTACCCGGGCATTTCCCGGGGATTTTAGAAGCGACCGACGAGCGCGAGACCGCGACCGTCACTTGTGACAGTCACTGTGACACCCGCCACCGCGTTCGCGTAGCGGTTCGGATCCTGCCCCGTGAGCCAGAGGTAGGTGGCGACGGTGCCGGCCGCCAGCCCCACCACCACCAGGCTGCCGGTGGCGAACTGCTGGATGAAGAGCTGGGTGCTGAGGTCGTGGGCGCGGGCGTCGCAGGCGGCGAGGTCTGCCGTGCAGGTGAGCCAGGTCTGGTGCGCCTCGGGGTCGGAGGAGACCGCGGTGGGTTCGGACTGGGGGGCCTGGCCCTGGGCGGCGAGGAGGACCAGCTGCCGCGGGTGGAACTGGGTCCGGTAGAGGGGATCGGTGGCGGCGCGGTCGAGCAGGAAGGCGCCGCCGAGCGCGACCACCGCGCCTCCGGTCGCCAGGTACGCGCCGATGCGGAGGCGGCCGTGGCGGAGCTTCCAGGCCTCGGCGTAGTCCGCGGAGGGGAGCAGGTTGACGTCGGTGGTGGTCACCTGGTTCGGCTCGACGCGGACGGTCTGCGACTGGGCGATGAACCCGTCCTTGCGGACCTGGAGGCGGTGGGCGCCGCGCGGGAGGAGCACCGGCGCCTTCATCGGCGTCGAGGCCACCAGCGTGTCGTCGACCAGCACCTCCGCCGCCTCCTCGCGGGTGCGGACCACGAGGTGGCCCTGCTGCTCGCGGAGGAGCGGCGCCATCAGCTCCTGCGCGAGGTCGGGGAGGGCGGCGGCCAGCTTCTCCATGCCGGGCGCGGCGGGTGTGCTCCTGGTGCTGAGCACCGCGTTGGTCTTGGTGTCCAGCAGGCGCATCTCGACCTGGAGGTCGTTCCCCACCTTGGTGACGGTGCCCACCACGGCGTGGTTGGCGCCCAGCGCGCCGGAGAGGCCGGTGAGCACCGGGGAGGCATCCGCGCCCACGAGCTGGCGGTTGCGCTCGAGGGCGAGCAGCTGGCGGACGTCCTCGGAGGTGAGGACCTGGAAGACGTCCAGCGCTCGCAGGCCGCGGGCGGCGTTGCGGGTGGCGGCCTCCGCCTCCAGCGGCGAGGCGCCCTTGGTGTCGAAGTCCAGCACCAGCAGCGGGGGCCTGGTCTCGGCGGCGAGCGCGGGCGCGGCCCAGGAGATCAGCCAGAGCCCACAGAGCCCGAAGACCAGCCGCGAGACGATGGTGCGCACCCGGTGTGTTCCTCCCCGCGGGTGACTCTACCTGCGGCGGCGGGCTCCTGGACTAGGATCGGGCCCCGCCGGCCGGGTCCGAGGTCCGAGGGGGAGCTCCTTGAAGGTTTCGCCGTGGTGGGTGGTCGGTGCGCTGGCGGCGTTCGCCGGGTGCCGTGATCTCAGCGTGCCGTCCAACCCGCCCGGGAGCGGGAGCGGAGGGCCGGAGGTCGGCTTCCTGGTCCCCGACGTGGACCTGGCGCAGATCAGCGTCAACCCGGACGTGGAGCTGACCGCGGCCGACGTCACCGGCGTGGCGCAGGTGGAGCTGCGGTGCGCGGCGCCGGGCGGGGTGGGCGGGCAGGTGCAGGTCCGCGTGTGGACGGCGGCGCCGTACCGGGGGACGGTGGACCTCACCGCGTGCAAGCCGCTGGGAGTGGACCAGGGGAACGGGACGCTGGAGGTGGCGCTGGTGGTGCACGCGCAGGACCGGCAGGGCAACCCGTCCAACCCGGACGCGGTGCGGGAGGTGGTGATCGATCCGGACGTGGCGGTGCTCACCACCACCGCGCCGCCGCGCGCCGCGCCGAGCGCCGCGCTGTCGTTCACCGTCACCAGCGACCGGGACCTCCAGGGCGCGCCGCAGGTGCTGCTGGGGGAGACGGTGGCGACGGTGACGGGCGGGCCGCGGGTGTTCAACGTCTCGTTCGCGCAGACGCCGGCCATCGGGATCGACGCGTACGCCGGGCCGCAGCCGCCGCCGCTGGAGGTGCTGGAGGACGTTGACCACCCGGTGGTGCTGTCCATCCAGGGGCGGACGCTGACCGGGAACCTGAGCCAGCTCAACGTGAGCATGGTGCTGTCGCGGCTGCGGTGGTCGCGCGGCATCCCGAACGCGGTGCTGCGGCCGGGGCCGGAGAGCGGGAGCTGGCCGGTGGCGATCCCGGGCGGCATCCAGGTCCCGCTGAGCACGGGCTCGGGGTGGTTGCCGGGGTTCTTCTCGCGGCAGGACGGGACGTACACCCCGTTCCCGGCGAGCGCGCTGGGGGACGCGGGCTTCGTGTTCCGCGGGTTCGACGGGCAGGGGAACGCGCTGGCGAACCACTTCGACCGGAACCTGAACAAGGTGATGACCCGGTTCTTCGCGCCGGGGAGCCCGGTGCCGCTGGGGCCGGACGCGCCCAGCTCGCTGCGCTCGTCCAACGACGTCGGGGCGGGGACGGCGCTCCCCCTGGCTCGGCTGGACCACGGGCTGTGCGAGGCGTCGGCGCAGGGGTGCCCGGCGCTGAACGAGATCAACTGCGTCTCGCCGTCCGGTCCGACCAGCGTGCCGCTCGCCGCGACGCCGTCCGACACGCTCGCGCCGTCGGCCGGCGTGGGGTCCGGGGACGTCTACCTGGGCATCAACCTGCCGTTCAGCTTCGTGGGGTGTGGGCCGCAGGTGAGCCTGGAGTGGGAGCTGGGGTCGGGGGCGACGCTGAAGCCGGGGCCCGACACGACGAATTCGGGGGCGACCGTGGAGTGGGCGCTGCCGGCGGGGGACGGAACGTTCGTGGTGTCGCAGGCCGACGGTGGGACGAGCGAGGCGTTCCTCCTCCAGTCGAACGGGGTGCCGGGGCCGGTCTACTTCTCGGGGACCGGCGCGCACGCGCTCTTCGCGGACCAGCTGATGGTCGCCCGGAAGGACCACGCGGTGGCGGTGTTCAAGGGGTTCTCCGACCACAGCGAGTTCGAGCTGTACGGACCGCAGCCGGCGGGGTCGCCGGGGACGGGGTTGATCGCCCGGAGCAGCATCCCGGCGCGGCTGGCGGTGGCCGACGGCGGCGTATCGCCCCAGTCGCTCGCGGGGGCCAACCGGGTGGACGCCGTGGCGCTCCCGGACGGCAAGATCGCCATGGCGTTCGGGCTGGCGCCGAACGGGCTCTTCTTCGTGGTGGTGGTGTTCGACGCCGGCATGCAGCCGCGCTGGATGTACCGGATCCCGGAGCCGGTGTTCAGCCAGGGGCCGCTGCTGGTGGGGACGGGGGACACCGTCTACTTCGTCGACACGCAGGGGCAGCTCCTGCACGCCTTCACGCCGTAGCGGCGGAGCGGCGCCGGCGGACGAGCAGGAGCCCGCTCAGGCAGAGGATGGTCAGGCCTGCCGGGGTTCCGGCGCTCTGGCACCCGCACCCCACGTCGACCGGCGGGACGACGCCCGCGTCGGGGAAGCTGACGAGCGACGCGCGGACGCGGGTGGCGGCGTACCCCGGCGCGGGGTCGTAGCGGGTGAAGACGCGGAGCGCGTGGTCACGGGTGTCGCCCGCGAACGCCGTGGTGCCCGCGAGGGCCACGCCGGCGTCGTCGTCCGTGGGGAAGGGCGCGGGACCGGCTGCGGGGATGAGGCGCAATCCCGGGCCGATCCACCGCGCGTACGTCTGCAGGCGCGCCGGGTTGCTCCGGTCCTCCCATGCCAGCAGGAAGCCTCCGTCCACCCCGAGCGCCCGGATCGTCGAGACGGACCCTCGAGTCACGATCTCCGGGCTCGCGTCGATCACGTTCCCGTTCGCGCCCAGCCGCGCCACCACCAGGCTCACCCCGCCGTCGCCCTGCCCCTGCAGCGTCCAGGCCGCCAGCGTGATGCCGTCCCCCCGCGACGCCAGCACCGGCCCGTCGACGATGGGGCCGCGCGACAGCTCGATCGGCGGTGAGTCGATGGGGTTCCCCGCACCGTCCAGCCGGACCAGATCCAGCGACGTCGCGCCGCCGTCCGCGGACAGGTGTTGCCACCCCACCCACGCGCGCTGCCCGTCGAACGCCGTGTCCATCAGCTGCCGGTACGGCACCAGCGCTCCGGTCCCGCGCGATCCACCGAGCATCACGTTGGCTGCCTGCGGCATCGTCCCGTCGGGCCGGACCAGCCGCACGAACGGGATCGCGACCACGGTGCCGTCGATGATGTTGTACGCCGCCTTCATCCACGCCACGACGTAGCTCGTCCCGTCGAACGCGATCCGCGGCTTCGTCATCGACCCGCGGTCGGTGTTGATCGCCAGCGGCGCCGCGTCCAGCACCTGCCCCGCCGCGGAGACGCGCAGCCCGCGGATCCCCGAATCCGTCTCTTCGTAGATCTGCGCCGCCGGGGACTCGGCCCAGGCCACCAGGTAGTCCGCGCCGTCCGACCCCACCGCCGGCGCCAGCGCGAATATCTGGTTCGAGAGCGGCAGCGCCGTCGAATCCAGCACCCGCCCGTCCAGCGAGATCCGGGTCCCCGACAGCACCGGCTGCAGCGGCGTCTCCCGGCCGCGGGAGTCCGTCCAGGCCACGAAGTACCCGGAGCGGCTCACCGCGGCGGCCGGCTCGGATTCCCAGCTCGCGCCCGTCAGCAGCCGGAGGGCGACCGGATCCGGCAATGCGCCGTTCGGCAGCCGCCGCGAGGCGCCCACCCAGGTGCTGGAGGTCCAGGATGAGCCGGTCTGAAACTCCAGCGACCAGAGCAGCTCCAGCGTGGAGACGTATCCCATCCACGCGAAGAGCTGCCCCGAGTTGCCCGTCGCCGCCGAGACGGTCGCGGTCCGGCCGGTGGGCATGGACTGCACGTCGCTCGACCACAGGACCAGCGGGACGGCGTCCACCGGGTTGCCGTTCACGTCCACCCGCGCGCCCCCGAGCAACCCCTGGTACCCGGTCGGATCCTCCAGGCTGAACGCCACCAGCACGCCGCCGTCGCCGTCCGGCGTCACCGCGACCGAAGGTGAGCCGCCGTCCGTTGCCGCCAGCGGCACCCCGTCCGGGAGATCCAGCGCCGCGCCTCCCGCCGACACCCGCCCGACCGTCACCTCCGGCCCCGTCCACGCCACCCAGAAGTCCTGCCCGCCGTACGTCGCCGCCACCTGCTGGACCCGCGCCTGGCCGGTCTCTCCCAGGTCGATGTGCACCGGGTCCAGCGACGCGCCCGCGCTCCAGGAGATCCGCGCCGCCTCGATCTCCGTCCCTCCATCGTTCGTCGAGGCGGCCCAGGCGGCGAGGAAGAGATCTCCGCCGCTCCCGGCGACCGCCGCCCGTTCCTGGACGACCGCCGCGGTCGGCATGGGAATCCCGCCGTTCACGTCCAGCACCGTGCCGTCGCGCGCCACCCGCGTCACCGCGACCGTCGACCCGCCATCGCCGTACGGCCGCTTCCAGGCGACGAGGTAGCCCGGCGCGCCGGCGCCGACGCCTCCGGGGACCACCTCCGCGGGCACGTCCGCGACGATCAGCGGGGTCGCGTCGAGGACCCGGCCGTCGCCCTCCAGCCGCACCGCCCGCACCGCGCGGCCGCCGTCGGGGAAGGTGGTGGTCCACGCCGCCAGGGAGCGGCTGGCATACCCGGCGACCGCGGGCGCGGAGTACTGGTCATCCGCCGCCAGCAACGTCCCCGGCGCATCCAGCACACCGCCGTCCTCGGCGACGCGCGTGCCCCAGAGCCCTTTCACCGGCTCGTACGCGCCCAGGACGGCCCAGTAGCGCGTGCCGTCGAACGCGACGGAGGGCCAGGCGGCCGACCACTCCCGCACCGGCGACGGCGCGTCTACCGCAAAGTCCGCGGTGCTCTCCGGGGCCCAGTCACCGCGCGCCAGCCACGCCGCCGCCGCGAGGCCCAGCCCCAGTGCCCACCTCGCGCTCCGTCCGCGCCGACGCATCCGCCCAGTCTGGCACGGCTCGGCGCGGCATCGCGGATTCCGCGAGAGTGGAGCAGAGTCCACGGGCCCCTCGAGCCCAGGAGGTCCGACATGCCTCGCTTCGCCCGCCGCGCGTGGATCCTCGCCGTGCTCGCCCTGGCCGCTTGCGGCCCCAGCACGTTCGAAGGGACGGTGCGCGGCATCACCCTCGACGTCCAGAGCAGCGCCTTCACGGTGGCCCGGGACTCGACCGGCGAGATCGACCTCATGGTGCTGTACCTGAGCGACCAGCCCGACCTCTGCACCTTGATGAAGGCCGGGGACAACGTCCGCAACAGCGTCACCCTCTCCGTCTGGCTCTTCCAGACGGACGCGGACGCGAACAACGTCGTCCCCACCTCCGGCACGTACGTCGTCCGCGACAGCTCCGCGGCCAGGCACGCCATCCCGGAGCTCCTGCAGCGGGACGCGGACTGCCTCGTCCCCGTGGACGCCGCCGGCCTCACCGGGGGCGCCGCGGTAGACGGGTACAGGGCCGAGGCAGGCGGCTCCATGACCGGCAGCTTCAACTTCTCCTTCGGCCCGTCGGGCGAGAAGGGGAAGGGGACGATCAACGCCCCCTTCTGCGACGCCAACTGGCTATTTGGTGGTTGCCAGTAGCCGCCGCCGGGTCAGCAGGAGCGCGATCGCCACGGCGGCGATCGCCGGAACGCCGGCGCCCTCGCTGCACCCGCACACGTGCGGGAGCGGGAGCGGGTTGCCGTCGCCCCCGGCGTCCGGCAGCTCGTAGGCGCCGAGGTCGATGACCCCGTTGATCGGCCGGGGCTCGCTCGAGGCCGGGTGGACGTACTGCTCCACGGCGAGGAGCGATCCACCGCCGTCCGCGGTGGTGCCGGGATCCGCCCCCTGGCCGAGCGCCGCGGAGGCGTTGTCCTTGAGGTGGAAGTCGAAGCCGGCGGCGCCGGCGAAGAGGTCGGCGCTGGTCTCGATGTTGTGGTCCTGGGTGGCCTTGCCGATGGCGACGAGCGTGGTCCGTCCCCAGAGGATGTTGTTGCGGATCACGACGGGGGTGGCGGCGTTGTTGTCCCAGATGAAGTTGCCGGCGGACAGGTGGTTCACGACGGTGTTGTTCACGACGTAGAGGTCGTCGGCGTGGTCGGCGGGGATGCCCTCCTCGCCGAAGGAGATGACGGTGTTGTTCTGGCCGTTGGGCCCCTGCTCGATCAGGTTGCCCACCAGGACGCTGGTGCCGCCGTTGGGGAGGTCCACCTCGTAGCTGGTGGTGCCCTGCTCCGTGGTGAGCCGGTTGTAGAGGAGCCAGTTCTCCCGCGCGCGGGACTTCACCAGGTGGCCCACGCTGGAGTCGTGCGAGTACGACGCGCGCATCTCGAACCGCCGGGTGGGCGAGCTGACGTAGATGTTGTGCGAGTACCCGTCGCCGGCGCCGTTGCTGGAGAATTCGCTGTTCTCGATCAGCACCCCGGCGTCCGGGTCCGCCGGGCCGACGAGGATCCCGTCGTCGTTGTCGTGGATCCAGCAGTTGCGGATGGTG
>DASRBA010000300.1:0-23835 GCA_035637895.1 Myxococcaceae bacterium
CCCTTGCAGCGCCAGCAGGGGCGTGGCGTAGACCTTGCGCCCGTCGTGGGCGGCGAGCGGCCCGTCGCCTTGAATCAAGGAGAGGTCGCCGCCGGCGGAGAAGACCCGGTCCCCCGCGCCGGTGATCACCAGCGCGCGCACGGCGGGGTCGGCGTCGGCCTCCAGGACGCGCCGCTGGAGCTCCTGCACCACCTCGGCGGAGAGGGCGTTGCGCTGCTTCGGCCGGTCGATGGTGAGGACGGCGACGCCGCCGTCTACGCGGTGCTGGACGCCTCGGTCTTCCATTCCGCCTCCCGCGGCGCGGCGCCGCCGGTGATACCGGAGAGGAAGCACTCCGAGACCTGGGTGGCCGCGCGCTTGAGCTGCGCCTCGTCCCCGGCGTCGTACAGGCCCATGACGAAGCTGGTGAGCCCCATCTCCACCGTGCCGAAGAGCTGGGCGGCCAGGAGCACCGGGTCCAGGTCCTTGCGCAGCTCGCCGCGCTCGACGGCGCGGGTGAACATCTGGATGAGCAGCTGGATGATCTCCACGAACGTGGACTGGATCCGCTGGCCCGGCAGCCCGGAGCCGCGCGCCACCTGGAGCACCAGCACGCGCATCGACCGCGGGTCCTCGCGGTAGGAGTTGAAGCACCATTCGGTGATCCCGCGCACCACCTCGGGGACGGTGGCGCTGCGGTCGATCACCGTCTTCAGGTTGGTGAACAGCCAGTCGGAGCTCTGCTGGAACACCGCGTCCAGCAGCTCGTCCTTGTTCTTGAAGTAGTGGTAGACGAGCCCGTAGGCGACGCCGGCCTGCTTGGCCACGTCCGCGATCCGGCAGCCGTGGTAGCCCTTGGACGCGAAGATGTCCACCGCGGCGCGGAGGATGGTGGCCTTGCGCGCCTGCTCCGGCGCCTCGGGGGTGGGCTCCATGGCGGGGGCGTACCCTATACGCACGCCCCCATCCGCCGCTACTGCACTCGCCCGGTCAGGGACAGCCCGATCACCACCTGGTAGCCCTGGTCCGGGCTGGCGGTGAACTGGCAGACCGCGGGGATCGAGAAGCCGAGCGGGCTGCCGTAGGCCGGGTCCGGCGGGTTCTTCAGCTGGTCGTGGGCGTCCGAGACGATGGTGGAGAGCGTGGTGAAGGAGGGATAGGTGAAGCGGATCCCGCGCGCCCACTCGGTGGGGTTGACGTTCACCAGCTTGGTGCCGTCGATGTTGGGGATCCCGCACCCGTCCGTCGACCCGTTCTGGGCGAGCGAGTTGAACCACGGGTCGCTCAGCGCGAACTTGTACTCCTGGAAGTTGGTGTGCGTGATCAGGAACGCGGGGTTGCTCACCACCGGGCTCACCTGGCCGAACACGGGGAAGTTGGCGTCGCCGATGTCCTGGGCCGCGGGGACGCCCGTCCAGATGATGCGCTCCTGCACCCAGATCAGCGCGTTCCCGTCCCAGGTGTTGTTCTTGCCGTCCCAGCGGCCGTTCCCGTTGGTGTCGATCCAGCGCTCGTCGGGGTCCCAGGTCCCGTTGTCGTTGGCGTCCACGAACGGCTCGGTGAGGTCGTCGAACGGCTCGCCCGGGTCCCACTGCCCGTTGTTGTTGACGTCGGTGTAGCCCTCCTCGCCCGCGGTGACGGCGATCATCGCCACCAGGTTGTCGCGCGGGTTGTTGGTGATCCCCGCGTGGATCGGGTCCGGGCGGTTGGGCTCGTTGCCGTTGGGCATGGGGTTGTTGATGTTGAAGATGGGGTTGGGCTCCCAGGAGAACGGGTGCATCCACAGCGGCGCCAGGTACGACCCGGTGTTGTCGGACGCGTTGGAGGTGGTGAAGGTGAACCGCCCGGGCGCCACGTCCTTGGGCAGCGGGTACGAGGTCTTGTAGAGCACCTCCGCGTCGCCCACCACGTCGGACATGGAGATGCCGGAGGCGCCGATGGTGCCGGCCTCGGTCATGAAGGAGACCAGCACGTTGGGGATGCCGGTCCCGTTCCGGTCCGCCACGTGCGCGAAGCACTGCAGCTTCACGCCGGCGATCAGGTAGCGCGTCTGGTCGTACGCGCCGATGGCGTGCACGCCGCCGGAGGACTGGCCCGCCACCGACCCGCACTGGAAGGTGAACTGGCGGCCGCTGGGCGAGGTGGTGCCGGAGAAGGTGATCGACGGCGACACCGCCACGATGTTGCCGGACTTGGCCTGCACCACCACCGACGCCGGCCGCTGCCCGGAGGCGATGATCTGCGTGCTGGCGATGCCGTCGCCCCGGTTGCTCAGCGAGTTGGGCGGGCTGAGCGTCACGCCGCCGGAGTTGTTGGCCGGCGGGATGGAGAAGTCCACCGACGCGCCCGCCATCGGCTGGCCCGTGTTGTCGATGGCCCGGAAACGCACCGTCGTCACGTCCCCGATGCGCGGCTGCGCGGGAATGGTGTCCACGAACTCGAGCGAGGCGGGCGTGAGGCCGCCGCACCCGAGCGCCGCCAGCAGCACGCCAAGGGACACGGCCTTCGCCGCGCGCAGGGAGGAGCGCATCGTCAGGGACTCCTTAGGGAGGTCGAAATTCACCCGGCCGGCGCGGATTCTAGCGGCGCGCCGGTCTGCCGCCCAACGGACAGTCGCCGCGGGCGGCACTTTCGCCTCCGTCCCTGCAGGTACGCCTGTCCGGGCCTAGGACATCTGGCCGTTGAACATGGCGCGCGCCACGCCCAGCAGCTTCTCGACGTCGCGGGCATTCAGGCGGCGGGCCCGCGCGAATTCGTTGAGCGGGCGCAACACATCCTGATCCCCACCTTCGACCGCGGCGTCCGTCCCGGAGAACAGCTCCGAGAGCGTCACGCCCAGCGACTCGGCCAGGGAAGCGAGCGTCTCCACGTGCGCGACGCGCTCACCCCGCTCGATCATCGATAGGAAGGAAACGCTGATCTTGGCGCGCTCCGCCAAGTCCTCCTGCGTCCAACGTTCCGGACGCTGTGTGCGCAGCTCCCGGATACGATGCCCAATTCGTTTTCCGATCTCGGATGGCAATTCTTTGTCCCGGTGTACGAGCGATCTGTCGGAATCTGAAGCAAAAGGCTGGCGAAACGGGGGCTTCCTAACAGTTCAGAGCGCCTTGCCCAGATACAGAGAGTGAACATATACAGTGTTGCGGCAACTTTTCGGGCGCCGGCGGACTAGATTCCGACCGATCCGAATCGCCCGAGGGCGAAGTGGATACCCCACCCTGGTAACCACCGGCTGTCCGCGGCATTGTCCGCGGTCCGATGTGTCAGGGAGGCACTTAAATCAATCCGCCAGCATTCGCACGACGGTGAGTACGCGGCGGTCAGCGCCTGCCAGGTGAGCGTGTCCAGCAGCTGAGCGCCTGTCCGCTGGTTCGGCGAGACGATGGCGTCGTAGGCAATGGTGAGTCCGAACGGGAACCGGTAGGCGCCGCCGGCGGTGAGCAGCTCGGCGCGGTCGGGCACGGCGTTGATCGGGGCCGGACCCACCAGCGCGTCGGCCGCGCGCCGCTGGCGCTCCGAGCCGTCGATCAGCAGCCGCTCGTAGCGCGCGTAGGCGCGGTGGCCGCCGCCGTCGTCCAGCGCCAGCGCCGCCGCCAGCTGCGTGAGCCGCCGCTCCGGGACGCTGTAGCGCGCGGTGGCGTCCGCGCCGAACCAGCCGGCGTGGATCGCCGCGCGCGCGGAGCTGTCACCGGCGCGGCGCTCGAGCAGGTCGTAGCCCTGCGCGATGTCCAGCCGCAGCAGCTCCACCGCCTGCCCCTGCGCCCGCGCCATCAGCCGCTGGTCCAGCTCCGCCACCGCCTGGAGCAGCCCGGCCTGGGGGGCGGCGTCGTCCAGCTCGTCGGAGCTCCCCAGCGGCGCGCCCAGCACCACCGGCACCGAGCGCAGCTCGAGCGACGGCGCGATGACGTGCCGCAGCGATCCGCCCGCGAAGGTGCGGGACAGCTCGGTGTCCAGCGCCACGCCGGCCATCGGGTAGCCGCGCTGCGCGAGCTGCCCGCTCACTTCGCCGAGGTACAGGTCCTCGCGCCAGGCCGCGTACGGGGTGATCCGCGCCACGTCGCCCAGGCGGAGCGTCGCCGACAGGCGCGGGCGGAGGTCGATCCGATCGCGCGACTCGCGCTCGCCCGGCTGGAAGCGGCGGTCGCCCTGGGAACCGTCCAGGTCCGGCACCAGCGGGTCGTACTTCCCGTCCGCGCCCTCGTCGCCGGTGCCGCCGAAGAGCGGCGCGTCGCGCGCGTACTCGGCGCCGAGGCTGAAGCGCAGCGGCCCCCAGAGCGCCCGGTCCAGCAGCGCGTAGCGGAGGGCGGGGAGGCGCTGGAGGGTGGCGGGGCCCGTCGCCGGGTCGAACAGCGGGTAGCCGGTGCGCGTGTCCTGCCGCAGCGTCACCTCCAGGTCCGCGTACTGGTCGTCGCCGCGGCGCGCGAGCACGACCGTGGAGCGGAGGTACTGCGCCTCGCGGAGCAGGACGTCCGCCGTGAGGTCGCGCACGTAATACCCGTCGGAGACGGCGGAGATCTCCGCGCGCAGGTCGAAGCCGCCGCCCAGCTCCTGCGAGTGCTGCACCGTCCCCTCGAAGCGCAGCCCGTTCCGCACGCCCAGCCCCACCTCCGGGTGCAGCGGGTCCCGCCGCTCGCGCAGGTCATAGAGGGCGCCCAGCAGCGCGCGGCCGGCGGTGCCCTCGCTGGGCGCGTAGCGCAGCTCGGCCAGGAGCCTCGGGCCGCGGACGCCGAAGGGCGCGCTGCCGCTGCCGAGGAACCAGCCCGGCGTGAGGGTCAGGTCCGCGCTCTGGCCCAGGGTGATGAACAGCGGCTCCTGGAGCGCCGGCCCGGTGAGGTAGGTGGAGTCGACGCGCGGGACGAGGAAGCCGGTGCGCCGTTCGCCGAGCGGGAGGTACGCCCACGGCAGCGGGAGCACCGGCACGCCGTAGACGTAGACCACCGGCCAGGCGAGGGTGACGCGCTCGCCCACCTCCACGTCCGCGCGCTGCGCCTCGATGTGCCAGGACGGCTCCTCCGCCTTGCAGTCGCAGGGGGTGAAGGAGATCCCGTCCACCGCGTAGTGGGTGGGTCCCAGCCGCTGGATGCGGCGGCCCTTGACGATGAGCGGCGTCCGGCCGAGCGCCCGCAGCGCCTCCGCGGTCTGGGCCGCGCGCAGCGCCTCCGGCGACACGTCCGCCTTCTGCATGAAGACGCCGCCCTGGAGCGTGGCCTCCAGCGAGCCGAGGTCCAGGTCGATCTCGTCCGCCACCGCGGCCATCAGGCCCAGGGTGAGCAGCACGTGGCCCCGCGCGGTGGCGCGCTGTTGCTCCCGCGCGTAGCGGATCTCGTCCGCGCGCACGGTGGCGCGGTCGGTGCGGAGCAGGGCGTGCCCGCGGACGGTGACGACCTTCGCCTGGTCGTCGTACTCCAGCGCGTCCGCGGTGAGGTCCACCCGCTCGCCGGCGGTGGTGGCCAGCTCGGTGGCGTACGGGGGCGCCTGCGACAGCGCCAGGTGGGTCCAGAGGAGGGCGGCGATCACGGGTGCGGTGCCGCCGCCACCCTACCGCGCGCTACTTCCGGCCGCCGGACTGGAAGTCGACGTACACCTCGTTGCCTTCCTGCTTGGCCTCGTAGGGCACGTTCTCCTTCAGCTTGATCTCCACCCGGACCGTGCGCGTGGGGCCGGTGCGTGGATGCACCAGGGCCACCGCGCCGTTGAAGTACGAGGTGTCCATGAAGCGGGTGTTGTTGTGGAGCGAGATGCTGGTGTTCTCCAGCTCCAGCACCACCTCCTTGTCGCCGCCCTTGGACAGCGAGTACCGCACCGGTTCACTGGTGCGGACGTAGACGCGCTGGGT
Source organism: Myxococcaceae bacterium (assembly GCA_035637895.1). GTDB lineage: Bacteria > Myxococcota > Myxococcia > Myxococcales > Myxococcaceae > DASRBA01. The sequence continues at coordinate 5,816 of DASRBA010000300.1, forward strand.
GCCCGGCTCCTGCTTGAAGCCCACGAAGGTGAGGTTCTTGCGCCGGCCGGAGACGGAGAGGCTGGAGGAGGACTCAAACTGGTCCTGGGGCGCGCTGGTCTCGGCCATCGCCACCTTCTTCTGCTGCTTGGCGGCCAGCGCCTCCTGGCGCTTCGCCTCGCGCTCCGCGGCGGCCTCCTCGGCCAGCTTCTTCTTCTCCTCGGCCGCGGACTGCTTCGCCGCCAGCGCCTCCTGCTTCTTCTGCTCGCGCTCGGCGGCCGCCTCCTCGGCCAGCTTCTTCTTCTCCTCCGCCGCGGACTGCTTCGCCGTCAGCGCCTCCTGCTTCTTCTGCTCGCGCTCGGCGGCGGCCTCCTCCGCCTGCTTCTTCTTCTCCTCGGCGGCGGCCTGCTTCGCGGCTTCGGCCTCCTGCTTCTTCTGCTCGCGCTCCGCGGCGGCGGCCTCGGCCTTCGTCTTCTTCTCCTCCGCGGTGGCGTGCTTGGCGGCTTCGGCCTCCTGCTTCTTCTGCTCCGCGGCGGCGGCGGCCTCCTCCGCCTTCTTCTTCTTCTCCTCCGCGGCGGCTTGCTTGGCGGCTTCCGCCTCCTGCTTCTTCTGCTCCGCGGTGGCCTTCTTCTCCGCCTCGGCCTGCTCCTTGGCCTGGCGCTCCGCCTCCTTCTTGGCCAGGGCGTCGTCCTTCGCCTTCTGCGCGGCGGACGCCTTGTCCGCCGCCGCCTGCTCCTTCGCCGCCTTGTCCGCGGCGGCCTTGTCGGCGGTCGCCTGCTGGGCGGCGGCCTTGTCCGCGGCCGCCTTGTCGGCCGCCGCCTTGTCCGCCGCGGCCTTGTCAGCGGTCGCCTGCCCGCCGGCCGGCTGCTTGTCCGCCTGGGCGACCTCGGTGCCGCCGCCGCCGCCGGCGCCCAGCACCTTCACCACCAGCTTGGTGTCGGAGGTCTGGATGTCGGTCTCGTATTCCTTCTCGAAGCCGATGAGCACGCGGGCGATGGCGGAGGCGTCGGAGCCGTAGCTGGCGGTCTTGATGGCGGTGACGACGCCGTTGCCCACCTGCTGCTCGTCCGCGACGCCGGAGAAGACGGCCTCGGAGATGTCGATCACCAGGCGGGCCGGGTCCGTCATGGTGAAGGTGGTGAAGCTCGGCTTCTTCGTCCCGGTGATGGTGATCGCTCCGCCGCTCACCTGCACCTTGGTGATGGTGTTGAGCTCCACCTTGTCCTGAGCCGCCGCCACCGCCGCCAGGACGGCGGTAGCGACCGCGACGAGCCGCGTCACGGACCTCATTGGCACCCCTCGGAAGATCTGCTGAATGCTAGCAACGGGTACACCGCCCACCAACTTTCTGTTCCCCCCGGGATTCCCGTCAGCGGTCCGGCCGCGGAAGCGACGGGCGGCGGGTGTGGTGGCTGCGCGCGTACTCGATCAGGTTCTTGATGTCGTAGCAGATCTGCCGGATGTCGTGCCCCATCGTGAGCTCGATGTGGCTGTTCCCCTTCACCGGGCGCCACAGCAGGTACTCGCTCTTGGCGGCGCGGTAGACGCGGCGGGTGGACTGGACCGAGGCCAGCGGGTCCTTGTCCCCGAAGATGATCGCCATGGGGATGCGGATCTTGGAGAAGCCGCGCTTGAAGTCGTAGTCGGTGCGGTAGCAGATGATCTCCCCGCGGCGGATCCAGCGGGCGAACTGCTCGATCACCTTCCGGGGCTCGCGCTCGCCTCCCGCGCGCAGGAGCCAGCGGATGTCGTCCGCGCCCACGCGTTCGAGGTTGGCGAGCCGGTTCACCCGCGCCGCCACCTTCCCCACCACCGGGTTCATGGTCTGGGTGAGGGCCAGCGCCTTCTCGATCTTCTTGAGCCAGGTGTCCACCGGCACCGCGCGGAAGCGCAGCTCGGCCGGCTCGCCCACCCGGGCGCGCTGGTGGGCCTCGGCCTCGCGGCGCACCGCATTGAGCGCGCGCGCCCAGAGCGTCTCCCCCGCCGCGCCCGCCTTCCGCTGGAGGTTGAGCGAGCCGTACGCCAGGTCCATCGCCCGGCCGAGCAGCGGGATGGAGAAGGAGAGCGCCTTGAGGAGCAGGAACCCGCGGCCCAGCTCGCTCGGCGCGCCGATGGTGATCAGCCCGTCCAGGTCGTCGTGGATGCCGGCGTAGCCGTAGCCCAGGATCCCGCCCATGGAGTGGCCGCAGTAGTAGATGCGGCGGCGGCGGGTGATGCGCTTCACCCCGGCGACCGCGGCGGGCAGGTCGTAGAGGAAGTAGCTGTCGATGTCCCAGTCGTAGTCGAGGTCCGCGGGCGGGGCGCGGTTGAACTTGGCGGCGCGCTCGCGCTGGAGGTCCACGCTGCTCTTGCCGTGGCCGCGCAGCTCCAGGACGTGGATGTCCAGGCCGAAGAAGAGGAGGTTCTTGACGAACTCGCCGCTCGTCCAGGCGTGGCGGTTCTGCGAGAAGCCGTGGACGAGGAGGAGCGGCTCGCCGAAGAGCGGCTGAGGGAAGGACTGCGGCCGGGGCTGGTAGCGGGTGATCACCAGCGACCAGCGGTCCGACGTCTCCACGACGTACTTGGTCTTGCGGTAGAGCGACCGGGCGTCGACGTCGTCCACCGTGACCTGGGCCGGCGCGCGGTCGTCCGCCTCGGGGAGTCTCATCCAGGGTCCAATGTAACCACGCCGGGGGCGGCCAGCGCGCGGACCTCCCCCACCAGCACCAGCGACCCGGCCACCAGCACCACGTCCCCGGCGGGCGCGAGCGCCGAGGCCCCCGCCAGCGCCTCGCGCGCGCCCTCGTACGCCCGCACGTCCGGGCACAGCGCGCGCGCCCGCTCCGCGTACGCGGCGGGCGCCAGGCTGCGCGGGCTGGGCAGCGGGCACAGGTGGAGCGACGCGCACCGGGGGAACAGCGCGCGCGCCATGCCCTCCAGGTCCTTGTCCGCCAGCACGGAGAAGACCGCGTGGACCTTCCGGCCGGGGTACAGGGCCTCCAGCGCGGCCGCCAGCGCCTGCGCGCCCGCCGCGTTGTGCGCGCCGTCCAGCAGCACCTGCCGGCCGCCGATCTGGAGCTCCTCCAGCCGCCCCGGCCACCGCGCGGTCCGCAGCCCTTCGAGCGCCGCCTCGCGGGAGACCCCGAGCACCTCCAGGCACGCCAGCGCCACCGCCGCGTTCTGCCGCTGGTGGGGCCCGCGCAGCGACAGCGGTATCTCCGCGTCCAGCGGGTGCGCCGCGCGCAGCGGCGCCCCCACGGCGTTCGCGGTGGCCTCGATGACCCGCATGGCCTCGGGCGCCTGCTCGGCGACGATGCACGGCACGCCCGGCTTGAGGATCCCCGCCTTCTCCCTGGCGATGGCCTCCAGCGTGTGCCCCAGCCACTCCATGTGGTCGAAGGAGACGGGCGTGACGGCGGTCACCGCCGGCCGGCAGCAGTTGGTCGCGTCGAGCCGCCCGCCGAGCCCCGTCTCCAGCACCGCCACCTCGACCTTCTCCTCCGCGAAGTGGCGCAGCGCGACCAGCGTCCCCAGCTCGAAGAAGGTGAGCGGGAGGGGGCGCTCGTCGCGGCGCCGGTACCGCGCCAGCACCTCCAGCACCCGCGCGCCCAGGGTGGCGTCGTCGATGGGCTGTCCGTTCACCTGGATCCGCTCGTTGAACCGGACCAGGTGCGGCGAGGTGTAGAGGCCGACCTTCTTCCCCGCGAGTTGGAGGCCGCGGGCGGCGAAGGCGCAGGTGGAGCCCTTCCCGTTGGTCCCCGCCACGTGCAGCGCGGGCAGCGCGCGCTCCGGGTGCCCGAGGTCCTCCAGCGCCTCGTGGACCCGCTCCAGCCCCAGCTTGATGGTGGAGGCGGGGAGGGACTGGAGGAAGGCGACCGCCTCGGCCGGGGTCAAGCCATCAGCCCGAGGAGCTGGCCCAGCTTCTGCCGCAGCTCCTTGCGGTGGACGATGGCGTCGAGCATCCCGTGCTCGTGGAGGAACTCGGAGCGCTGGAAGCCCTCGGGCAGCTTCTGGCGGATGGTCTGTTCGATCACGCGGGGGCCGGCGAAGCCGATCAGCGCCTTCGGCTCCGCGATGATCACGTCCCCCAGCCAGGCGAAGGACGCCGCCACGCCGCCGGTGGTGGGGTGGAGCATCACCGAGACGTACGGCCGCCGGACCTCCCGGAAGCGCGCGATGGCCGCGGAGGTCTTCGCCATCTGCATCAGCGAGAAGATGCCCTCCTGCATCCGCGCCCCGCCCGAGGCGGAGAAGATCACCGCCGCGCACTTCAGGTCGTGGGCGCGCTCGAAGACGCGGGTGACCTTCTCGCCGACCACCGAGCCCATGGACCCGCCCATGAACTCGAACACGAAGCAGCCGACGGAGACCTGCTTGCCCTCGATCCGCCCGACGCCGGAGACGAACGCGTCGCTCTCCGCCGTGCTCTTGCGGGTGGTGCGCAGCCGGTCCCGGTACTTCTTGGAGTCGGTGAAGCTCAGCGGGTCCTGCGGCTCCAACTGCTGGTCCATCTCCTCGAAGGTGCTGGGGTCGAGGATGGCGGTGAGGCGGGCGCGCGCCGGCCACGGCATGTGGTGGCCGCACGCGGGGCAGACGTTGAGGTTCTTCTCGATCTCCTGCCGGTAGATGATCTCGTCGCACTCCTCGCACTTGGCCCACAGGCCCTGCATGCGGGACGGCTGGTCCCGGTCCACCTCCGGGTCCTGCGGCGCGATGCGGGGCTTCTTCGAGAACCAGGCCATAGAGCGCCGCTGCGAGTAATGCGCCGCTTCCGGCAAGTCAACCTCGGGTTACCCTCCGCGCCGGGTGAAGTCCGGGTCACACCAGCTCACGCGGTTCCTGATGCTCCGGTTGCTCGGGCTGCTCTACGCCGTCGCGTTCCTCGTCTTCCTGCGTCAAGGGCCGGCGCTGATCGGCCACCACGGGCTGCTCCCGGCGGACCTGTTCCTGAAGGAGGTCTCCTTCTGGGATGCCCCGACCGTGTTCCAGCTCTCCGCCTCCGACGGCGCGATGGCGCTGGTGGGGTGGGTGGGCCTGCTGCTCGCGGTGGCGGTGATGCTGGGCTTGACCAACGCCGCCGCCATGTTCGTCCTCTGGGCGCTGTACCTGTCGGTGGTGCACGTGGGGCAGCTCTTCTGGGGGTACGGCTGGGAGACGCAGTTGTGCGAGACGGGGTTCCTGGCCATCTTCCTGTGCCCGCTGTGGAGCGTCCGCCCGCTCCCGGCGCGCCCGCCGCCGCCGCAGGTGATCTGGCTCTTCCGCTGGCTGATCGCCCGGATGATGCTGGGCGCGGGGCTGATCAAGCTGCGCGGCGACCCGTGCTGGCGCGACCTGACCTGCCTCGACTACCACTTCCTCACCCAGCCCATCCCCAACCCGCTCAGCCCGCTCTTCCACTTCGCGCCCCACTGGGTGCACGCGGCCGGCGTCCTCTTCAACCACGCCGCGGAGCTGGTGGCGCCGCTGTTCGCCTTCGGGCCGAAGCCGGCGCGGCGGATCGCCGGGGCGGTGATGATCGCCTTCCAGCTGGTGCTCATCGCCTCCGGGAACCTCTCCTTCCTCAACTATCTGACCATCCTCCCGGCGCTGGCGTGCTTCGACGACGAGCTGTTCGGGCGGTGGGCGGCGACCCCAGAAGCGCCAGACCGCATCCACAACTACGTCGGCTGGGGTGTGGCGGCGCTGGTGGCGGTGCTCTCCATTCAGCCGGTGCTGAACCTCCTCTCCCCGCACCAGCGGATGAACACGTCGTTCGGGGCGTTCGCGCTGGTGAACACCTACGGCGCGTTCGGGAGCGTGGGGAAGGAGCGGAACGAGATCGTCTTCGAGGGCAGGCGGGACGGAGAAGAGGAGTGGAGACCGTACGAATTCAGGTGCAAGCCGGGGGACCCGGACCGGCGCCCGTGCATCGTGAGCCCGTACCACTTGAGGCTCGACTGGCAGGTCTGGTTCGCGGCGATGAGCGAGGTGGACGAGGAGCCGTGGGCCGTCCACCTCGTCTGGAAGCTCCTCCACAACGACCCGCTGGCGCTGGGGCTGCTGGATCCGCGGGGGAACCCGTTCCCGGACGCGCCGCCGGCCTTCATCCGCGCCCGGCTCTACCGCTACGAATTCGCGCCGCTGGGTGATCACGCCTGGTGGCGGCGGGCGCTGATCGGCGAGTGGATGCCGCCGCTCTCGGTGGATGACCCGCGGCTCCGCGCGGTGATCCAAGGCTACGGCTGGGAGGACTAGAACTCGAACACGTCGCCCAGCTCCAGCACCTCCACCGGCATGCCGGCCAGCTCCTTCTTCAGCTGGGGCACGAAGGCGGGCTTGAGGTGGTAGAGCAGGACGGCGGCGCCGTTGCGGCGGAACTTCCCCAGCTCGGTCTGGAGGGTGTGCGGCGTGAGGTGGCCGGAGATGTCCGCCAGTTGCTGGAGCCTGTTGGGGAAGCTGGTCTCCACCAGCACCGCCTTCAGGTGGTCCACCTTGTTGAGCACCTTCCACAGCCTGGTGGTGGGGCCGGTGTCCCCGCTCATCGCCACCGAGACCTCGCCGTCGGTGACCACGAAGCCGCACGACTCCACCGGGTGCGTCACCGGCACCGACTGCACCGAGTACTTCCCGATCTTGAACGACGACCCGGCGCGGAAGGACTTGATCTGCAGGACCGGGTTCTTCGCGGTGGGGATCTTGGTGAAGTCCGGCCACAGCGAGTTGTTGAACATGTTGTCCCGGAGCGTCCGGGCGCACTCGGACGAGGCCCAGATCGTCACCGGCTTGTCCCGCCGCCCCACCACCAGGTCCGCCAGCAGCGGCAGGTCCTTCACGTGGTCGAAGTGGCTGTGGGTGACCAGCACGTCGTCCACCCGGCAGAGCGCCTGCAGGTCCAGGGCGGACGTCAGCGCGCCGGCGTCCAGGGCCAGCACGCCGTCCAGCAAGAAGCACGTGCTTCGATGCTTGGGCAGCTCACCGCCGTGACAGCCCAGGACCTGCAGCTTCAAATCAGAGGTCTCCGAACTTCCACTTCATTTCCAGGTAATTCAAGTAATCGTGCAAACGCGCCGTATCGTAGACGATCAAGCGATCGCCGGATCGCTCGATCAGGCTGGCGCGCTCCAGTTTGTCCAGCATGAAGCGTATGGCCGGCTCCCCCACCCCGATCAGGCGGGGCTGATCCCGCACCTGGAAGTCGATCTCGATCCCCTCCTCCGTCGTCCGCCCGCGCGTCTGGCAGGTCTGGAGGATCTGGTGGAGGACCCGGCTGGAGGGGTCCGCCAGCAGCAGGTTCTCGATCTGCGCGTCCGCCTCCGAGAGCCGCTCGGAGAGCTTCTTGATCATCCGGACCGCGATCTCCGAGTTGCCGCGGATCATCCCCTCGAACGTCTTGGGGTCGATCACCAGCAGCTTGGCGTCGTCCGCCACCACCGCCGACGCGTTGCGCGGCTTGTTGGAGATGATCGCCATCTCCCCGAAGAACTCCCCCGGCCCCAGCACGGCCAAGACCTTCTCCACGTCCCGGACCTTCTTGGAGATGGAGACCCGCCCCGACTGGAGGACGAACATCTCCTTGCCGGGCTCTCCCTCGCGGAAGAGCACCGTCCCCTTGGGGAACTCCTTACCGAACCGTTGGAAGAGGGTCTCTTCGGCACCCATGGCAAACGCCCTTCCCTACACTACTGCGAGGGCCGGCGGGCGGCTACTTCGTGGTGGCCGTGTACACCCCATCCCACTGCGGTGGCGGGGGCTGTACGCGGTACTCGCCGATCTCCTCCAGGTAGCGCCGGCAGGGCGCGTCGTCCGCCCAGGACCCGAGCACCTTCTTGAAGCCGGCCTCCGCCTCGTCCCAGCGGCGCTCGGCGAAGTCGTCCACCGCGGCCTCGAAGGCCCGGATGACGGCGGCCTCCTCGGCGGACGGCTGGCCCATCCCGCGCAGCTCGTAGATCCGCACCGGCTTGCGCTTGCCCTTCACGCGCACTGCGCCCAGGCGGCGGGCGGTGACCTGGTCCTTGGCGGCCAGGTAGGTGGCCTCGGAGACGAGCACGCGCGTCTCGTACTCCTTGTTGGTGCCCTCCAGGCGGGAGGCCAGGTTCACCGCGTCGCCCATCACGGTGAAGTCGAACCGGATGTCGGACCCCATGTTGCCGACGATCATGGGGCCGGTGTTGATGCCCACGCCGATGTCGAACTCGGGCAGGTTCTGGTCGCGCCAGGCGGCCTTCAGCTCCTTGAGCTTCTCCAGGAAGCGCACCGCGGCGCGGCAGGCGCGCGCCGCGTGGTCCGGCTGCTCGATGGGCGCGCTCCAGAAGGCCATCAGCGCGTCGCCGATGTACTTGTCCAGCGTCCCGCCCTCCTCGAAGACGATGCGGGTCATGGGAGTGAGGTAGGAGTTGATGAAGCGGACCAGCGCCTCGGGGGCCATGCGCTCGGAGAGGGTGGTGAAGCCGCGGATGTCCGAGAAGAGCACCGTCATCTCGCGCTTCTCGCCGCCCAGCTTCAGCTTGTCCGGGTGGGCCAGCATCTGCTCCATCACGCTCTCGTTGAGGTAGTGCTGGAAGGCGTGGCGGAGCATCCCCTTCTCCCGGTCCGTGGAGAGGTAGCCCAGGAAGATCACCCCGAACGAGGTGAGGAAGATGCTGGAGAGCGGCATCACCGTGGCCATCAGCAGCTTCGGCCCGGCGAAGAGCCACTGGTCGACGCCGAAGTAGGCGGCCATCAGCCCCAGCACCAGCGCCGCCTTCCAGTGGAACCGCACCCGGGGGAGCGCGCGCGCCAGCACCAGCGCGAAGGCCACCATCAGCGCCGCCTCCACCAGCCGCAGCTCGCGCGGGCGGGAGAGGAAGGCGTCGTTCAGGATGTTGGAGATCATCGACGCGTGGAGGTAGGTGCCCGGGTACTTCTCCGAGAAGGGGGTCACCCGCTGGTCCTCGCCGGAGCCGATCAGGTTCACCCCGAACACCACCGCCTTCCCCTTCACCGACGCGGGCTCGAAGGCGCCGTCGGCCACGTCGGACATGGAGAGGTTCTGGAAGGCGGGCGGCGTGCCCACGTGGTCGATGAGCGTGTTGGGCTCGTCCGGGAGCATGGGGACGAGGATGGAGGGCTTCCCCTCGCGGCGGAGGCGGGCGCCGTCCAGCTTCCCGGTGACCGGGCTGTAGGCGGGCTCGATGGCGGCGTGGAGCTGGAGCGCGGCGGTCTGCAGCGCCATCGCCGGGACCAGGCCGTGGACCGCGGAGGCCTGGGAGAAGATCGCCATCCGGCGGATGACGCCGTCCGGATCCGGGCTCACGTCCAGGAGCCCCACGTGCCGGGCGTGCCGGGCGAAGCGCTCCAGCGGCATCTGGGCGGAGAAGATGGGGAAGCCGAAGTGGGCGCCCTCGAAGGCGGGCTCGTAGCGGGAGACGCCGTTCTCCGCGGGGAAGGTCCACAGCGCGTGCGGCTGGAGGAGCCGGATGTTGTCCGCCTCCATGGCCTTCAGCTTCTCGCGGTCCAGTGGGCCGTAGCCGAACAGGCCCACCACCAGCTCCGGCGCGGCGGTGGTGAACGCCTTCTCCAGCGCGTCGTCCGGGTCCTCGGTCTTCAGCCCGTCGAGGAACCGGCGGTAGGCGGCGAACTGCACGGCGATCTTGGGGTCACCCTGGATGGCCTGGTCGAAGCGCTGGGCGACGGCGTCCAGGCGCGGATCGCGCGGGACCTCGTCGATGAAGACCATGTCGAGGCCGATGGCGGCGGCGCCGGCGTCGTGGAGGTTGGTGATGGCCTTGGCCACCCGCACGCGGCTCCACGGCCAGCGCCCGTACTTCTGCACGCTCTTCTCGTCCACCACCGCCACCACCACGTCCGGGTGGGGCGTCGACTGGCCCCGGAGGCGGAACTTGAGATCGACGGCGCGGCCCTCGAGGAATCCGATGCCGGCCGCCAGCGCCCCGGCCTGCCCGGCCGACACCGGCTGCGTGTCCGCGTAGAAGTGGATCGCGGACATCACCAGCGCCACCGAGAGCGCCAGCACGTCGTACCGCCGCCGGGAGACGAACGCGCGCACCTTCTTGTTCATTGGCGCGCGAGTGTAGCCGGCCGCCTCTCGCGGCGGTTGATGCTTGTCTGAAGGACGAGCGGTCGGGCGGCGGCGCTACAGCTTCGCCATCGCGGCGTCGTAGTTCGGCTCGGTGGTGATCTCCGGCACCTGCTCCGTGTAGACGACCTTCCCCTGCTCGTCGAGGATGACCACCGCGCGGGAGAGGAGGCCGGCCATGCCGCCCTGGGTGATCTTCACCCCGAACTTGTCCCCGAAGTCGGTGCGGAAGGCGGAGTAGGAGACGGCGCGCTCGATGCCCTCGGTGGCGCAGAAGCGCTTCATCGCGAAGGGCAGGTCCATGGAGATGTTCACCACGGTGACGCCCGGCTTCTCCGCCGCCCGCTTGTTGAAGGTGCGGACGGACGTCGCGCACACCCCGGTGTCGAGGCTGGGGAAGATGTTCAGCACCCGCTTGCCGGAGATGGTGGAGAGCTTCTTGTCCTGCAGGTCCAGCCCGGTCAGCGTGGCGTCCGGCGCCGTGCTGCCGACGGCGGGGAGGCTGCCTGAGGTCTGAACCGGGTTGCCCTTGAGGTTGACGGTGGCCATGGATCGGCTGCCTAGGCGCGGTCGCGCGCGGAGTCAATGCGATCGTGACGATGGGTCGCTCTGGTAGTCTCGCAAGCGACTCCGCGGCCGCAGAGGTCTCCCCCATGCCCCCCTCCCTCCGGCGCCTCTGCGTGCTCGCGCCGCTCCTGGCGTCCGCCGCTTGCAGCGAACGGCCCTCGCCCGCGCTCGCCCGCGCGCTGGATCCGCTGGTCTACCGCCTCCCTCCGGACGTGACCGGCGACCTCTTCGTGGGCCAGCTGGGGCCGGCCTTCGCCACGGTGAACAAGATCGAGGGCCGCGAGGTGAACGCGCCGGACGGCATGGCCATCGACCGCTCCACCACGCCGCCGCGGCTGTACGTGGTGGACTCCAACAACCACCGGGTGCTCGCCTGGGGCGACGCCGCCGGCTTCCAGAGCGGCGCCGGCGCGGACCTGGTGCTGGGGCAGACCGACCTCCGCCTCGCCTTCAACGGCTGCACGCTCACCACCGCGGAGACGCTGTGCACGCCGCGCGACGTGGCGGTGGACCCCGCGGGCAACGTCTACGTCTCGGACACCGGCCACCACCGGGTGCTCGAGTACGACCGCCCCTTCGACACCGACCGGGTGGCGGACCGCGTCTTCGGCCAGAGCGGCTCCTTCTTCACCTCCACCCCGAACCAGGGCGCGGCGGCGCCCACCGCCGGCACCATGAACAACCCGGCCGGGCTGGCGCTCGCCCCGTCCGGCGCGCTGCTGGTGGTGGACTCCGGCAACAACCGCGTGCTGCGGTTCGACGCGCCGCTGGGCTCGGCCACGGCGAACGCGGTGCTCGGGCAGCCGGACCTCACCCAGAGCTGGGTGAACTGGCCCGACGACCGGGGCCTGCAGTTCCCCAGCCAGGTGGCGGTGGATCCGGTCACCAAGCACGTCTACGTGGCGGACACCAACAACCATCGCGTGCTGGCGTGGACCGACTATTCCACGCTGGCGGACGGGCAGCAGGCGGCGCTCGTCATCGGCCAGCCGGACACCTACGGCACCTCCTGCAACCAGGGGAGGCCCACCGGGCCCACGGACGCGACGCTGTGCCGGCCGCGCGGGCTGGCGGTGGACGCCGCCGGCAATCTCTACGTGGCGGACACGGAGAACAACCGGGTGGTGCGCTTCCCCTCCCCGTTCGCCGCCGCCGGCGGCCAGCGCGCGGACCTCGTCTACGGGCAGGCCGCCAGCACCTCGCGCGGCTGCACCTCCGGGAACCCGTCGGTGACGTCGCTGTGCGGCCCGCGCGCGGTGGCGGTGGCGGCGAACGGAGATCTCTTCGTCGCCGACACCAACGACCACCGCGTGCTCCGCTTCATCCAGCAGGGCGCGGGCGCGGACCTCGCGGCGGACGGCGTGTTCGGCCAGCCCTCGCTCGCCGCCACCGGCTGCAACACCGGCGGCGTGGTCACCGCGTCGACGCTGTGCTCGCCGCGCGGCGTGGCGGTGGACAGGAACGGCAACCTCTGGGTCTCCGACAGCTCGAACAACCGGGTGCTGGAGTACGACGCGCCGCTGGCGGACGCGGCGGCGGACCGGGTGCTCGGGCAGGGCGGGAACCTGGGCACCAACGCGTGCAACCCCGGCGGGTCGAAGTCCGCGTCCACGCTGTGCGGGCCGGGGACGGTGGCGGTGGACGGCAACCTCAACGTCTACGTCGCCGACGAGGGCAACAGCCGCGTGCTGGGGTACCAGCTGCCGCTCACCACGGACCAGGTGGCGGACGCGGTGCTGGGCCAGGCCAGCTTCGTCAACACCATCTCCTGCACCAGCGTCTCCAGCACCTGCATGCCGAGCACCGTGCCCGGCGTCGGCGTGGACCCGACCAACGGGCTGTTCGTGGCGGACGCGCCGCAGAACCGGGTGCTGTGGTTCGCCGCGCCGATGGCGATCTCCCCCGCCGCCGGCCACGTGCTGGGTCAGGCGGACGTGTTCAGCTCCACGCCGAACTGGGCGGACGCGCAGGGGCTGAACGCGCCCGGCTACGCGCTGGTGGACGCGACGGGGGCGACGCCGCGCGTGTTCGTCTCCGACACCGGCAACCACCGCGTGCTCGTCTACGCCACGGACAAGTTCGTCAACGCGCGCCCGGCGGACCTGGTCATCGGCCAGGGCACCTTCAATGTCGCCCGCTGCAACGCCGGCGGGCTCAACGCGCAGTCGCTGTGCACGCCGCAGGGGATGGCCCTGGACGGTTCGGGGAAGCTGCTGGTGGCGGACGCCAGCAACCACCGCGTGCTCCAGTACCCGCCGGTGGCGGCGAACCGCCCGGCGGCGACGGCGTCGGTCGGGCAGACGGTGCTCACCCGCGGCGTGTGCAACGACGTGGCGCTCTCGGAGAAGACGCTGTGCGGCCCGCGCGCGGTGGCGATCCTCCCGGACGGGTCGCGGGTGTTCGTGAGCGACCGGTCCAACCACCGGATCACCTCGTACCCCACGCCGCTGGCGACGACGGAGCCGTCGGACAAGCTGCTCGGGCAGCCGTCGTACGCGGTGAACGGGTTGAACTGGATGGACGGCGGCGGGCTGAACGGGAACTTCGGCCTGGCGTTCGACCGGCGCTTCACACCGTACCGGGTGTACGTGGCGGACCGGAGCAACCACCGCGTGCTCGGGTGGTCCAGCGAGGCGAACCTGCTGGCCGGCGCGCCCGCGGACCTGGTGCTGGGGCAGCCGAACATGGGCTCCTCCGCCAGCGGGAAGACCCAGTCCACCTTCAACGCCCCGTGGGACGTGGCGGTGGACAAGGCGGGCCGGGTCTACGTCTCCGACAACGGCAACCACCGGGTGCTGATCTTCGACGACCCGTACGCGGGGGCGCCGCCCTACGCCGCCGCGGCCGTGCTGGGGCAGCCGGACTACACGTCGGTGTCGTGCAACCGCGGCGGGACGGTGGTGAACCAGGCCATGCTGTGCGGGCCGACGTTCCTGGCCATCGACCCGGACGACAACCTCTACGTGGCGGACACGTCGAACCACCGGGTGCTGGTGTTCAGCTCGCCGCGCACCACCGACACCGACGCGGACGACGTCTTCGGGCAGTCGGACCTGTTCAGCAACGGCGCCAACGCGGGCGGGCTGTCGGCGCGGTCGCTCAACGCGCCCACCGGCCTGGCCGTGGACCTGAGCGTGTTCCCGCCGCGCCTGTACATCGCCGACGGCGGCAACCACCGGATCCTCGCCTACGAGAACCCGCGCGGCAGCGACACCCAGGCGGACGAGGTGATCGGCCAGGCGAACTTCACCTCCAACGGCGCCGGGTCCGGGGTGAGCAAGGTGAGCGGGCCGCAGGGGCTGGCCGTCGACCCGCAGGGGAACCTCTACGTCGCGGACCTCAACAACAGCCGGGTGCTGCTGTTCCAGTCGCCGCTCACCACCGACCTCAACGCGGACCTGATCTTCGGCCAGCCCACGCCCAGCACCGCCGGGTGCAACAGCGGCGGGACGGCGTCGGACCTGTCGCTGTGCTCGGCGCGCGCGGTGGCGGTGGACGCGGCGGGGACGCTGCTGGTGAGCGACAGCGGCAACAACCGGGTGGTGGCGTACCTGGCGAACAAGCTCCCCCGAGCGCTGAACGCGGCGCTCCTGCCGGTCTCGCCGACCACCGCGTCCGCGCTCCAGGTCCAGTACGCGTACCAGGACGCGGACGGAGACGCGGAGCAGCCGCCGTCGGTGCGCTGGTTCAAGGGGCTGGTGGAGCAGACCGCGCTCACCGGGCCGGTCGTGCCCGCCACGGCGCTCCGGCGGGGCGAGGATTGGTCGGTGAAGCTGCGGGTGAACGATGGGGTGGACCTCGGGGATGAGGTGGCGCTGGGGCCGGTCACCATCGGCAACGGCGCGCCGCGGGTGATCGCCGGGCCGGACTTCTCGCTGATGATCGACCAGCCGGGGACGCTCACCGCCGGCGCCGAGGACCCGGACGGCGACCCGGTGACGTTCCAGTGGAGCGAGGTGTCCGGGCCGCAGACCGCGCTGGTGCAGAACGGCGCCTCGGCGACCTTCCAGCCGCAGGACCGCGGGCTGCACGTGTTCGAGGTCACCGCGTCGGATGGGGCGGCGACCAGCGCCCCGGCGGTGGTGAAGGTGACCGTGATCACCCACGGGGCGGACAATCACCCGCCGGTGGCGGCGGCGCAGGTGACCACCGCGCGGCCGACGGCGGGCGCCCAGGTGGAGCTGGACGGGAGCGGCTCGAGCGATCCGGATCCGTTGGACCGGCTGAGCTTCACGTGGACGCTGGTGGCGTTCCCCACGGGCAACCCGCCGGCGCTGGGGGGCGAGACGACCGCGCACCCGACGTTCGTGCCGGACGTGCCGGGGCCGTACGCGTTCCGCCTGCGGGTGAGCGACGGAGACCTCGAGAGCGAGCCGCTGGACGTCGACGTCCCGGTGCGCGGGAAGCCGGGCGCGTTCGGGTGCAGCGCGGCGGGCGGTGGGGGCCCGGCGCTGAGCGCGGTGGTGGCGGTACTGGTGTTGATGTCGCGGAGGCGGTGGCGCTCGTGGGCGGTGGTGATCACGCTCGCGGGCATGTCGGCGCTGGCCGTGGCCGGCGAGAAGAAGGGTGGGCCTTCACCTTCACCTTCGTCCGGCTCCGTGAACCTGGCGCTCCCCCCGCCCCCGCCCGGGCTGACGCTGACGCCGTCCGGCCCGTCCATCCCGGAGTTGGAGGAGGCGCGCCAGCTCTACCTGAACTTCGAGTTCGAGGGCGTGCTGCCCCGGCTGGAGCGGGCGCTGGCGACGCCGGGCATCACCGCCAGCCAGAAGATGGAGGCGTACAAGCTGAAGGCCTTCACGCACGCCGCGTTCGACGACTCGGCGGGGGCGCAGGAGGCGTTCAGCCGGCTGCTGGAGCTGGAGCCGCGGTACCAGCTCTCGCAGAGCGCGTCGCCCAAGCTGCGCGGGTACTTCGCGGACGCGAAGAAGGCGTACCTCGCGCGGCAGGTGGTGAAGCTGCAGCATGCGCCGCCGCCGCGATCGGGCTCGGGGGGGACGCCGGTGATGGAGGTGGCGGTGACGGCGGGCGTGGAGCGCGTGGCGGCGGTGACGCTGAGCTACCGGCTGTCCGGGACGCGCGAGTACTCCCAGCTCCCGATGGCGCCGCTCCGGCCGGGCACGTACAGCGCGCCGGTGCCCAACCTGTTCGACGTGCCGTCCGGCGTCCGGACGCTGGAGTACTACCTGCGCGCGCGCGACCGGGACGGCGTGGTGCTGGCGAGCGTGGGGAGCGACCTGGCCCCGCTGAAGATGGAGGTGGAGACGGTGACGCTGGACTCGCGGCGGCCCCTCTACCAGCGCTGGGAGCTCTGGGCGGTGGTGGGGGTCACCGCCACCGCGATCGCCGTGCCGCTGCTGCTGCGCCACGACGCCAGCGTCCAGCCGGGGAGCCTGGGGCTGGAGCACCTGCCGTGAACCATTGCTACGTCGGTGGGTACTGGTACGGGCGGGCGGAGACGAAGGAGTCGTGCGTCGCCCGCGCCAGCGGGTACTTCGCCAGGCTCGGGGCCCACGACGCGTCCCTGGGCGAGTGGCTGGGCACCAGCGACACGCTGCGGGAGGCGCTGGCGCACGTCATCAAGACGGACCCGGAGTCGCTCGGGCAGGAGTTCGAGTCCTCGCAGCACGGGCGCACCCACGGCGGCCCGAGCCCGGGCGAAGGGGTGCACAGCCTGCACGCGTGGAACGGGGAGCTCTTCGGCCACGGCGCCCTCTGCGACCTGGACTGCGGCGGGGCGTCGATCTGGAGCTCGGGCCTGGCGCTGCTGCGGCTGCCGAGGCGGGGGCCCGCCGCCTCGCGCCTGTGCACGATCACGTCCGTGACGGAGCTGCTCAAGATCACCGTCGAGCAGTGGGAGCCGGAGTGGGCGGTGGCCACCGCGCGAGAGCTGCGGGACCAGATCCTCACCGAGGACGAACCGCCGCGCCCCGTCGTCGGGTGGGTGACCTATGCGTCCCGGGCGATGGCGCGGGCGCTCCCGGAGCTCCAGCGGGCGACCGTGGAACCGTTCGCGGGCGGGCACCTCATCACGCTGGCGGATTCGCGGCCGCCGGATTTCTCGCCGGAGCTGGCGGCGGACGCGAAGCGGATCGACGCGCAGCTGCGGAAGGCGCGGCTGCTGACGAGCACCCGTGAGCGCGCGGGAGGCAAGCCATGAACCGGGCCCGGATCGCCGCCGCCGTCGCCCTTGCATCGCTGGCGCTGGCGGGGTGCGGGCACGGGGCCATCGACCTCACCATCGAGGCGGTGGGCGCGAACGGACCACTCCGCGTGCCGGACGACATCGACCGCCTGGACGTCCTCGTGGCCCGGCCGGACACGGGCGCCACGCTCCTGGACAGGAGCTACGCGCTGGACCCGGTGCGGCAGACGTTCCCGCTCACCCTCCGGATGACCCAGGGCGACCAGACCGGAAACGAGGTGACGATCCACGCCACCGGCTTCCTCGCGGACGCCCCGGTCGGGAGCGCGAGCGTGCTGGTCCCCATCCAGCCCCAGGAGGTGACGCAGGTCACTTTGCGTCTGACGCCGTAACAGGCGCGAGGTCGCGCTGGTGGATGCGGATGAGCGCGAGGAAGAACGCCACCACCATCGGCCCGATGAGCAACCCCACCGGCCCGAAGACCGAAAGGCCGCCGAGGAGCGCGAAGAACACCACCGCCCCGTGGAGCGACATTCCGCGCTTCACCAGCAGCGGCTTGACGACGTTGTCCACCAGCCCGACCACCAGCAGCCCCCAGATGGCGAGGAAGAGCGCCATCCACCCGTGCCCGGTGGCCAGGAGCAGCACGGATGCCACCAGGCACACCGAGGTGGCGCCGACCGCAGGGATGAGGGCGACCACGAAGGTGAGCGCGCCGAAGAAGATGGGCTGCGGCACCCGCGCGATGAAATACCCGATCAGCGCCGCCAGCGCCTGCACCGCGGCGGTGGCCACGGTGGAGACGAGCACCGCCACGGAGACCTTCCGGAACTCCACCAGCAGCTCGACGGTCTGGCCGGCCTTGAGCGGCACCACCGAGTCCAACCACTCCACCAGATCCTTGCCGTCGACGAGCAGGAAGTAGAGCGCGATCAGCATCATCGTGCCCTGGAACGCCAGCTGGCCGGTGGCGGAGAGGAACCCGGTGACCGCCGTCGCCGCGCGCCCGCCCTGGGCGGAGGCGGTCGAGCCGAGATCCCCGCTCAGCGCCCCCACCTCGACGTCCAGCCGGTCCATCAGCCAGCGCACCGCTTGCTCCAGCTGATCGGGGAGGTGCGAGATCAGGCCGTTCATGCCCTCCGAGCGAATGGTTTGCGACGCCCAGGTGTAGCCCTGCGCGACCTCCTTCACGATCATCGCGATGAGGCCGGCCACCGGGACGAGCAGCACCAGCGCCACGCCCAGCACCAGCAACCCGGAGCTGAGCGCGGCGCGCCCGCGGACCAGCCGGGTGAGCCG
>DASRBA010000301.1:0-13018 GCA_035637895.1 Myxococcaceae bacterium
AGACCAGCAGCCAGCGCCCCGTCCAGGCGACGTGCGCCGCCCAGCGCGGCGACGGCGCGCCCGCCGAGGGCAGCGGCGTCCACGTCCCGGCCACCGGGTCCAGCGCCGCCCCATCCCCGAGCGCGACGTCCGGGAAGACGCCCCCGGAGCCACCCCAGATCAGCAGCTTGTCGCCGGTCCAGGCCGTCGCGTGCAGGCGCCTGGGGGACGGCGCTCCGGCGGAAGGCAGCGGCTCCCACCGATCCTCGGCGGGGAGATAGCGAGCGCCGTCGCCGAGCACGCTCCGGCTGGCCGTGTCCTCGCCGCCCCAGATCAGCAGCCCCCGGTCCGTCCACGCCGCACCCGCGCCGCCGCGGGGCGAAGGGGCGCCGCCGGCGGCCAGCGGCACCCAGCGCGCTCCGGATCCGTCCCAGCTCGCGCCGTCGCCGCAGGGCTGGGCGAGCTGTGTGCCGCACCCCGTGCCGCCCCAGACGATCAGCCGGTCCGACGCCCACGCCTGGACGTGTCCGTAGCGCGGCGATGGAGCGCCGTCAGACGGGATGGCGCGACCGGGGACGCCCGCTTCCCACACCGCGCCATCTCCACAGGCGGCGGTGGCGGAGCAGCTTCCGCTCCCGCCCCAGAGGAACGCGCGCTGGCCGTCGGACGCGCCGCCCACCAGGACGGAGGCGGAAGGCGTCGCCCCCGACGCGTCGAGCGGACGCCACGTCCCCACGGGAGCCGCCCGGGTGCACCCGGCCGCGAGCAGGAGCGTCGCGGCCAGGAGCCCCATGCCAGAGGCAGCGCCCCCCGGGCTACCAGGGACGCGGCGAGCCGCAGGTGTAGCCGGGCCCATTGATGAAGCGCTGCGCCGCCCGCGTGTTGGCGTCAGCCTGGGCCGCCTGGCGCACCGAGGCCGGCACCCAGGCCTTGGGTTGGTCCGCGACGTCGCACAGGTACTCGACCTGGGCCTGGTTGGGCGAGTGGAAGCGGTTCGCGGTGCCATCCGTCTGGTACATGGCGCCGAAGGCGTAGGCGCTGATCCCATGGAAATAAAAGTAGTCACAGCCATTGATGATGCAGGCCCCCTGTGGCCCCGGCCGATGGCCGCCGACCGAGCCATTATCGTAGTCGTACTTGTCCATCCAGGCGTGCCACCCCTCGTGGACGAAGTCGCCGCCGCGGGATGCCGGGTTCGCGTTGGACCAGGCGGTGTTGTAGAGCGGGCACGCGGTCGTCAGCTTGTTCGCGCCGAAGAGCTCCCAATCCCAGGCGCCGAAGATGTCGGTCCGGTCGCTGGGGACGTGGTACTGGCTCGAGTGGAAATTGCTCGAGGCCGCCTCGCCCGCGGCGCGGTAGTCCACCGTCCCGTGGAAGGACTGCGCCCAGTTGTCGAGCAGTCCGTACGTGACGAGGTAGGCCGCGTTCCAGTGCTTGGGGAACTCCAGCTTCACGTTGCAGGCATCGTTCCAGCCGCGGCCCGACCAGTCGCCGGAGCGCTGGTCGTAGGCCTTGTAGGACCAGAGGTAGAAGTCAGACCAGCAACCGTGGATGTTCCAGAGGGCGGTATCGGCGGTGGACGCCGCGTTCTGGCCGCAAACAGCGCCCGCCGGGGTAGCGAGCGCCAGCGCGGCGGCGACAGCGAGAGGTGCGATCGAACGGATCTTCATGGTTTGGGCTCCAGAAAGTGTGACCAGGTTCAGGGATCAGGGGACCGGGGGGGCGGCATCGAAGCCAGGCGCGTCGCCCTTCTTCTGTTCCCCCCGCGGCTTCGCCTTCACCGGCGCCGGGGCGGCGAGCTCGGGGTGGGCCTTCAACCAGACCGCCAGGTCGCGGTTGAACTGTTCCGCGGTGGACGTCTCGGTCCAGCGAGGCCGGTCGATCAGGATCCGGTCCTCGGGCTTGACGAGCTGGGCGAGCTGCTCGCGCGCCGCCTGGGAGTCCTGGCGGTTCCAGAGCCAGGCGTTGATCGCCTCCCCGCGGATCACCCGCGACGGGTGGGAGGAGATGATCTTCATCACCTCCCGGTCGGCGACGTCGTCGCGCATGTACGCCAACCCCTGGACGGCCTTGCTCTCCAGCTGCAGCAGCGAGGTCCGCTCGATGATCTCTCCGTCGATCAGCGTCCCCTTCTCCGGCAAGGGCTGCGAGGCGAACTGGACCAGGAACGGCATCCCCACCTCCTTGTTCTTCATCTCGCCCAGCACCGCGAGCGCCACCAGCGTCCTCGAGTGGTCCACCTCGCGCGCGCGCTGGATCTCCGCGACCAGCCCCTTGGCGACCGCGCTCGCCCCGGGCGACGCGGCGGCCTTGGCGATCGCGCCCCTGCCGTCCTCGCGCTCCTCCGGGAGCGAACCGGCTGCCCAGTCGACGAAGGCCGTCGCGTCCGCTTCGGCGGCCAGCCCGGGCGGCGCGTGCATGGGTCGCCCGTGGAGGATCTCGCTCGGGCGTTTTCCGGGAGTCTCTTTGGCCGCTGGAGCCTCTCCCTGTTCTCCAGACGAGCCCCTGCCCGACGTCAGCGGGCAAGCGGCGCCGATGGCGATCAAGCCAAGGGCGATGGCGATCGTGCGCCAGAGCTGCCTATGCATTTGTGAAACCTCCAAAGGGTGACGGCGCGCCCCCACCTCTCGCGCCGCGCGCACCGTAGTGGCGGTTCACATCACGTCAAATTCCAGGCTCTTTCCGTGCATCACCCGGCGGCGGGCACGACGGCCGCCGGCCTACTTCGAGCCTTCCTTCGCGCCGTGGCCTTTGCGGGAGCCGTGGCCCTTGGCCTTGCCCTTCCCCTTGCCTTTGCCGCGTGATCGGTCGTCGTTGGCCGGCGGCGCGCCCATCGCACCACCCTCTGGGGCCGGCGTGTCCTCTGCCGTCAGGGCCGCCCCTGGCGCCATCGGCGGACCCACTGGCGGCGGCTGCGGGGGTGGTCCGCGAGCGACCGGCGGAGTCACGGGCGGCGGGGGCGGCGGTCTGGCGGGGGTGACGGCCGTGGCTCTCCCGGCGGGCGCCGGGGGATGCGGCCCGGGAGAAGCGGCGCCCGGTGCCATCTCCAGCTTGGTGAGGCCCGAGAAGGTGCCAAGGGCGGCGCCGTCCGCAGCCGTCGCGGTGACGTGCAGTTGGCCTACCGTCTCGCTGTCGAGGAAAACGTCGCCAATCTCACACAGCTCGCCCAGCGTTACCTCCGTCCCGCCGATCTCGTTGTCGCTGGCCCCCGCGCTCCGCTGCATCACCCGGAAGCGCAGCCGCCGGTCGTCATAGCCGGAGGCGGCAATCACCAGCTCGCCCTGGTAGGTCAAGAACAAGCCGGTCTCGGGTCTGGTCGACAGCTGGGTCCCGTCCGGGAGCGCTACCTCCACCCGCACCTTGGGCCGGTTCTCGCTGGGAAGGGTGAGCGCCAACTCCACCGCGCGGGCGGAGGCGTGATTGGCGAGGTGCTCTTGCACCAGGCCGGCGACGGTCGAAAACATCGGGCTCTTCGAGCCGACCCACGGGCTGCCGTCCGGGCGCGCCGGCCTCAGCAGGAGCGACAGCAGCGCGATCCGGAACGTCCGCACCCTGAGCCGGTCGATCGCCCGGCGCGCCTCGCCCCGGTCGAGCGAGGTGCCCACGGCCTCCTTGAAAGCGGACGCGGCGGCCGGGTAGTCGTGGCCGTCGACCGCCGCGGCGCCGCGCGCCATCGCGTCGCTGTACCGGGCCAGCCCCTCGGCGCGCCCGCCGCTGCGGATGGCGATCGCGGCGCGGTAGCGGTCGCGGGCGGCCTTCCAGTCGCGGTGATCCAGCTGCTGGTCCCCCTCGTAGGCGGCCGCCTCGTACTGGTAGGACCTCCACTGATCGCGCTCCGCGTCTACCTGGCGGAGGCGATTGGCCTGGGTCGGATCGCACTGGGCGGCGATCTTCATCACCTCCACCGCCTCGTCGTACTTGCGGTCAGGACGGAGCCGGTCCGCCTCGGCGATCGCGGCGAGGGCGATCTCCCGGTCCACGTCGAGGCGCCTGGCCGCGACCTCGGGTGCGCTGGAGATGGTGATGGCGCGCCCGGTCTTCTCCGACGCCTCGCGGAACCGGCGCTGCGCCGCGTCCGCGCGGGCGGATTCGAGGACGTCCAGCGCCAGGGACATCGACGCCTGCGCGTCCAGTTGCGCGGCGTCGGGGGCCCCCGGCTCGGCGGTGAGGATGAACTGGGCCTCGCCGCGGGCACAGCTCCAGTCGCGTTGCTGTAGGCACGACTGCGCCTTCGCGCGCGATTGCTGGAGCGCCCGCGCCCGGGCGTTCTCGAGCTTCTGCTTCACCTCCTTCGCGTCCGGCTTCGCCTTGAGCGCCGCCTGGTAGCGCACGTAGGCGGTCTTCCAGTCGCCCGCCGCGGCGGCGCTGTCGGCCTCCTTGGTGACCGCGGCACAGCCGACCAGGAACATCAGGGTGGCCGCTGCGGCGGGCAATCGGCACTGCATCGAGAGCACCTCCGACCTGGTGTCTGGATATGGCGGAAGCCGCCGGCGAGCGAGCGGATTGTGAGGGCCGATTCTCACGCCGCCGGCTGGCGCTCACCGGCGCGATGCCGTCTGGCGCACGGCCCTCGCGCCGGCTCCGGCGTGACGGGCCCTTCGATGACCAGGCCCACGGCGGCGCTTCAGATTGCGGCCACGACCGGCGATGCTGCCCGGAGAGGGAGCCTGCTCATGAGAGCTTTCCGCATTCGCGTCCTCACCGCCGGCGCGGTCGCGCTGGGCCTGGCGATGAGCCCCACGTTGTCTCCGCGTCCCCGCGCGACGGCCGCGCAACTGGGCGGCGCCGACCGCTTCCTCACCGCGCTCAGCACGGACAAGCCGATCTACCACCCGGGCGAGGTCGTCTACGTGCGCGGGGTGATGCTCCACGCGGTCCGGCGCACCCCGGCGCCGCCCATGCAGGCACGGGTGGAGATCCACGGCCCCAGGGGCGAACAGCTGGCCAACGCCTCCACCGCCGGCCAGGACGGCGTGTGGGCGTTCAGCTGGGTGGTGCCCGCGGAAGCCGCGGGGGGCGAGTACCGGGTGAAGGTGAGCTATCCCCCTCCCGGCGACCCCCCGGCGGAGCGGAAGTTCGACGTGCGCGCCTTCCGCGCTCCGCGCCTCAAGTCGCAGATCGTCTTCCTCCGGGACGGCTATGGCCCGGGAGACACCGTCACCGCGACGCTCGAGGTCCTTCGCGCCGAGGGTGGCGCCCCGGCCGGCGCGAAGGTGACCGCGACGGCCCGCGTGGATGGCGTGGAGGTCGCGCGGGTCCCCGCGGCGGTCGACGGGCGCGGGCGCTGCACCGTGAGCTTCGACCTGCCCCGGACCATCTCGCGCGGCGAGGGGGCGCTGGCCTTCGCCGTCGAAGACGGCGGCGTGCTGGAGACGGCGGCCAAGTCCATCCCCATCCTGCTGCAGACGGTGGACCTGGCGATGTACCCGGAGGGCGGCGAGCTGGTGGCTGGCCTGAAGAGCCGCGTCTATTTCGAGGCCAGGACCCCGGCGAACAAGCCGGCGGACCTCGAAGGCGAGATCGTCGACGCGGCCTCGGGCGAGGTGGCCGGCACGTTCCGTTCCGAGCACGAGGGCCGGGGCCGCTTCGAGCTCACCCCCGCGGCCGGGCACACCTACGCCGCGCGGATCACGTCGCCCGCCGGCATCCGGCGCACGTTCCCGCTCCCGGCCGTGGCGCCGGACGGGGCGGTGCTGCGCATCCCCCAGGACGTGTTCCGCGCCGGCGAACCCCTGCGCGTCGGGGTGACCGGCGTGGGCGGCGCGCCGTACCGGGTCAGCGTCGCGCAGCGCGAGGTCGAGGTGGCTTCGGGGATCGCCGGCGAACCGGACGGCACCCTGGCGCTCGACCCGCGCGAAGCCAGCGGCGTGCTCACCGTGACCGTGTTCGACCGCCGGGGGACTCCCCTGGCCGAACGACTGGTGTACCGGCAACCGGCTCAACAGCTCCAGGTTCGCCTCAGCGCCGACCGGAAGAGCTACGTCCCGGGAGGGGGGGCCCAGCTCACCGTGCGCACCACCCAGAACGGCAAGCCGGTCTCGGCGGTGGTGGCGCTGAGCGTGATCGACGACAGCGTGCTCCAGCTCGTCGACCGCCGCGAGCAGCCCCCGTCGCTGCCGGTGATGGTGCTCCTCGAGCCGGAGGTGAAGGAGCTGGCGGACGCGCAGATCTACCTGGACGAGCAGAACCCCAAGGCGCCCCTGGCGGTGGACCTGCTCCTCGGCACCCAGGGCTGGCGAAGGTTCGCGATGCTGGACGCGGAGCGCTTCGTCCAGGAGGAGCACGACGACGCCCTGCGCGTCCTGGCGCGCCGGTTTCCGGCGCCGGTACCCGCCCTCCAGGCCCTCCAGGCCCTCTCGGGCTTGAAGCAGCAGGTCCCCGGCCTGGTGATGCCTCCACAACCTGCGCCCCTCCCAGGCCGCCCCGGGATGAAGAAGTCCGCGGCGCCCCAGCCGCCCCCGCCGCCCCGGATGGCCCAGCCGCCGCAGGCGTTCCAGGCGGCGCCTGCGCCCAAGCCGCCCCCGCCGCCGCCCGCGCCCCCGCCGCGGATGCCACAGCCGTCGCAGGCGCCTCGGGCGGAGAAGAAGGCAGAGGCCTTCCCTCCGAAGAGGCAGCCCGACGTCATCTTCCCGATGCCCTTTGGCATCGCGCAGGACGGCCGTCCCGCGGGTGGGATGGCGGATCGCCAGCGGCGCAGGGACGACGGCCCCAGGATGAATCCGCCGATGCAGCCGCGGCCGATGCCGCCGCCTGCCCCCGCGTACGTCCGGGTGTACGCGCATTCGGTCCGGCCGAACCGCGAGCCGGAGGAGCGCACCGACTTCGCCGAGACGCTCTACTGGAGCGCCGGGATCCGCACCGACCCGCAGACCGGCGAGGCCAAGGTGAGCTTCGGACTGAGCGACGCGGTGACCGCGTTCCGCGCCAGCGCCGGCGCGTTTTCGAGCACGGGCGCCCTGGGCTCCAGCGAGCTGCTGATCCGGTCCGTGGAGCCGTTCTACCTCGAGCCCAAGCTCCCGCTGGAGGTGACGGCCGGGGACGTGGTGCGGTTGCCGGTGTCGCTGGTCAACGGCACCGACCAGGCGCTCGGCGCGGCGCGCGTGCAGATCCTCACCTCGCGCACCCTGGACGCCCTGGGCTTCGACGGTATCCAGCTGGGCGCCTCGGGCCGGGTGCGCAGGCTGATCGACGTCCAGGTCGGGAACGGGAACGGGACGGCCAAGCTGACCCTGGACGCGAAGGCCGGGCAGTTCGTGGACCGCGTCGAGCGCACGCTGGAGGTCCGTCCAGCCGGCTTCCCGGTGGAGATCGCGCGCAGCGGCGTGCTCGCGCCGCAGCAGCCGGCGAAGGTGGAGATCGCGATCCCCCCGGGGGTGGTCCCGGAGAGCATCACCACGCTGGCGTCCGTCTCGCCCACGCCGGTGGCCAACCTCACCCAGGCGCTGACCCGGCTGATCCAGGAGCCCAGCGGGTGCTTCGAGCAGACCTCGTCCACCACGTACCCGATGACGATGGCGCAGCAGTACTTCCTCACCCATCCGGGCGCGGATCCGCAGCTGGTGCAGTCCGCGCGCGACCGGCTGGATCGCGGCTACCAGAAGCTCGTCGGGTTCGAGTGCCAGAGGAAGGGCTTCGAATGGTTCGGCCAGGATCCAGGGCACGAAGCGCTGACCGCGTTCGGGCTCCTGCACTTCACCGACATGGCGAAGGTGCGGGAGGTGAATCCGGTGATGCTCGCCAACACCCAGCGATGGATCCTGGAACAGCGCGACGGCAAGGGCGGCTTCGAGCGAAAGCGGCGGGCGCTGCACACCTGGATCGAGGACCGCGACACCTCCAACGCGTACATCACGTGGGCGTTGCTGGAGGCCGGCACCCGCGGCCTGGACCGGGAGATCGCCACCGTGAAGCAGGCGGGGACCCAGAGCGCCAACAGCTACGTGGTGGCGCTGGCGGCGAACGTCATGGCGCTGGCCGGGGATCGCCAGGCGGCCAGGCAGCTCATGGCGCGACTGGCCGCGAAGCAGGACAAGAACGGACAGGTGAACGGAGGCACGCAGTCCATCGTGGGGAGCGGCGGCGAAGCCCTGCTGATCGAGACGACCTCGCTCGCGGCGCTGGCGTGGCTGCGCGACCCCGAGTTCGCCCCTCAAGCCCAGGGCGCCGTCCGGTTCATCACCGAGAGCTGCAAGAGCGGCCGGTATGGTTCGACGCAGAGCACGGTGCTCGCGCTGCGCGCCATCCTGGCCTACGACCGGGCCCACCCCCGCCGGAAATCCAGCGCCAGCGTGCGGGTGCTGGTGGACGGCGAGGCCGTGGGGGAATGGATGACCCTCGATCCGGACGCGCAGGACGCCGTCTTCATGCCCGACTTCTCGGCCAGGCTGGGAACGGGGACGCACCTGGTCCGGCTCGAGGAGCGCGGCGGAGGCGACCTGCCCTACTCGGTCTCGGTCCGCTTCCACGCGCTCACCCCGCCCAGCTCGCCGGCGTGCCAGGTCGGCCTGCAGACGGCGCTGGCCTCGACGGCGGTGGCGGAAGGCGAGCTCGTCGAGGTCACCGCGACGGTGAAGAACCGCGGCAACGAGCCGCTGCCGACGGTGGTCGCGGTGGTGGGCGTCCCGGGCGGGCTGGAGCCTCGCCACGACCAGCTGAAGGAGCTGGTCAAGCGCGGCGCGATCGACTCGTACGAGGTCCGCGGGCGCGAGGTGGTGCTGTACTGGCGAGGGATGGACGCGGGCGCGGCGACGTCGGTGCCGATCTCGCTCGTCGCCGCGGTGCCGGGCCGCTACACCGCACCCGCGAGCCGCGCGTACCTGTACTACACGGACGAGCACAAGACGTGGGTTCCCGGGCTCTCGGCCGAGGTGACGCCCAAGGGCGAGTAGGTACGTCCGCCGGGGTACGGCGAGGTCGGGCAAACAGCCCCGCCGGAGGGCCCAACTCGACGGTCACCGAGCACCCTGCACTAGGATGCCGGCCCCTATGCCCCTTCCAAATGCTCGCTCCAGGACATTCCTTGCCGCGGTGCTCTTGACATTGCTCGCCGGCTGCTCGGAGCAGTCTCCGGGAGAGCTCTCCCAGGTGCTGGAGTCGGCGAAGCGGAACCTGGCGGGGGCTGCTCCGGCGCGAGGGTCGTCCGGGAGCCCCACCCCGCAGGTGCTGGCGCCGGCGATCATGGTCAAGGACATCAACACCACGGTCAACACCAACAACTCGTCCATCCCGGGTGCCGCGGTCGTGAGCGGAGGCATCACCTACTTCGCGGCCTCGGACGAGAGCGGCGGGTCGGAGCTGTTCCGGACGGACGGGACGGCGGCGGGGACGTTCAGCGTCCGGGACATCCGGCCGGGCTCGAACGGATCAGGCCCGGCGCAGCTGACGGACGTGAACGGCACGCTCTTCTTCTCCGCCAACGACAACGACAACGGCGTCGAGCTGTGGAAGACCGACGGCACGCTGGGCGGCACGGTGATGGTCAAGGACATCAACCCCGCCGGCAGCTCCAACCCGACCAACCTCATCAACGTCAACGGGACCCTGTTCTTCACCGCCAACAACGGGACCAACGGCACCGAGCTGTGGAAGAGCGACGGCACCGCCGGGGGGACGACCCTCGTGCTGGACATCAACCCCGGCGCGGTCAGCTCCACCCCCGCGCTGCTGACGAACGTCAACGGGACGCTCTTCTTCTCCGCCACCACCGCCGCCAACGGCACCGAGCTGTGGAAGAGCGACGGCACCGCCGCCGGCACCCAGCTGGTCAGGGAGATCCGCGCCGGGGCGACCAGCACCCTCATCACCTTCCTGGTCAGCTTCAATGGGCTCCTGTACTTCGCGGCGGACGACGGCGCGGTGGGCAACGAGCTGTGGATGAGCGACGGGACCACCGCCGGCACCCAGCTGGTCAAGGACATCAACCCGGGCGCCACCTCCTCGGGGCCGGACAGGATGACCGTCATCGGCGGCAAGCTGCTCTTCAGCGCCAACAACGGCGCGGCGGTCAATGGTTCGGAGCTGTGGGTCTCCGACGGGACCGCCGCCGGCACCACCCTGCTGCTGGACATCAACCCGGGCACGGCCAGCTCCAGCCCCGCGCTGTTCACCAACGTGAGCGGGACGCTGTTCTTCACCGCCACCACCGCCGCCAACGGCCTGGAGCTGTGGAAGAGCGACGGGACCGCCGCCGGCACCGTGCTGGTCAAGGACATCGTCGCGGGGGCGACCAGCGGCGGGGTCGGCAACCTCACGGCGGTGGGCTCGACGCTCTTCTTCACGGCCAACGACACCGTGGTGGGCAACGAGCTGTGGAAGAGCGACGGCACCACCGCCGGCACCGTGCTGGTCAAGGACATCGTGGTCGGGGCCACCAGCACCTCGCCCACCAACCTCCGCAACGGCGGCGGCTTCCTCGTCTTCGCCGCCAACAACGGCGTGGTGGGCAACGAGCTGTGGAAGAGCGACGGCACCGCCGCCGGCACCGTGCTGGTCAAGGACATCTTCCCGGTCACCACCTCGGGGGGCATCTCCACCATACAGATCGGTGGCAGCGTCAACGGCAAGCTGTTCTTCTCCGCCAACGACGGCGTCACCGGCACCGAGCTGTGGATCAGCGACGGGACGCAGGCCGGCACCTTCGTGGTGGACATCTGCCCGGGCATCTCCGGCTCCGTCCCGTTCGGCATGGTGGACGTGAACGGCACCGTGTTCATGGACGCCATCGACTGCGTCCACGGCAACGAGCTGTGGAAGAGCGACGGCACCGTGGCGGGCACGATGATGGTCAAGGACATCGCCCCCGGCGCCGGAGGCGTCTCGCCCGCCGGCTACATCAACTTCAACGGGACGCTCTTCTTCCGGGTGGATGACGGGGTGCGCGGCAACGAGCTGTGGAAGAGCGACGGCACCGCCGCCGGGACGGTGATGGTCAAGGACATCAACACCACCACCGCCACGGCCTCGTCCACGCCCAGCAACATGGCCGTGGTGGGCGGCACCATGTTCTTCGCCGCCACCGACGGCGTGACCGGCAACGAGCTGTGGAAGACGGATGGGACGGCCGCCGGCACGGTGCAGGTCAGGGACATCAACACCGGCGCCGCCAGCTCGTCTCCCGCCCAGCTGGTCAACGCCGGCGGGACCCTCTACTTCACCGCCTCCGACGGCGTGACCGGCACCGAGCTGTGGAAGAGCGACGGGACCGCCGCCGGCACCCAGTTGGTCCGGGACATCACCCCCGGCCTCACCAGCTCGTCCATCAGCTCACTGACCGCGGCCGGGAACCAGGTGTTCTTCGCCACCACGGACGCCACCAACGGGAACGAGCTGTGGGTGTCCGACGGGACGGCCGCGGGCACCCAGCTGGTCAAGGACATCGTCCCGGGCGCGATTGGCTCGGGGCCGCTCGCGCTGGCGTACATCAACGGCGTCCTCTACTTCCAGCCGCTGGACGGCGTGACCGGGAACGAGCTGTGGAGGAGCGACGGGACCGCGGCCGGCACGACGGAGGTGGTGGATCTCCTCCCCGGGCCCACCGGCGGGGTGATCGCCGCCAAGCCCGTGCAGGTCATCCCGGGTGACACCTTCGCCTTCGCGGGCTCCAACGGGCCCAGCGGCGTGGAGATCTTCCGGTCCGACGGCACGGCCGCGGGGACGATGCTGGTGAACGACCTCGTGCCGGGGCCGCAGAGCTCCAACCCGGCGTTGCTGATCCCCGCCGGCAACTCCCTCTTCTTCATCGCCTCGGACCTGGTGCACGGCCGCGAGATGTGGGCGATGCCCCGGTCCAACTTCGACACCCATGCGCCCGTCATCACCTGCCCCGCGGACCAGACCGCCGAGGCCAACAGCACCTCCGGCACGGTGGTGAACTTCCCCGGCGCCACCGCTACCGACAACTGGACCACGTCCCTGCCCATCTCCTACACCACGCCGCCCGGCAGCGCCTTCCCGCTGGGCCCGACCGCCGTCACGGCCTCGGTCACCGACGAGGCGGGCCTGACCGCCAGCTGCACCTTCACGGTGACCGTGGTGGACACCACGGCGCCCGTCCTCACCTGCCCGGCGGACCAGACCTTCGAGGCCACCAGCTCCGCGGGCGCGGTGGTCACCTTCGCCCAGGCGACCGCGGTGGACCTGGGCTCCATCCCGACCATCGCCTATACGCCCACCCAGGGCAGCCAGTTCCCGCTGGGCACCACTCCGGTGACCGCCACCGCGACCGACGGCTCCGGGAACTCGGCCATCTGCGCGTTCCAGGTGACGGTGCGCGACACCACGCCGCCCACCATCACCGTGCCGGGCACGCAGACCTTCGACGCCACCGACGCCACCGGCGCCATCGTCAACTTCGCGCCGGCCACCGCCACCGACCTGGTGTCGGCGCCGACCGTCGTCCACACCCCCGCCAGCGGCAGCTTCTTCCCCATCGGCCCCAACGCCGTGAACGTGACGGCCACCGACGCGGCGGGGAACAGCGCCACGGGGTCCTTCACCGTCATCGTCCGAGACATCACCCCGCCGGTCGTCACCTGTCCGGCCAACCAGACCTTCGAGGCGACCAGCGCGTCGGGCGCGACGGTGACCTTCACCCCGGCCACCGCCACCGACAACTACCAGACGCCCACCGTCGCCCATTCGCCGGCGCAGGGCAGCCAGTTCGCGCTGGGTAACACCCCGGTGACCGCCACCGCCACCGACGCGTTCGGCAACACCGCCTCCTGCACGTTCCAGGTGACGGTGAGCGACACCACCGCCCCCGTCATCACCCCGCCGGCGGACCAGGCCTTCGAGGCGACCAGCGCGTCGGGCGCGACGGTGAGCTTCACCCCGGCCACCGCGACGGATGTCGTGTCCACGCCGACGCTGTCGTACAGCCCGGCCAACGGCTCGGTGTTCCCGCTGGGCCCCACCACCGTCACGGTCACCGCCACCGACGGCGCCGGCAACAGCTCCACCGCCACCTTCAACGTGACGGTGCGCGACACCACCGGGCCCGTCACCACCTGCCCCTCGACGCAGGTGGCTGAGGCGCAGAGCG
>DASRBA010000302.1:0-4925 GCA_035637895.1 Myxococcaceae bacterium
CACGTTCTCCACCACCGCGCGCACGCGCTCGTCGACGCGGCGCTGGAAGTCCTCCCAGGCGCGCTGCGAGGCCTTGAGCAGGTCCGGCCCGGTGGCGCTCCCGGGGGCGGCGTTCGCCTCGCCCGGAGCGGCGCCGTCGCCGGTGGAGGGCGCCCCGTCCCGGCCCAGCAGCTTGTCCAGGCGGGACTCGGCCTCCTCGCGGATGGAGGCCACCCTCGGCTGGACCTCCTTCTGGAAGAAGCCCTGGATGGACTCGCCCGGGTGGCGGATGATCTCGCGGAGCAGCGCCAGGGGCATCTGGCTCTGCTTCTTCTCCTCCTCGAAGATGATCTGCGCCAGGGTGACCGAGGTGAGGTCCTCCTTGGTCCGGTTGTCGATGATCTTCACCTCGGTGCCGCCCTTGATCATCTCGGCGATCTCGTCGAGGGTGACGTACCGGCTCTCCACGGTGTCGTACAGCTTGCGGTTGGTGTAGCGCTTGATGACCTTGGGCTCGCGAGCCCCCGCGGTCTTGGCTTCAGGCTCGGTCATGGTTTCGCTCTCGGGAGGCGCTCTCCAGTTTGACGCGCCGCACCAGCTGACGATACCAGGTGAGGGAGGCCGAGCAAGCACGCGAACGCGCCTTTTGGGCACGAGTCTGGTGCCGGTTAGACTCCTCGCCGCCCTTCGATGATCGTCAAGTGCGAAAACTGCCAGACGCGCTTCAAGATCCCTGACGACAAGGTCACCGAGAAGGGCGTCAAGGTGCGGTGCACGAAGTGCTCGCACACCTTCCGGGTGAAGCGCGGCGCGGACGGGAGCGCGCTCATCGTCCCCGCGGCGCCGTCCGCCGCGCCGCCGGTGGCCGGGGTGCCGGAGAATCCGTTCGCGCAGTTCGCGCCGCCGCCGGGCGGGGAGATGTTCTCCAAGAACACCCGGATCGCGCCCCTGCCCTCGCGCCCGGAGTCGCCGAAGCCCGGCATGCAGGCGGAGGTGACCAAGAAGGGGCCGACGCCCACGGACGTGACGAAGCGCGCGCCCATCCCCACCCGCGACGACCTGGCGGCGGTGTTCGGGATGGAGCCGGAGGCGGTCACCAACCCGGCCATGGCGTTCGGCAAGGTCTCCTCCTCCGCGCGCACCGACCCGGCGTCGGTCTACGGCGGCGGCGGGCTTCCGGGCATCCCCGGCTTCACGCCGGCCCCGCCTCCCGTCTCGGGAGGGAAGCCGCCGCCCGCCCCCGCGCCCGCCAGCATCCAGATCGACGCCGCCATCCCGCCGGGCCCGCCGCCCAAGGGCTTCGTGCCCGCCGGCTTCGAGCCCTCGGCCAACACCATCCCGTCCTCCGGGCCCACCAGCGGCAACCACCCGCAGGCAGGGCCGAGGAGCTCCGCGCCGGTGTCGTCGGGCGACTCGGATCCGTCCGCGCTCGGGCCCGGCTCGGGCAGGTTCTCGGCCGCGGGCGGGCCCGACCACAGCCTCTTCGACATCCCGCCGCCGCCGCCGGAGCCCACCGGCCCGTCGCCGGAGCTGGACGGGGCCGGCATGGGCTTCGGCTCCACCACGGCCCCGGGCCTGGACGCGCTGGCGCAGCCGGTCCGCTCGCCGATGATGTCGCCGCCGCCGAGGCCGTCCGGCAGGCCGGAGGACGCGCGCGGGGTGGAGGAGTACTCCGAGCCCGGGGCGGCGCGCCGCTACGCCGGGCTGATCACCAACCTGGCGGTGGCCGCCGGCCTGGTGCTCCTGCTGGTGACCGGCGGCTCGGTGTACCTGAACGAGGGGAAGGTGGACCTCAGCAAGGAGCGGGTGGCGGCGCTCTTCACGGCCAAGCGCGCCGCCGCGGTGGCCGACGTCTCCAACGGCCTGTACGAGACGAAGAGCGGGCGGTCCGTGTTCTTCGTCCGCGGCGTGGTGCACAACCGCGCGGACGCGCCCATGCTCGCCAAGGTGCGGGCGGAGATCCTCGACGGCGCGGAGCTGGTGCGCGCGGCGGAGGGGATGGCGGGCGCCTCGCCCACGCCGGAGGACGTGTACGGCATCGCCACCGCGGCGGACCAGGCGAAGCTGTCGGCGAAGCTGAACGCGGACGCCAAGCCGGTCGCGCCGGGCGCCGACGCGCCCTTCTTCCTCCTCTTCAACTTCGGGGACGCCCAGCAGTCGCCGGACCTGGCCAGCTACCGCCTGCGGGTGACGGTGTTCGAGGGCACCCCCACCGCGGACGCGGTCGCCCCGCGCTGACCCTCCGCGCGCGCCAGCCTCAGCCGCTCCTCCTCCAGGCGGTGTCGTTCGGTGAGGTCGCGGGTCACCTTGCCGAAGCCGGTGAGCCGCCCGGACGGGTCGCGCAGCGCGGTGATGACGACGTTGGCCCAGAAGCGGCTGCCGTCCTTGCGCAGCCGCCAGCCCTCGTCCTCGAAGCGGCCCTCGCGTCCCGCCCCCTCCAGCTCCATCGCCGGCTTCCCGGCCAGCACGTCCGCCGGCGGGTAGAAGCGGGAGAAGTGCCGGCCGATGATCTCCTCCGCCCGCCAGCCCTTGATGCGTTCGGCGCCGGCGTTCCAGGTGGCCACCCGCCCGGCGGGGTCGAGCATGAAGATGGCGTAGTCCTTCACGCTCGCCACCAGCAGCTTGAACCGCTCCTGCTCCTGGCGCAGCGCCTCCTGGGTCAGCTTGCGTTCGGTGAGGTCGCGGGTCACCTTGGCGAAGCCCACCAGCGCGCCGGCCTCGTCGCGCACCGGGGTGAGGGTGACGCTGGCCCAGAAGTGGGAGCCGTCCTTGCGGACGCGCCAGCCCTCCTCCTCGAAGTGGCCCTGGACCTGCGCCAGCTCCAGCTCGCGCTCCCACCGCCCTCCGCGCGCGTCCTCCGGCCGGTAGAAGGCGGTGAAGTGCTTGCCGGTGATCTCCTCCGCCGCGTAGCCCAGCACGTTCCGCGCGCCCGCGCCCCAGCTCCGCACCCGGCCCTGGGTGTCGAGCATGAAGATGGCGTAGTCGCGGATGGAGTCGATCAGCAACTGCACCCCCGGCGGGGCCTCGAGGGGCGCCTGGGCGGGCGCGGTGGCCGGCTCCGGCGCGGCCCGCTCGGCGCCGAAGGCGGCGCCCCCGTCACCGCCGCGCGGGAGCGAGAGGGTGAAGCGGGTGCCCGCGGCCTCGGACGAGGTGACGGAGATGTCCCCGCGGTGGGCGCGCACCACCTGCTCGGTGATGTACAGGCCCAGGCCCAGGCCGCCTCCGCGCTCCCGCTTCAGCTCCAGGCCGCGGAAGGGCTCGAAGAGGTGGGGGAGGAGGTCGGGCGGGATGGCGCCGCGGTTGTGGATCTCCACCCGGACCGCCAGCTCGTTCGTCCCGTCCAGGGCCACCGTCACCGGCGCGCCCTCCTGCCCGTGCTGCACCGCATTGCCCACCAGGTTGCTCAGGGCCTGGGAGAGGCGGGCGCGGTCCCAGCGGCCGCGCAGGTCGCCCTCGGCGCGGACCTCGACGGCCCGGCCCGGCCTGGCGGACTCGATCTCCACGCGCACCTCGTCCGCCAGCGCCTTGAGCTCCAGCGGCTGGCGCTCCAGCGGCAGCCCGCCCTCGCGGGCGCGGGTGAGGTCCAGCAGTTGGTCGATCATGGTGGCCATCCGCTTGCCGCTCCCCAGCGCGCGCTGCAGCGGCTTGCGCAGCGGCTCCTCGCTGGTGCGGCGGAGCAGCAGGTCCATCGACGTCATGATCGCGTTGAGCGGGTTGCGCAGGTCGTGGCCGAGGATGGCGGTGAACAGCGCGTTGAGGTGGACCGTGCGCTGCAGCTCCGCCACCAGGCGCGCGCGTTCGGCGTCCAGCCGCCGGTGGTCGGTCACGTCGCGGCTGAAGCAGCGGTAGTAGACCACCCGCCCGCCGCGGCGGAAGGCGTTGGCGCTGATCAGCAGGTCCCGGTACGTCCCGTCCCCCGCCCGCAGGCGCACCTCCACGTCGCGCAGCCCGTCCTCGTCCGTCATCCGGTGGACGAGGTCGCGGCCGGCGGACTCGTCGGCGTGGAACCGGGCCAGGCGCCGGCCGACGTACTCGTCGCGCTGGTAGCCCAGCATCTCCAGCTGCGCCCGGTTGGCCCAGAGCACCGTCCCGCCCGCGTCCACCCACTGCAGGCCGACGGTGGCGTGCTCGGCGAAGTCGCGCAGCTCGTCCTCGCTCCGGCGCGCCGCCTCCTCGGCCTTGCGCAGGTCGGCGATGGACCGGCGCAGCTCGTCCTCCACCTCCCGGCGCTGGGCGATCTCGGTGGCCAGCTCGCGGACGTGCTCCGACACGTTCTCCTCCAGGCTCAGGCCGGCGCGCTCCGGGAGGAGGATGCGGCCGTGGCGGGCGCACACGTCCGGCAGCCCGTCCGCGCCGGAGAAGCCCGCCATGCGGTACGCGCACAGGAGCGTCAGCGACGCCCCCTCCTCGCCCATCACCTCGTCCCACAGCGCCTCCAGGCGCAGCGCCGCCGCCCGCTGGCCGCCCTGCCAGAGCAGGTCCACCATCTCTCCGAAGGCGCGCACCCCGCGCTGCTGCCCGCCGGTCACCTCCCGCAGCCCGCCGGCGACCAGCCGCCGGAACCGCGCCCGGTCCGGCATCCCGTCGACCAGCAGCTCCTGGAGCGCCTCCTCCGCGTCCAGCAGCCCCAGCCGCCCCGCCCGCAGGGCGCGCTCGACGTCGATCCGGCGCGCGGCCAGGGACTCGAGGATCGCCTCCCGGTGCGGCCCGGTGGCGACGGCGAAGGCCCCCTCCCCGGCGCGCAGGCCGGTGGCGAGGTAGTCGGCCACCGACCGGGCCAGGAAGGCGTCCGTCTCGTAGAACTGCACGAGGTGGCGGGGAGCTTCCGCCGCCGTCTGGAACGCGTGGAGCTCCACGGTCTCGGTGCCCATCAGGAGCCGCTAACGATGGTGGCTGGAGCGCGCCCGGCCAACTGCGCGCCAAGGACAACGTTCTCGAGTGGATGC
>DASRBA010000303.1:0-3323 GCA_035637895.1 Myxococcaceae bacterium
CCGGCTCAACTTCTACGAGCGCAGCAACGACCCCGTCCTCACGCCGGCGGTGCGCTCGCGCCTGCACGAGGACCTCTACGTGTCGCTGCTGGCGGTGAGCGAGGCGGGGGATTCGGCCAGCTTCAACGTGTGGATCTTCCCGCTGGTGGCGTGGATCTGGGGGAGCCTGCCGTTCATCGTCGTCGGGGCGCTGATCGCGGCGTGGCCGACGCGGCGGAAGACGGCGGCGCAGCAAGCGGGCGCGGTGGCGCTGCCCGCGGGTGAAGGGGCGGCGGGCGGCGCGGCGCAGGGGGCGGCATGAGGACCTG
Source organism: Myxococcaceae bacterium (assembly GCA_035637895.1). Classification (GTDB taxonomy): domain Bacteria; phylum Myxococcota; class Myxococcia; order Myxococcales; family Myxococcaceae; genus DASRBA01. Next base: position 309 of record DASRBA010000303.1, read on the forward strand.
GCTCTCCGTCACCGGACTCGGTTGCCTCGTCCTGATGGTCGTCCTCTACAAGGGGTTCGGGAAGGACCCGCACGAGGTGCCCTTCCTGCTCCAGGGCAAACCGGCGCCGGCGTTCCAGGTGACGGACCTGATGACGGGAGCGCCCTTCACCTCCGAACAGCTCCGCGGCCAGCCCTACGTCCTCAACTTCTGGGCGTCCTGGTGCGAGCCCTGCGAGTCCGAACACCCCACCATCGAGTGGGGCGCGCGCGCCTTCGGCGACCGGGTCCACTTCTTCGGCGTCCTCTACGGGGACACGGCGGAGAACGCGAAGAAGAACCTCGCCCAGCGGAGCGTCTCCTTCCCGCAGCTGATGGACCCGCACTCGCGCATGGCGCTGGACTTCGCCACCACTGGCGTCCCGGAGACCTACTTCGTCGACGCGTCGGGGGTCATCGTGCACAAGTACGTGGGGCCACTGGACCGGCGAACCCTGGCCTACCTGGTGCAGCAGATCGCCCCCAGCACCGCGGAGGCCCGCCCGTGATCGCGCTCGCGCTCGCCACGGCGCTGCTCTTGGGCGACTACGCCCCCCAGCCGATGGCCTCCGACACGTTGTCCCCCGAGCAGGAGGCGCGGGTGCAGCACATCGGCGCACAGATCCGCTGCCCCATCTGCCAGGGCCTCTCCATCGCCGCTTCGGGCTCCGCCCCCGCCCGCGTGGAGCTGGAGCGGGTGCGGGAGATGGTCCGGGAAGGGAAGACGGACCAGGAGATCAAGGACTTCTTCGTCGCGCGGTACGGCGACTGGGTGCTCCTCTCGCCCAGGGCCGAAGGCGCGAACTGGATCGTCTGGCTGGGCCCCGCGCTCCTGCTGCTGATCGGGGGCATCACCATCGCGCGGACGCTCCGGGGGCCCAAGGCCGCGACCGCCGCCGCAGCCCCCGCGACCGCCGCTCCCGCCGACGACGAGTTCCTCCGCCGCGTCCGCGAGGAGGTGGACGGGTGAACGGCGCTACGAACTGGCTGCCGGGGATCCTCGCGCTCGGCGCGGCGCTGGCCGTCGCCGCCGGGTACGTGTTCCTCTCGCTCCGGAAAGCCGCGCCTGCCGGCAAGCAGGAGGAGGCCCGGAAGCGGTCCGCCGACCTCGACGCGCAGTACCAGGCCGCCATCCTGCAACTCCGCGAGCTGAAGGCCGAGCAGCCCAAGCTCGCCCCGGAGGTCTACGAGGCGCAGCGGGCGGAGCTGGAGAAGCGGGCGGCGGACGCCCTCCGCGCCCGGGAGACCCAGGCCCCGGCCACACCCGCGCCCACCGCCACCGCGGCGGCGGCCCCCGCGAAGGGCTTCTTCGCTCAGCACCCCCAGATGGTGGGCGCGCTCTGGGGCGGCGGCGTGGTCGCCTTCTTCGCGGTGCTGGGCGTCCTCCTGTTCAGCCAGGAGAAGCCCAAGGTGGACGACGGCTCCATGCCGCGCGGGCCGATGCAGGCCCAGGGCGGCGCGCAGGAGGGCGGAGACGGGCTTGCCCAGGCGATGGAGCACCTCCGCGAGCACCCCGAGGACGTGGACACCGCCGCCCAGGTCGGCCACGAGCTGATCGGCCGCCAGGAGTGGGTCCAGGCCGCCGAGGTGACCGTGCGCGCGCTGGGCGCGGACCCCTTCCACGTGGAGAACCGGATCCACCGGGCGATGATCAAGGCCCAGCGGGGCGACCCCGCGGGGGAGGCGGAGCTGCAGCACCTCGCCGACACCTACCCCGGCGCGCAGGAGGCGCTCCTCTTCCTGGCCTCCGTCCAGGCGCAGGCGGGGGACAAGGCGAAGGCGCTGGAGAACCTGGAGCGGTACGTCGCCGTCGCGCCGCCGGAGGAGCAGTCGCTCGAGCTGTACCAGGCGATGGCGCAGTTCCGGCGCGAGCTGGGCCGCCCCCCGGCTCCTTGACCCACCTGCCCCCTCGCTCCGGAGGCGCGCTCGTGATGAGATCGCGCCCGGGATGTCCATCTCGTACCAGCCCACGCCGGATTGCCCCGGAGCGGCGGTCCTCGCCCGCTACCACGAGGGGAAGCTCGGGGTGGAGCAGACGCAGGCGCTGCAGGGCCACGTCAAGACGTGCGCGCACTGCCAGCGGCGGCTGGCGCGGCTGGACCTCCTGGCGCGGACCTCCGACGAGGAGGTGAAGGCCTCCGCCGCGGCCGCCGCCCGCGACCCGGACGACGACGAGGACACCGTCGCCGGCCACCCCAGCGGCAGCGGCGCCTTCACCATGGTGGAGGACCCGCGCGCCCGGCCCACCGACAAGAACATGCAGGCGGTGATGGATCGCGCCCAGCCGCCTCCGCCGCAGCCACAGCCCGCGCCGCCGCCGCCCGCCCGCGCCTCCCGCGAGCTCAAGGAGCTCCGCCTCCAGGACTCGCTCCCCGCCATCCGGGAGCCCAGCAAGCCGCCCAGGGACAAGGTCGCCCCGAGCGCCACCGCGAAGGCCGCCCAGGACAGGGACAACCACAAGGAGGAGATCAAGGAGCGCGTCCCCACCGGCACCCAGTACCTGGAGAAGGGCACCCGCGTCGGCCGCTACGTCATCCGCGACGTCATCGGCGTGGGCGGGATGGGCGCGGTCTACTCCGCCTACGACCCGGAGCTGAACCGCAAGGTGGCGCTGAAGGTGCTGCGCACGCGCAAGAAGGGCGGCGGCCAGCACATCTCGGAGGGGCGCTCCCGGCTGATGCGCGAGGCGCAGGCCATGGCCCGCCTCTCGCACCCGAACATCGTCACCGTGTTCGACGTGGGCAGCTTCGAGGGCGAGATCTACCTCGCCATGGAGCTGGTGGACGGCACCACGCTCGCCGCCTGGCTGGCGGAGAAGAAGCGCACCTGGAAGGACGTGGCCAAGGTGTTCTCCTTCGCCGGCCGCGGCCTGGCCGCCGCGCACGCCGCCGGGCTGGTGCACCGCGACTTCAAGCCCGACAACGTGCTCATCGGCAACGACGAGCGGGTGCGCGTGCTCGACTTCGGCCTGGCCCGCACCGTCGAGGATCTGTCGTCG
>DASRBA010000304.1:0-8721 GCA_035637895.1 Myxococcaceae bacterium
ATCGAACAGCTCGCGGATGCGGATCACGCTGTCGTGGATGTACGGGCTGGCGATCTCCGAAGGGATGATCTCCACGAAGAAGTGCCCGACCTCCTCGGCCAGCTTGCGCGCGATCCAGGTCTTCCCGCACCCGGGCGGGCCGTAGAGGAGGATCCCGTTGGGGATGTCCAACCCGTACTTCTTGAACGGCTCCGGGTCCCGGATGGGCCGGACGACCTCCTTCTCCAGGAGCGTCCGCAGCTCCTTCATGCCCGCCACCGCGGCGAGCCCCGTCCCATGCCGATCCGCCACCGGCTTGGCCTCGACCTCCGCAGCGCCGTCGCCGCCGCGGTCCAGTCCCGCCGCCCGCCGGGCGTCGGCCAGCGTGGCGATCCGGTCTTGCCCGTTCGAGAGGCAGCGCCCGAGCGCGCTCGTGGCCTGGGCGCCCGCCGTCTTCACCCACCGGTCCAGCGGCGCCGGCGGGCCCTTGGCCTTCGAAGGATCGATCCCGGACGCGTCGAGATAGACGAGCGCCGCCGCGTCGCGCACCAGGTCGCGCTCGGCGGGCGCCGCGGCGCCGAGGTAGACCGGGGTGGCCCGCCCGCCTCCGCCCGCGTTCCACCAGATCAGCGAGCGCGCCAAGGACGGCCGGCCGAGCGGGGTGGGGGACCGCAGCGTCAAGCCGGCGGCCTCCAGCAGCGCTCCGAACATCTCCAGCAGAGCCTGCTCGCCGGCAGCGGCCTTCCGGCGGTCGGACGCCATCCACTCCCCCTTGAGCCGCAGGACGGCGGAGAAGGAGGGACCGCCCAGCTCCTTCTCCACCACGACGCGCTCCTGGCCGAGCAGCTCCCACCACGGGACCAGGCGCGCGCGCGCCTGCGCCCGCGGCTCGGCGGTGGCGGGGACGACCAGCAGGACGCGCTCGGAGGCGTCGGCGAGGCGGTAGATCTCCACCGCGCCGTCGGCGTGGAGCGGCTTCTCGATGCCCGGGAGCCCGGGGAGGGCGTGTCCCGACGGCAGGCTGGGGCGAGCGGTGACGAACGTCATCAGAACCTCCGCAGGCCGGACCGCATCGCGCGCTCCTGGCCCTCCTCTTCCTTCGTCTTCGGCTGGAGCTTCCACAGCTCCCGCACCACCTCGCGCAGGTCCTTGCCGTCGCCCGAGCTGATGGCCTCCTGGCCGCGCGCGAGCAGCTTCTCCGCGGCTTCCTTGCTCTGCCACGCCTGGTCCGGGCCGCGCATGGACTCGAACAGCTCGCGCCAGTACCAGTCCTGCGCCAGCAGCACGCGGAAGCGGAGCGCGTCGAACGCCTCCTGGACGCGCTGGATGGCGCGCTCGTCGGCCTTGTCCAGGCCGCGCTCGAGCTGCTTCTCCAGCATCTGCAGCTCCTTCTTCTCCAGCGACGAGCCGAAGCGCTCCACCACCTCCCGCGCCATCTTCCGGGAGGCGGCGATCGCCTCCATCGCCACCGAAGGCGCCCCGACCCCGGCCCCGCGCTCCAGCTGGTTGAGCTTCGACTGGACGTTGCGGGCGGACTCGACCACCCGGCGCGACTGGTCCGGATCCGGGTTGCTGGTCGCGGAGGTGCGGGTGGCCTCGTGGTCCAGCTCGTCCAGCTCCCGCTTCAGCCGCTCCACCTCCTCGGCCTGCTTCTCGTCGCCGGCCTGGGCCTGCGTCTGCTCCACCCTGGAGAGGCGCTCCCGGTATTCGCCCACCTGGTCGACGACCGCCGAGGAGAGCTCCGCGTAGTCCTTCTCCTCCTCCTGCGCGACGTAGAGCTTGTTGGAGAAGTGCTGGTTGAGGTGGGGGATGAACGCCTCGATGGTGATCAGCCGCGAGGCGTCGATCTTGATGGTGACCTCCACCTCCGACCCCTCGGGGACCGCGCGCCGGCAGTCGGCGGCGGCGATCTTGACGTTCCCCACCCAGACGTTGGCCTCGGGCTCGCGCAGGTCCTCGCCCTCCCAGAGCTTGATCGCCAGGGCCGACTCCGGGTCGGAGGGCTTCACCGTGCGGTCGGCGCGGTAGCGGATGGTCCGCTCCGCCGGCAGCGGCGTGCCGCGCTTGAACACCGGGTCCAGCTCCTTGCCGCCGCGCTTGGAGACCTCCACGCCGATGGTGTGGGGCAGCGGCGGCGCGCTGATCACCAGCCCGTGGCGGATGGACAGCTCGCCCGGCTCCACGTCCACCAGCGTCCCCGCCGCGTCGCGCGCATAGAGGAAGAAGCGGGTGGTCTTCCCCTCCTGCAACATCACCGGGAGCTCGAAGGTCCCCGCGCTGAGCGCGAACCATCCGCTGGACCAGTAGCCGCCCTCGGCGTCCAGCTTGAGCTCCGTGATCCCCGCATCTCCCTCCAGCCTCCCGGCGACGGGCGCGGAGGTCTTGGCGCTCACCGGGTCGAACGCGAGCACCACCTTCGGCTTTCCCGCAGGGGCCTCTGCCGCCGGCACCGGCGAAGCGGGCGCCACCGCGGCCGGAGCCGGGGAGACCTTGGCAGGCTCCAGCTCGATGCCGCCGGCGTACACGGCGGCGCCCCGCGCCACCACCGTCATCGGGTCCAGCGAATGGTCGATCCGCGCCTCCAGCCTGCCGGCCAGGGCGGAGCGGATGAGCGGCATCTGGGTGGGGCCACCCACCAGCAGCACCCGGTCCAGGTCGCGGCCCCGGATCCGCGCGCCCTCCAGGGCTTCCTCCGCCAGGCGGACCGCGCGGTCCACCAGCGGCTCCACCTCGCGCTCGAGCTCCGCGCGGGTGACGGTGAGCTCCAGCTCGATCGGCGCCCCATCCGCGTCGTCGCCGAGGTCGACCAGGCTCACCACCACCTGCTCCTGGGTGGAGAGGTCGATCTTCGTCTCCTCCGCCTTCAGCACCAGGCGCCGGAGCAGGCGCTGGTGCCCGGCCGGGTCCTTCGCCGGATCCGGCAGGGCGAAGGTCCGCGCGAGCGGCTCCAGGAAGCGGTGCTCGGCGAGCCGGCGGTCGATGTCCTTGCCGCCGAGGAGGTTGTCGCCGCGGTGCTCCAGCACCGTCAGCCGGCCGTCCTTGGTCGACACCACGGCGATGTCCAGGGTGCCGCCGCCCAGGTCGAAGATCATCCACCGCTGGTCGCGCGCGCCGGGGGCGACGCCGTACGCGATGGCGGCGGCGATGGGCTCCTGCAGCAGGGGCGCCTGCGCCAGGCCGGCCGCCGCGCAGGCTCGCCCGGTGGCGTCGCACTGCAGCGCGCCGAAGGCGGCGGGGACGGTCACCACAGCCGCCCGGATGTCGGCGCCGTCCGCGCGGCGGACGTCCTCCTTGAGCGCCTTGAGCACCTCGGCGGAGAGCTGCTCGGCGGTCAGCGTCTTCCCCGCGGCCGGGAAGGTCTTGTCGCCCTTCTGCCCCATCCACCGCTTGAACTCCTGGGCGATGTTCTCCGAGTCGTCCGCGATGGCGTTGTACGCCCGCTTCCCCACCACCACCCGCCCGTTCTTGAGCAGGCGAACCACGGACGGGGTGACGCTCATCTGATCGTTGTTCTGGTACACGCGGATCGCCTCGCCGTCCGCGCGCGCGATGCACGAGTTCGTCGTGCCCAGGTCGATCCCGTAGGCGACGGTGCCGGCCATGGTCAGCCCTCCCCCCGGCGAATCACCACCTGCCCGTGGCGGACGACCGCGCCCTTCCGGAGCACGATGGGCGACACCGTCTCGCCGACGACCTCCTGGCCGGCCGGCACCGCCGCGTCCGCCTGCGACTCCAGCACCTCCACGGCCAGGCCAGCCTCGTAGGGCTTGCCGGTGAGGTCCAGCACCTCGACCCGCTGCTCGTCGAGGAACCGCCCCAGCCGGCGGGCCACGTGGCGCGCCACCAGCCGGCCTTCGTCCTGCGCCTGCGACCAGCGGTCGAGCCGCCACCACTCCACGGCCACGTCCGCCAGGGCCGCGACGGACACGGTCAGCTTGCTGTTTTTCTTTTGATGACGTCCCACAGGTGCCCCTTGGTCACGAGGTAATCGATCAGCGGCTCGAGCAGCGCGGCGTTCCAGGTGTCGCGCGGGTTCAGGCTCGCCCAGCGCTCGCGGCGCGAGACCAGGTGCACCTGGCCCTCCGCGCGCTGGCAGCCGCTCACCTCGGACCAGTCGAGGTGGTGGCGCCGCCGGCGCTCGCCCTTGTCGCTGAAGAGGGAGGTCCAGGCCTTCCGCAGGGTCGAGTCGCCCTCGGCCCGGTGGATGCCCTGCGCATCGAAGTGGAGATCGCCGATCAGGAAGCCTTCGCCGGTCTTGAGCAGCTGCAGGTGCCGGTCGAGCAGCGGCACCATCACGGCGGGCCACAGGCCTTCCATGATGCGGGTCCACCGCTCCTGGATGATCTCCTGGGTCGCCAGGCCTCCGGCGGCGCACTCGATGGAGACGGAGCGGTCGAATCCGCCGACCGCGAGCACCGCCGCCCCCGGCATGGACCAGGGCTGGTTCCCGGGCACGCTCAGGCGAATCCCCACCACGTTCCGGGTCGCGATCCGCGTCCGGCCCCAGGCGATCAGGTCGGAGGAGATGGCCAGCCGCTTGCCGCCGATCTCCACCGAGCTGATCAGCTGGCGCGGCTCATCCTCCAGGTCCGCTGGGAGCTCGCGCCGGATCTGGCGGATGCCCTCCAGCACTTCCTGGATGCTGCCGTAGCGCGGGTGCTGCCGGAGGAGGTGGGGGAGGGTGCCCCGGGCGAGCTGGAGCGGATCGCCCGGGACGATGTCCACCATGGTCCGCTTGACCGACTCGATGGATTGGCGCTCCCACTGCCGGCCCGTGCGACCCGTCGCCTGGTTGTGGGTGGGGCGGAGGCTCCGGTTCCAGACGTGGGTCGCGCCGGCGCGCCACTCGCAGCGGACCACGGCCCGGTTGCCCGGGTACCACAGGTGGGCCCAGCCGCTCTCGTCCACGTACTCGATCTGGTTGCCGTGCTTGGGCTCGTAATAGAGGGTGGTGTGGCCGAACAGCGGGTGCTGCTTCGACTGCTCCCACGACGGAAGGTCGGTCGGGGCGTACTGCTGCTCGTGCCTCCGCTGCGCCACCACTTCCAGCTCGCTCAGCTCGGCTTGCATGCGCGCCTGGAGGGGGGAGCCTTCGGAGGTGAGTGCCGCCAGCCGCAGCGCGCTCACCGCGTGGTCGCTGATGTCCGCCCAGGTGTAGCTGACCCCGATGACGCGAAGGCACGACGCGGCGGCTTCCCGCGCCTCGCGACCCAGGTTCGTGTCCATGTCCGCGAACCGCAGGATCTGGGCGAGGGCGGGCTTCACCTGGCGGTCGAACCGGGCCATGGCCTCGTTGCACGGGAGGAGGTTGGCGATCACCGCCTCCTCGCCGTGCACGCGCTGGATCCGCTCGGAGCAGGTCCTGGCGATCTGCGCGCACGTCTCCTCCAGGCGCTCCACCAGCGGCGCGAGGATCGCCTCGTGGGCGGAGTCCGAGAGCCGGGCGCCGCCCAGGGCGCGCAGGGCGGCATCCGCGGCGGCCGTCTCGCTGGACGCCAGCGCGGCGCGGGCGATGGAGGAGGGGACCTCCGCGATGAGGGAGGCCGCCTGGCCGCGCAGCTCCTGGACCTCGTCGAGGCCCGCCATGGGCTCGAAGCCGCCCTCCAGCTCCGCGTCGATCTGCGCCTCCCAGTACGCGTCGTCGTCGATGCAGGCCTTCCACTGCGCGAGCGCCTGGAGCCAGCGCTTCTCGTCGCCCACCTTCGGGTCGTGCACGCACACCGCGAGGAGCCGGAAGAACGCGGCGTCGTGCGTCCGGGCGACGCCCGTGGCGGCGGCGGCCAGGGCCAGCAGCCCCTCGTCTCCGGCGCCGTTCACCACGGCGCCGTCGTGCACCCACAGGAAGCGCTCGCGGAGGCGGGTCGACGGATCCGTCAGGCGGGCCAGGGCGTCGCGGACCTCCGCCTCGGTGCGGCCCACCGGCCCGGCGAGGTCGAGGTCCAAAGGCGTGCCCGGCGAAAGCCCGAGCTTGGCGCGGCGCCGCATCGCCGCGTCCGCGTCGTGGATCGCGGAGAGGGGAGCGTTGCCGGGGAGCCCCAGGACGCGGAAGGCGTTCTGGCGGACCCACTCCAGCGCGATGGATGGGCGCGCTCGCGTCGCGGGCGCGAGCTGCGCGTCGGGTGTGGCGGCCGTGGCGTGCATGAGGAAGGGCTCACGGAGTCAACGCGCCGGCCTGAAATCATTACCTGCCGGGAGGGTGGGTCAGATGCGCGCCAGGGCCCGCTCCACCGCCGCCACCACCTCGTCCGGGTGGGTGTGCATGAGCTGGTGTCCAGCGCCGGGGATGACCTTCAGGTTCGCCCCCGGGATTCCCCGGGCCAGCGCCTGCGCGTGCGTGGGCCCCAGGACGTGGTCGTCCGCCGCGGCGAGGATCTCCACCGGCGCCTTCACCTGCGGGTAGCGCGCCGCCAACTCCCCCATGGTCGCCGGGAGCGCCGCCCAATCCTTGGCGGTGGACCACAGGCACGTGGGCCGTCCGATCAACGGCGAGGCGGCGGCCGCCGCGTCCACCTTCACCGGCAGTGGAGCGAACGCCTTCACCCACCCGCCCGGCGCCGCCAGCGGGAACACCGCGGGCGCGAACGTCCAGCTGGCCACCCACCCCCACACCGGCCACGCCAGCATCGCCTGCGCCGCGTCCAGCTTCATCGGCGAGGCCGGGTCCCCCACCGGCGCCAGCAGCGCCAGCGCCTTCACCTCCTCCGGGAACTCCAGCGCCCACGCCACCGACACCGGCCCCCCGAACGAGAACCCCGCCAGCACCACCTCCGCCACCCCCGTGTCGCGCAGCGCGTTCCGGATGAGCAGCGCCTGCGCGCGGGGCGAGAGCGCGGAGGGCTCCCGTTCGCTCCACCCGGAGCCGGGGCGGTCCACGGAGAAGCTCCGCCGCCCGCCGAGCCGCTTCTGCACGTCCACGAAATCCAGCGAGCACCCCGGGTTCCCGTGGATGAACACCACCGCCGGCCCGCTCCCCGGCCGCTCCACCGCGTGGATGCGCTGGCCGCGGAGGCCCAGCAGCCGGCCCGGCGGGGGTCGCTCGGCCAGCAGGCGCTTCTCCCGGACCCGGGCCAGCACCCAGAGGGCGGCGAAGAGTGCTACGAGCAACCCGATGGGAATTGACATGAGAGGCGTGGCGCTCCCGCGCCGACCGCATTAACCATTCGGCCGAGCACGAGCGTGGCCCCCAACACACCACAAGCCAAACGGCTCCGCGACCGGATCAAGGGCGCCGGGCAGATCTTCAAGCACCTCCCGGCCACCCTGGCGCTGGTCTGGCGGGCGGACCGCGCGGCGGTGATCGCCGTCGCGGCGCTGACCGTCGTCGCCGCCGTCCTCCCCGCGGGCATCGCCTGGGTGGGCAAGCTGATCGTGGACGGGGTCGTCCGCGCCGCGCGCTCCGGCCTCGCCGCGGACCGCCAGTTCGTCTACTTCGCGGTGGCGGGGGAGCTGGGCCTGATGGTCCTCTCCACCTTCGTCAGCCGCGCCCAGGGCCTGGTCCGCGAGCTCCTCCGCGCCAACCTGGGCAACATCATCAACGAGCAGATCCTCCACAAGGCGCTGGAGCTGGAGCTCCGCCACTTCGAGGACTCGGACACCTACGACAAGATGCAGAACGCCCGGCGGGAGGCCTCCTCGCGGCCCCTCTCGCTGGCGCTGAACGCGCTCTCCATCGTCCAGGCGTTGATCACCCTGGGCGCCTACGCCGCCATCCTGGTCCGCCTCTCGCCTTGGAGCGTGCTGGTCCTCCTCGTCGCCTCCATCCCCGCCTTCGCCGCGGAGGCGAAGCTGGCGGGCGAATCCTTCCGCCTCTACTCCTGGCGCGCCCCCGAGGGCCGCCGCCTGAACTACCTGGAGTGGATCCTCACCCGCGACAGCCACGTGAAGGAGGTGAAGCTGTTCGACCTCGGGGCCACCATCCTCGGGCGCTACCGGGCGCTGTTCCAGAAGTTCTACTCGGAGGACAAGCGGCTGGCGTACCGCCGGATGGCGTGGGGCCTGGGGCTGGGGCTGGTCTCGCTTTTGGCCTTCTACGGCTGCTACGCGCTGGTGGCGGGCCGCGCCGCGCGGGCGGAGATCTCCCTGGGCGACATGACGCTCTACCTGGCCGTGTTCCGCCAGGGGCAGGGCGCCTTCCAGAGCATCCTCTCCGCGGTGGGCGACATGTACGAGGACGCCCTCTTCATGTCGAACCTGTTCCTCTACCTGAACATCCCCACCTCCGGGGAGAAGCCGCGCGTCCTCCCGCCGCTGTCGCCGGAGAGGGGCCGGGGCAACACCATCGAGCTGCGGGACGTCTCCTTCCGCTACCCCGGCAAGTCGGAGTGGGCGCTCCAGGGCGTGAACCTCGTCCTCCAGCCCGGCGAGAAGCTGGGCCTGGTGGGGGAGAACGGCGCCGGCAAGAGCACCCTGGTGAAGCTGCTGCTGCGCCTGTACGAGCCCACCGGGGGCGCCATCCTCTACGGCGGGGTGGACCTGCGCGACATGGACCCCAAGGACCTGCGCTCGCGGATCGGCGCCGTCTACCAGGACTTCGTCCGTTACCAGTTCACCGCGGCGGAGAACATCGGCCTGGGCGAGGTCCGCTACCTGGACGACCGCCCGCGCATCGAGAAGGCGGCGGAGGAGGGCGGCGCGGCGGGGGTGATCTCCACGCTGCCCAAGAAGTTCGACACCGTGCTGGGCGGCTGGTTCGAGTCGGGCCAGGAGCTGTCCATGGGCCAGTGGCAGAAGCTGGCCGTGGCC
>DASRBA010000305.1:0-22057 GCA_035637895.1 Myxococcaceae bacterium
CTTCTCCACCTCGATGTCGCGGCCGCGCATGCGCGAGACCTGCTCCGGGGAGCGGAGCGACTTCAGCCCCGCCACGGTGGCCTTGAGCACGTTGTGCGGGTTCCGGCTGCCCTGGGACTTGGTGAGGATGTTGCGGATCCCCGCCGCCTCGAGCACGGCGCGCACGCCGCCGCCGGCGATGACCCCGGTGCCCTCCATGGCGGGCTTGAGCAGCACCCAGCCGGCGCCGAAGTGGCCCAGCACCTCGTGGGGGATGGTGTTGCCGGCCAGAGGCACCCGGAACAGGTTCTTCTTGGCGTTCTCGCCGCCCTTGCGGATGGCCTCGGGGACCTCGTTGGCCTTGCCCAGGCCCACCCCCACGTGGCCGGCGCCGTCGCCCACCACCACCAGGGCGGAGAAGCTGAACCGGCGTCCGCCCTTCACCACCTTGGCCACGCGGTTGATGTTCACCACGCGGTCGGTGAGGTCGAGGTCGTTCGGATTGATTGGAGCTGCCATGAGCCTTTGGAACCTTTCCGTGACTAGAACTTGAGCCCGGCCTCGCGGGCGGCGTCCGCCACCGCCGCGATCCGGCCGTGATAGGGGAAGCCGTTGCGGTCGAACACCACCTGGTCGACCTTGACCGCCTTGCACTTCTCGGCGATGAGCTGGCCCACGCGCTTGGCGTCCGCCTTCTTGTCGCCCTCGTCCTTGCCCTTGAGCTCCTTGGAGAGCGAGGAGGCGAAGGCCAGCGTCCGCCCGGAGGCGTCGTCCACCACCTGGGCGTAGATGTGCTTGAGGCTCTTGTAGACGGTGAGCCGCGGGCGCTCGGCGCTGCCGGACAGCTTGCGCCGGATGCGCTCCTTCCGCTTCAGCCTGGGATCGATCTTGGACATGGTGATCTCCTGCAAGCGGGCCGCTTACGCGGTGCCCGTCTTGCCCTCCTTCCGGCGGACGCGCTCCTCGGCGTACTTGATGCCCTTGCCCTTGTACGGCTCCGGGGGCCGCAGCGCCCGGATCTTCACCGCGGTGGCGCCCAGCACCTCGCGGTCCACGCTCCGCAGGGTCAGCCCCACGGTGGGGAGGGCGTCCTCGGTGCGGGCCACCTTGTCCACCTCGGCGGTCACGCCCTCCGGCAGGTTGAAGACGATGGGGTGCGAGAAGCCGAGGGAGAAGTGGACCTGCTTGCCCTTCACCTCGGCGCGGAAGCCGACGCCGCGGATGTCCAGCTTCCGCTCCCAGCCGGTGGCCACGCCGCGGGCGGCGTTGTTGAGGATGGACCGCCCCAGCCCGTGCAGGCTGCGCGCCTGGCGGGAGTCGTCCGGCCGCCCCACGGTCAGCACCCCGTCCTTCACCGCGACGGTGAGGCCGGGCGGGAGCTTGACCGTCATCTTGCCCTTGGGCCCTTCGAAGTTGACCTTCTCGCCGGCGACGGTCGCCTTGACCTTCGCCTCCAGCTTGATGGGGAGCTTTCCGATTCGGCTCATGGTTGGTCTCTCTAGTACACGGTGCAGATCAGCTCGCCGCCCACGTTCTGCTTGCGGGCCTCGGCGTCGCCCATCACGCCGCGCGAGGTGGAGAGGATGCTGATCCCCAGGCCGCCCAGCACGCGCGGGATGTCGCGCACCGGGACGTAGCGGCGCAGGCCGGGCTTGGAGATGCGCTTGATGCCCTGGATGACCGGCTGCTTGTCCGGCCCGTACTTGAGCATCAGGGTCAATTCGCCCTGGGGCTGGCTCTCGTGGTGGACGACGTCGGCGAGGAAGCCCTCGTCCTTGAGGCAGCGCGCGATCTCCACCTTCAGCTTGGAGGAGGGGACCACCACCTTGTCGTGGTGCGCCCGCGACGCGTTGCGGATACGGGTCAGCATGTCGCCGACGGGATCGTTGACCGGCATGTGTCGTTCGTCTCTTCTCTCAACTGCAGGGCTCCCCGCGCCTTCCGGGCCCATCCCGGTGGTTCGCGAGGCGCCAGCTACCAGGATGACTTGATCAGCCCGGTGACCTCACCCGCCAGTGCCCGCTTGCGCAGGCAGATGCGGCACATCTTGAACTTGCGCAGGAACGCGCGCGGCCGGCCACACAGCGGGCAGCGGTTGTACTTGCGCACCTTGAACTTCGGCTTGCGCTTCGCCTGGGCGATCTTGGAGAGCTTGGCCATTCGTTTCGTTCCTTACTGGCGGAAGGGCATCCCGAGGTGCTTGAGGAGCGCCATCGCGTGCTCGTCGTTCCTGGCGGTGGTGACGAAGGTGATGTTGAGGCCCTTCACCTTCTCGATCTGGTCGTAGTTGATCTCCGGGAAGATGATCTGCTCCCGGATGCCCATGGTGTAGTTCCCGGCGCCGTCGAACGCCTTGGGGGACACGCCCTTGAAGTCGCGCACGCGGGGGAGCGCGACGTTGAAGAGGCGGTCCATGAACTCGTACATCCGCTCGTTGCGCAGGGTGACCGCCGCGCCGATGGACTGGCCCTGGCGCAGCTTGAAGTTGGCGATGCTCTTGCGCGCCTTGGTGATCACCGGCTTCTGCCCGGTGATGGCGGCCAGCTGGTCCACCGCGGACTCGAGGATCTTGTTGTTGGCCAGGGCCTCGCCCAGGCCCATGTTGACCACGATCTTGTCCAGCCGCGGGACCTCGTTGGGGTTCTTGAACCCCAGGTCCTTCATCAGGGCCGGCACGGTCTCCTTGCGGTAGCGCACGCGCAGCCGGGCGGGCTTGGCCTCCAGCCCCTCCTCGATGTTGGCGGCGTAGCCGGCCTTCTTCACGTCTTCCTTGCGGCCCTTGGCCTTCTTGGCCGCGCGGGCCGCGATCTTGGCGGCCTTGGCCGCCTCGTCGTCCGCCCCCGCTCCGCCCGCCTTCTTGTCCTTCTCGTCAGCCATCGCGCTCGTGCTCCCTGCTTCGCCGGGCCGTGTGGGACCCCTGCCCGCCGATCAGTGAAAACAGCTCAGTCGATCACCGCTTCGCACTGCTTGCAGAACCGCGCCTTCTTGTCGCCGTCCACCTTGATGCCCACCCGGGTCGGCTTGTCGCACTTGGGACAGACCAGGGACACGTTGGCGAGGGCCACGGTGCCGGCCTTCTCGATGATGCCGCCGTCGGGGTTGGCGCGGTCGCGGCCCTTCTTCACGTGCCGCTTGACCATCCGCACGCCCTCCACCACGACGCGCAGGGCGCCGCGGTCGATGGCGAGGACCTTCCCGCGCTTGCGGTCCTTGGCGGCGGTGCGCTCGGCGCCCGCCATCACCTGCACCGTGTCTCCCACCTTCAGCTTCTGCATGGCTACAGCACCTCGGGCGCCAGCGAGATGATCTTCATGAACTTCTTGGCGCGCAGCTCGCGGGCCACCGGCCCGAAGATGCGGGTCCCGATGGGCTCCAGGTCCTTGTTGATCAGGACCGCGGAGTTCCCGTCGAACTTGATGAAGCTGCCGTCCGGCCGCCCCACCTCGCGCTTGGTGCGGACGATCACCGCCTTGGCCACGTCGCCCTTCTTCACCTTGGAGTTGGGCAGCGCCTCGCGGATGGACACCACGATGATGTCGCCGATCGACGCGTACTTCCGCTTCGACCCGCCCAGCACCTTGATGCAGAACACCTTCTTGGCGCCCGAGTTGTCCGCCACGTCGAGCACCGACGTCATCTGGATCATACGGCGGTGCTCCTCGCCAGGACCTCGACCACGCGCCAGCGCTTGTCCTTGGACTCGGGCTTGGTCTCCGCGATCCGCACGCGGTCGCCCTCGTTGATGGTGATCTTCTTCGGGTAGTCGTGGTCCTCGACGTGCGCCTTGTACTTCTCGCGCAGGCTCACGATCTTCCCGTACTGCCTATGGGACGCGCGCCGGGAGACGGTGACCACCACCGTCTTCTGCATCTTGTTGGAGGTGACGATCCCCACCCGGGTCTTGGGCCGGCCGCGGCTGGGGGTCTCCTTCTTCGGTGTCGTCTCTTCAGCCATGGTCTACTTCCCCGCTGCGGCCTTCTGGGCCGCCTTCTGCTTCTGGGTGAGCACGGTCAGGATCCGCGCCAGGTCCCGCCGGTGGCCGGTCCGCTCGGACGGGCTGTCCAGCGACCCGGTCCGCCGCTTGAGCTGGTCCTGGAAGAGGGTCTCCCGCAGCTCGGCGGCGCGCCGGTTGAGGTCATCGATGGTGAGCTCCTGGAGCTCCTTCGCCGTCGCCATCTTCGTCTCTCCTTACAGGCTCAGGTCCGCGCGGTGGACGATGCGGGTGAGCACCGGCAGCTTGGCCTGCGCCAGCTTCAGCGCGGAGGTGGCGAGCGCCACGTCCATCCCGCCCATCTCGTAGAGGATGCGGCCGGGCTTCACCACCGCCACGTAGTACTCCACGCCGCCCTTGCCGGTGCCCATGCGCGTCTCGGCGGGCTTCTTGGTGATCGGCTTGTCCGGGAAGATGCGGATCCAGATCTTCCCGCCGCGCTTGACCTTGCGGGTCATGGCGATACGGGCGGCCTCGATCTGCCGGGCGGTGAGCCACCCCGGCTGCAGCGTCATCAGGCCGAACTCGCCGTAGGTGAGGTTGGAGCCGCGGTCGGCCTTGCCGAACATCCGGCCCTTCTGCATCTTGCGGTACTTCGTTCGAGCAGGCTGGAGCATGTCTTGATCCCCTGTCTCCCTACCGGACCGAGCCCGGGACCGGCGCCGCGCCGGCCTTGCCCGGGAGGACCTCGCCGCGGCAGATCCACACCTTGCAGCCGATCTTCCCGTAGGTGGTCTTCGCCTCGGCGAAGCCGTAGTCGATGTCCGCGCGCAGGGTGTGCAGCGGCACCCGGCCCTCGCGGTACCACTCGTAGCGCGCCATCTCCGACCCGCCCAGCCGCCCCGAGCACGCCACTCGGATGCCCTTGGCGCCGAACTTCATCGCGGTCTGGATGGACTTCTTCATCGCGCGGCGGAAGGCGATGCGGCGCTCCAGCTGGGTGGCGATGTTCTCGGCCACCAGCTGCGCGTCGGTCTCCGCCTTGCGGACCTCGACGATGTTCAGGAAGACCTCGTTCTTGGTGAACTTCTGCAGGTCCTTCTTGATCGTCTCGATGCCCGCGCCCCGCTTGCCGATCACGATGCCCGGCCGCGCGGTGTGGACGTTGACCTTCACCTTGTTGGCCGCGCGCTCGATCTCCACGCGGGAGACGCCGGCGTGCGCGAGCGACTTCTTGACGAACTCGCGGATGCCGATGTCCTCGTGCAGCCACTGGGCGTAGTTCTTGGCCTCGAACCACTTGCTGTCCCAGGTCTTGATGACGCCCAGGCGGAAGCCAACCGGATGTACTTTCTGTCCCAACGTCGCTTCTCCTTGTGCCTTACGCTTCCGCTTCCCCGCCGCGGCCCTTCTCCGCCGAGGCCAGGACCACGTGGACGTGTGAGCTCTTCTTGGTGATCTTGGTGGCCCGGCCCATGGCGCGCGGCATGTAGCGGCGCTGGGAGGGGCCCTGGTCCACCGAGATGTGCTTCACGTAGAGCGTGTCGATGTCCACCTGGCCCTTGGAGAGGTCGGTGGCGTTGGCGATGGCGCTCTTGATCAGCTTCTCCAGCGGCTTGGCGGCGTGCTTCCTGGTGAACTTGAGGATGTTCAGCGCCGCGCCCACCTGCTTGCCGCGCACCAACGCCGCCACCTGCCCGACCTTCCGGGGGGCGATCCGCAGGTACCTCAGATGTGCCTTCGACTCCATGGTGGATGGCTCCCTGTCTCTCGCTCGCTACTTGCCCGGCGGCGGCTTGGCGACCTTCTTCTCCGCCGAGTGGCCGATGAAGGTGCGGGTGGGGGCGAACTCGCCCAGCTTGTGGCCCACCATGTTCTCGGTGACGAACACCGGGATGAACTTCCGCCCGTTGTGCACCGCGAAGGTGTGACCCACGAACTCCGGCAGGATGGTGGACCTGCGCGACCAGGTCTTCACCACCTTCTTCTGGTTCGCCTTGATCAAGTCCTCCACCTTCTTGGCGAGGTGCTTGTCGACGAACGGGCCCTTCTTGATCGAACGCGCCATGGTGAGCTTGTTCCGTTACTGGCTGCGGACGCCGGTGCGGCGGCCGGAGACGATGAACTTGTCGGTGCGCTTGTTGACGCGCGTGGTGAGGCCCTTGGTCTTCTGGCCCCAGGGGGACACGGGGTGGGGATTGCCCTGGCCGGACTTGCCCTCGCCGCCGCCGTGCGGGTGGTCCACCGGGTTCATGGCCAGGCCGCGGACGGTGGGCCGGATGCCCAGCCAGCGCGACTTGCCCGCCTTGCCCACCCGGACGATCTCGTGCTCGATGTTGCCCAGTTGGCCGATGGTGGCGCGGCACTCCACCAGCATCTTGCGGACCGCGCCGGACGGCAGGCGGACCTGGGCGTAGCGGCCCTCCTTGGCCATCAGCTGGCCCCAGGAGCCGGCGGAGCGGATCATCTGCGCGCCGCGGCCGGGCTTGAGCTCCACGTTGTGGATGACGGTGCCCACCGGGATGTTCTGCAGCGGCAGCGAGTTGCCGGGCCGGATGTCGGCGGCGGCGCCCGCGTGCAGCGTGTCCCCCACCTGCAGGCCCACCGGCGCCAGGATGTAGCGCTTCTCGCCGTCCGCGTAGTGCAGCAGCGCGATGTTGGCGGTGCGGTTGGGGTCGTACTCGATGGTGGCGACCTTGGCCGGCACGCCGTCCTTGTCCAGGCGCTTGAAGTCGATCACCCGGTAGCGGCGCTTGTGGCCGCCGCCCTGGTGCCGGCGGGTGATGTGGCCGTGCACGTTGCGGCCGCCGGACTTCCGCATCGCCTGGGTGAGCTTCTTCTCCGGCCGGTCGCGCGTGATGTCGGAGAAGTCCTGCACCGTCATCAGGCGGCGAGCGGCGGAGGTCGGCTTGTATTTCTTGAGCGCCATCAGACCGCGCCTCCCTCGAACAGATCGATCTTGTCCCCCTCCTTGAGGGTGACGATCGCCTTCTTCCAGTTGGGCCGCTTGCCGGTGCTCCGGCCCACCCGCTTCACCTTGCCGCGGACCACCGAGGTGCGGACCGCCTCCACGGTGACCTTGAACAGGTTCTGCACCGCGTGGGCGACCTCGTGCTTGGTGGCCTGCCGGTCCACCACGAAGCTGTACTGGCGCTGCGTCTCCCGCGCCTTGTCCATCTTCTCGGTGATGAGCGGGCCCTTGATGACGTCGGACGGGATCATGACAGCGCGCCCTCCAGCGCCTTGGCCGCCTTGGAGGTCAGCACCAGCGCCTCGTGCTTGAGCAGGGATTCGAGGTTCACGCCCTCCACCGGCACGGCGTCGAACTTCGCCATGTTGCGGACGGACCGGAGGAGCTTGCCGTTGGCCTTCTCGTCCACCACCAGCGCGTTGGTGAGCTTCATCCGCTTGGTGAGGACCTCGTAGACCGCCTTGGTCTTGGCCTCCGAGACCGGGAACTCGTTGAGGACGATCAGCTTCTTGTCCTTGGCCTTGAGCGACAGCGCCACCCGGATCGCGCCCTGGCGGACCTTGCGGGGCGGGCGGTAGGTGTAGTCGCGCGCCTTGGGGGCCATCGCCTTGCCGCCGCCCACCCAGTGGGAGGCGCGGATGGAGCCCTGGCGGGCGCGGCCGGTGCCCTTCTGCTTCCAGGGCTTCTTGCCGCCGCCGGAGACCAGCGAGGAGTTCTTCACCCCGAGCGTGCCGGCGCGCCGGTTGATCGCCTGGAACTTGGCGACCTCGTAGATCAGGTGGTCGTTGGCCTCGGCGCCGAAGACCGAGTCCGCCAGGTCGATCTCCGAGACCTTCTTCCCGTCGAAATCGACGACGTCGAACTTCATGACTTGATCTCCACGTCCACGCCGGCCGAGAGGTCCAGCTTCATCAGCGCGTCCAGCGTCTGCTGGGTGGGCTCGAGGATGTCGAGGAGCCGCTTGTGCGTGCGGATCTCGAACTGCTCGCGGCTCTTCTTGTCGACGTGCGGGCTGCGGAGGACGGTGAACTTGTTGATCCGGGTGGGCAGCGGGATGGGCCCCGCCACCTTGGCGCCCGTCCGCTTGGCCGTCTCGACGATCTCACCCGCGCTCTGATCCAGGAGCTTGGAGTCGTACGCCTTGAGCCGGATTCGAATCTTCTGCGTCGCCATTCAAAACCCTCGTCCACAACGAAGCCGACGTGCCTTCGGGCGTCTCGGAAACCAAACCTGGTTGTCAGAGAACGGAGATGACGGACTGATACGTCGGGGGGCGGGGCTTGTACCAGAGCCCCTGACGCGTTGCAACCTTTTGCTCCGGTGCGGAATTCCTCGGGAATCCCATGCCCACCCATGGTAGGGAGCGGCCCCCCAGCAGGAGGTGACGCACCATGGCAACGAAGAAGAAGGCGGCGAAGAAGGCGGCCCCCCGGGCGGCCAAGGCGAAGGCTCCCAAGAAGGTGAAGCCCATCCCGGACGGCTATCCTCCGCTGATGCCCACCGTGGTGCTGGAGCGCTGCGGCGAGGCCATCGACTTCCTCAAGAAGGTGTTCGGCGCCAAGGAGCGGACCCGCTACCCGATGCCGGACGGCAAGGTGGCGCACGCGGAGCTGGCGTTCGGCTCGGCGGTCCTGATGCTGGGCGACGCCATGCCGCCCCAGTTCCCGGCCACGCCGGGCCGGCTGACGCTCTACACCAGGGACGTGGACGCCACGCACCGGACGGCGGTCGCCGCCGGCGCCACCTCCAAGGAGGAGCCCAAGGACCAGTTCTACGGCGAGCGGACCGCGCGGGTGATCGACCCGTGGGGGAACGAGTGGTACCTGATGACGCACATCGAGGACGTCTCGCCCAAGGAGATGCAGAAGCGGATGGCGAACATGCCGCCGCCGCCGGGCATCAAGGTCCCGGACTAGCTCCCCAGGGGAAGGCCCCAGATCTCCGGGTCGGCGGCGGCCGGCCCCTCGGGCGAATCGAGCGCGCGCCGGCACCGCGTCTCCCGGAGCGGGTCGGCGAGCGCGGCGCAGTTCGGCCGCGGCACCGGCACGTGGATGGTCACCTGGAAGGTCGCCGGGATGGGGCGGCCGTCCGCGGTGGCCGGCTGGTACTGGAAGTACTGGGTCGTCTTGGTGACCGCTTCGGCCACCAGCGGTTCGTCCGCCTGGACGAAGCAGGCGTGGAGCCGGCCGTCCGTGCCCAGCACGCAGGTGACCACCGCGGTCGGGTTCCACGAGTGCAGGGTCTTGGCCTGCTCCATGGTGATCAGCGGGTCCTTGCCGGAGATCAGCACCGGCTGGCGGAGCCGGGCCCCGGCCAGCAGTCCCTCCGCCGCCCGCAGGTCGTCCTCCGGCGGCAGCGGGAAGTCCGGGGCGGCCCGCGCCCAGACCGCGTCGTCGAAGGCGTTCCCCTCCTTCTTCGACAGGTACACCACCCTGCCGCAGCCGGAGGCCTGGATCAGCCGGGGGAACTGGTCGGCGTAGATCTTGTCCCTGGGGCAGTCCTGCATCTCGGCGAGGAGGACGGCCATCGCCGCCGGCGGGAGGGAGGGTCCCTTGGGCGGCGCGTCCCACTTCTGCGGCCGCATGGTGCAGCCGAGGGTGAACGCCAACGCCGAGAGGACCACCGCCGCTGCCGCCGTGAGCTTCATGCGCGTCCCGCCTTTTGCATGACTTCGTCGGAGATGGTCCGCGGCGCCTGCGCGTAGTGCGAGAACTGCATGGTGTACGTGGCGCGGCCCTGGGTTCGCGAGCGGAGGTCGGTGGCGTAGCCGAACATCTGGGCCAGCGGCACCTGGGCGTCGATCACCTGGACGCCGTGCCGCGGGTTCATCCCCAGGATCTTCCCGCGGCGGGAGTTGAGGTCGCCGATGACGTCGCCCATGAACTCCTCGGGCGTCACCACCTCGCAGGCCATGATCGGCTCCAGCAGCACCGGGCCCGCCTGGTTGCAGCCCTCCTTGAACGCCATCGACCCGGCGATCTTGAAGGCCATCTCGTTGGAGTCGACGTCGTGGAAGCTGCCGTCGAACACGGTGACCTTGATGTCCACCATGGGGTAGCCGGAGAGCACGCCGTTCTGCATCGCCTCCTCCACGCCCTTCTCGATGGGCGGGATGAACTCGCGCGGGATGACGCCGCCGACGATGCCGTTGACGAACTCGAAGCCCTTGCCCACCTCGTTGGGCTCCACCTTCAGCCAGACGTGGCCGTACTGGCCGCGGCCGCCGGTCTGGCGGATGTACTTCCCCTCCGCCTCCGCCTCCTTGGTGATCGTCTCGCGGAAGGCGACCTGCGGCTTGCCGACGTTGGCCCCCACCTTGAACTCGCGGGTGAGCCGGTCGACGATGATCTCCAGGTGCAATTCGCCCATCCCGGCGATGATCGTCTGCCCCGTCTCCTCGTCCGTGCGCACCCGGAACGACGGGTCCTCCACCGCCAGCTTCTGCAGCGACACCGCCAGCCGCTCCTGGTCGTCCTGGGACTTGGGCTCCAGCGCCAGGTCGATCACCGGCTGCGGGAACTCCATCTTCTCCAGGATGATCTGCTTGTCCTCGCGGCAGAGCGTGTCGCCGGTGGTGGTGCCCTTGAGGCTGACCACCGCGCAGATGTCGCCCGCCAGGCACTCCTGGATGTCGTCCTTCTTGTCGGCGCGCATCTGCACCAACCGGCCCACGCGCTCGCGCTTGCCCTTGGTGGAGTTCCAGACCGCGGTCCCCGACTCCAGCCGCCCGGAGTAGACGCGGATGAAGGTGAGCGTCCCCACGTAGGGGTCGGTCATGATCTTGAACGCCAGCGCGGCGAAGGGCTCGGTGTCCTTGGTCTCCCGGACCGCGTCCTCGCCCTTGGGCGTCTTGCCGTGCACCGGCGGGATGTCCAGCGGCGACGGGAGGAAGTCCACCACCGCGTCCAGGAGCGGCTGCACGCCCTTGTGCTTGTAGGCGGAGCCGCAGAGGACGGGGAACAGCTTCATGGCGATGCAGCCCTTGCGGACGGCCTTGCGGATCTCCTCCTCGGAGATGGGCTTGCCCTCCAGGTACTTCTCCGTCAGGGCGTCGTCCTGCTCGGCGGCGGCCTCCAGCAGCTTGCCGCGCGCTTCTTCGGCCTGCGCCTTGAATTCCTCGGGGATGTCGACCGTGTCGTAGCGGGACCCCAGCTCGGTGTCCTGGAACACCAGCGCCTTCATCTGGATGAGGTCGATGACGCCGCGGTGCTTCTCCTCGGCGCCCAGGGGGAGCTGGAGGACGCACGCGTTGGCCATCAGCTTCTCGCGGATGGTGCGGACGGACATCTCGAAGTCCGCGCCCACCCGGTCCATCTTGTTGATGAAGCAGATCCGCGGGACCTTGTACTTGTCCGCCTGCCGCCACACCGTCTCCGACTGCGGCTCGACGCCGTTCACCCCGTCGAACAGGGCCACCGCCCCGTCCAGCACGCGCAGGGACCGCTCCACCTCGATGGTGAAGTCCACGTGCCCCGGGGTGTCGATGATGTTGACGCGGTACTTCAGGTCGTTGCGCGGCCAGAAGGCGGTGATCGCCGCGGAGGTGATGGTGATGCCGCGCTCGCGCTCCTGCACCATCCAGTCGGTGGTGGTGGTGCCCTCGTGCACCTCGCCCATCTTGTGGATGGCGCCGGTGTAATAGAGGATCCGCTCGGTCGTGGTCGTCTTGCCCGCGTCGATGTGGGCCATGATCCCGATGTTGCGGTAGCGCTCGAGGGGGTATTCGCGTGCCATGGGCGCGCATCCTCGCTCGGGATTTGATGACGCGAAAGCCGACTTGTGACGCGGAAGACGGAGCTACAGAAGCGGCGGAACTACCAGCGGTAATGGGAGAAGGCCTTGTTGGCCTCCGCCATCTTGTGCGTGTCCTCGCGCTTCTTCACCGCGTTGCCGCGGTTGTTGGCGGCGTCCATGATCTCGCCGGCCAGCTTCTCCTCCATCGTCTTCTCGCCGCGGGCGGCGGAGTACTGGATGATCCAGCGCATGCCCAGCGCCACGCGCCGGTCCTGGCGGACCTCCACCGGGACCTGGTAGGTGGCGCCGCCGACGCGGCGGGACTTCACCTCCAGCACCGGCTTCACGTTGTCCAGGGCCTTCTTGAAGGTCTTGAGGGGGTCTTCCTTGCCGCGCTCCTCGACCAGGGCGAACGCGCCGTAGCACACGCGTTCGGCGATGGACTTCTTGCCCTTGCGCATGAGGTCGTTGACGAACTTGGTGACCAGGCGGTCCTGGAACTTCGGGTCCGGGAGGATCTTGCGCTTGGCGACGACGCGACGACGAGGCATGGGAGTGCTCTTCTCTTCGAAAAGGGGTGATCAGGACGGCCGCTTGGCGCCGTACTTGGAACGGCCCTGCTTGCGGCCTTGCACGCCGACGGAGTCCAGCGTGCCGCGGATGATGTGGTAGCGGACGCCCGGCAGGTCCTTCACGCGGCCCCCGCGGATCATCACCACCGAGTGCTCCTGCAGGTTGTGGCCCACGCCCGGGATGTACGAGGTGACCTCGATGCCGTTGGTCAACCGGACGCGCGCCACCTTGCGCAGCGCGGAGTTCGGCTTCTTGGGAGTGGTGGTGTAGACGCGCGTGCAGACGCCCCGCTTCTGCGGGCACTCCTTCAACGCGGGGCTCTTGCCCTTGAACTTCAGCTTCTCGCGACCGTAACGGACCAGCTGGCTAATCGTCGGCATTTCCCTACCGGGCTTGATAAAAGGCCGCGCAGTATAGGGGCGAGGCCCGGTGTGTCAAGCACCGACCGTGACGGAAGAATTCCGTGCCGAGTGGGCGGTCTGGCCCACCTCCGTCACGGCGGGCAGCCGGCGGAGCTCCAACTCGCGCTCCAGCAGGGCGACCCGCTTCTCCAGCAGGGCAACCTCGTCGCGGGAGTGGTTCCGCAGACCCCACGCCTCCACCAGCGGCTTGAGGGCGAACCGCAAGGTGAGCCCCGCCATCGGGAGCAGCAGGCACAGCAGGCCGAGGGTGGTGGCGATGACCGCGGGAAGGTCGATGGGAAGGACTTGCATGGCGGACAAGCGTACGCCCGGGCATGATCGGGATTGCAAGACCCCCAAAAGGCGCAGACCGCCCAGGGAGAAGAACCCTTCTCCCGAGGCGGTCCGTGTCTGTACGCTCCTCCCGCTCTCTGGTTTGGACGGAGCGCCAGAACTCGCGTGACTGCGGCGCTTGCCGTGTGCACCGGATATGCCCGGTCCGAACACCCGCAAGACCCCGGAAAAGCTCAGGTGATGGGTCCCATCGGGGGTGTTACAGCAGCCTCGTGACTGTGACACCTGAACGTTACAGGTGTGACAGCCCCGGTTACGCCCGGAACTGCGCCAGGTCGATCTGGTACCGGCGCAGGTAGCGGTGGACCTGCATCCGGGCGATGCCCATGGCGCGGGCGACGGCGCTGATGTTTCCCTGGTGCCCGCGGAGCAGTTGGAGCAACTCCTCGCGGCGGGCGACGTCGTCCGGCGTCAGCGGCCGGGGCCGCGGGGTGCGCTCGACCGTCCCCAGGATGGGCTGGGACGGCTCCGGCGCCTCCCCGCGGAGCATGGGTGGGAGCTGGGCCCGCTCCACCCGCCCGCCCTGGGCCAGCACGCACGCCACCTCCAGCGCCTTCTCCAGCTCGCGGACGTTCATGGGCCAGCGGTGCTGGAAGATGGCCCGCGCGGCCTCCGGGCTGAAGGTCACCTTCTTCGGGTCCGCCGACACCTTGGGGACCAGGGCGGCGATCAGGATGCCCAGGTCCTCCATCCGGTCGCGCAGGGGCGGCAGGTGGACGGTGAGGCCGGCCAGGCGGGCGTAGAGGTCGCGGCGGAACAGGCCGCGCTCCACCTGGACGGCGAGGTCGCGGTTGGTGGCGGCCACCACCCGCACGTCGACCCGCACCGGCTTCTCCGCGCCGATGGGGAGCACCTCGCCGTCCTGGAGCACGCGCAGCAGGGCGGCCTGGAGCGGGAGCGGGAGGTCGCCCACCTCGTCCAGGAACAGCGTCCCGCCGGACGCGGCGCGCACCAGGCCGGGGCGCTCCTCCACCGCGCCGGTGAAGGCGCCGCGGCGGTGGCCGAACAGCTCGCTCTCCACCAGCGTGGCCGCCAGCGCGCCGCAGTTCACCGGGACGAACGGCCCCGTCCGCCCCGAGCACGCGTGCACCGCCTGCGCCACCACGTCCTTGCCGCTCCCCGTCTCGCCGGTCAGCAGCACCGGCACCAGCGAGCGCGACACCTCCCGGAGGCCGGACAGCTCACCCTGCAGCTGCGGCACGAAGGTGCTCAGCCCGGACGCCTCCGGCAGCGGGCGCGGGTCGGACGCCTGGTGCAAAGGCAGCGGCCCGGAGACCGGCCGGGTGGAGAAGACGAAGAAGGTGTGCCCCAGCTCGATCAGGTGTGGTTCGTCGCTGGTGAGCAGGGCGCGCTTCTGGAACACGCCGTCCATCACCACGCCGTTCTTGCTCCCGGCGTCCTCCAGCACCCAGCGCCCCAGGTCGCGCACCAGCCGCGCGTGGTTGGAGCTCATCCGCGCGTCGGGGGAGCGGATCTCCAGCCGCCGCTTCGAGCCGCTCTCATCGAGCTTCCAGCTCCGCTCCGGGCCGCGGCCGAATGCGACCTCCTCCACGCCGTCCAGGGCGAAGCGCCAGGGGGCCTCCAGCGGCCGGTCGCAGCACAGCGCCAGCGAGAGGAGCGCGCACCGGGACGGGCCGTCGCTCTGCGAGGCGCGGGCCTCGCTGCGGCTCAGCGTGGAGGTCTGGGAACCGCTCACTTCGTCTGGCGCTGCCGGAGCCATTCCTCGATCTTGCCCAGCAGGTCGTTCGACGCGGCGGCGTCATCCTGCTGGAGGGCGGCCCTCGCCTGCTCCGCGAGCATCAGCGCCCGCTCGCGATCCGTGTTGGCGTCCCAGAGGGACTGCGCCAGCTCGAAGCGCGTCTCCGCCAGCGCGACCGGGTCGCCCCCCCGAGACGCGCCGCCTTCCCCGCCGCCCACCCGCGCCACTCCGTCCGCGGGGTCGAGGTAGAAGCTGGCGCGCGAGTCTGGGCGGACGGCCCACCCCGGCACCCAGGTGAGTCCCTCGTCCCCGGTGTCCCGGTCCGCCGCGGCCAGGGCGGACGGCGGCGCCCGGAGCTCCAGCGAGTCCTCGCCCAGGAGCCCGAAGTCGCGCATCGCCCGCACCAGCTTCTCCAGCGCGGCCACCCACGACGGGTCGTGACGCTCGCGGGCGGCGGTCGCCTCGGGGGCGGCGCGCCGGGAAGAAGGCGTGGACCACCGGTTGGCGGTGGAGGCGGGGCGCCACGGCACGGCGGCGGCCGCCGCGGGCGGCGCCTCGGGTGCGCGGGCCTTCGCCACCTCGGTCGGGGCGGCGGGCTCGGCCGGGGCGGCGCCGGTCACCGCGGTGACGGCGGCGGCGGCGCCGGCGCGGACCAGGGCCGGGATCTCCACCACCTTCTGGACCACCCGCTCGAAGCGCTCGGCCGCGCGCGCGGACGGCGGCTTCACGGCGACGGCGGTGGCCAGGGCCGCGACGCCCGCCAGGGTGACCGAGCGCACCCAGTGGTGGACCCGCTGGCGGGACCGCTCGCCGCGGTCGAGGGCCTCCAGCATCTCGTCCATGGACGGGAAGCGTTCGTCCACCGGGCGCAGCGCGCGCCAGATGATCCGGCGCAGCCAGCGCGGCACGGTGACGGTGGCGCCGTCCTGCCCGGGCCGGGCGCCGGCGACCGCCTCGTGCAGCGCCACCCCGAAGCTGAACTGGTCCGCCCGGGCGCTCCCCTTCCCGTCCGCCTGCTCCGGCGCCATGTACGCCGGGGTGCCGGCCCCGTCGCCGCCGGCCGTCCCCGCGGAGACCGCCAGCCCGAAGTCGGTGACGCGGACGCGGCCGTCGACGCCCACCAGGACGTTGTGCGGCTTGAAGTCGCGGTGGATCAACCCCGCCCGGTGCGCCGCCGCCAGCCCGCGGCCGGCCTGCATGAAGACGTCCAGCACCTGCTCCAGGCTCCGCGGCCCGGACTTGAGCCAGTCCGCCAGCGTCTGGCCGGGCACCAGCTCCATGGCGATGTAGATCTCGCCGCCGAACTCGCCCACGTCGTAGACGGCGATCACGTTGGGGTGGCTGAGCCGCCCCACCGCCTGCGCCTCCGCCACCAGCCGGGCCTTGCGCGCCTCGCGCTCGTCCGGGCGCAGGTCCCGCCGCACCAGCTTCACCGCCACCCGGCGGTCGAGCACGAAGTCGTGGGCGGCGTAGACCACGCCCATCCCGCCCTCGCCCACCACGTGCAGCACCACGTAGCGCCCGAGCGTGGCGCCCGGAGGCAGCGGCGCGGGGACGCCGGAAGAGACGGGTCGCTGCCCGGGGAGATTGGTCCGGGTCAGCGTCTCTGAGCTGGGCGGTGCAGAACGCATCACACCCTCGCGGCGATGGTAGGAGTGTAATCCGCCTCGGGAAGAATTGTCAAAGCGACTCGGCGGTGGATGAGTCCGCTAGGGCGGACTGTGACGCACCTCGGCTCAGAGATCCAGGATCATCACGATGGCGTCTTCGCCCTCGTCCACGTAGTAGTTGGGCCGGACGCCAACCGCGCGGAAGCCCAGGGCGCGGTAGAGGCCCAGCGCCGCCTCGTTGCTGCGGCGCACCTCCAGGGTCGCCATGACGCACCGCCTCTGCCGCCCGCGCTCCAGGGTGGCGTCCATGACCGCGCGCGCCACGCCGCGCCGCCGCTGGGAAGGGTCGGTGGCGACGTTGAGGATGTGCAGCTCGTCGTGGACCACCCAGAAGATGGCGAAGCCCAGGAGCCGCCGGACGCCGGGCGCCACCTCCTCCTCGGCGAGCAGGATGGTGGACCAGTCGTGCGTCAGCTCGCGGCGCAGCAGCTCCGGGGACCAGGGGTTGGTGAAGGCGACCCGCTCGATCTCCATCACCTCCGGCATGTCGTCCGGGGTCATCTGGCGGATCAGGAACGGCTGCGGCTGGAGCTTCCTCACGGCGAGGACTCCTCGCCCGGCGCCGTCGGTGGCGCCACCATCCGCACGTCCCCCGCCTTCTTCAGCCGCTGCACCTCCGCCGCCACCAGCGCCGCGTACTTGTCGCGCAGCAGCTTGTCCCGCAGCGATTGGCGCACCACGTCATAGGTGCCGTTGAGCTCCCGCTGGTGCTCGTCGTAGTAGCGGCGCACGTCCGCCTCGGTGACCTGCGCGCGGAGGCGGACCCGGCTGTCCAGCACGCGCTCGGCGCGCAGCGTGCGGCGCAGCACCTCGCGCAGGGCGCCCTGGTCCGCGTCGAACTTGCGCAGGAAGCGCTGGAAGGCGGCGGCCGAATCGAACTTGGCCTCGAAGGCCCGCACCGCCGCGTCCAGCTCGGCCTCGTCCGGCTGGAAGGCCCCTACCTTGTCCGCCTCCGCGATCAGCAGGCGCTGGGCGATGGCGAAGTCCAATGCCGTCCGCAGCGCCTGGTCGTCCAGCGGCACCGTGGCCGCCTGCATCGCGCCCCGCTGCACCAGCGCGATCGCCGCCTCGAAGGTCAGGTCCGACCAGGTGATGACCCGCCCGTCGTCCACCCCTTCCACGACCGCCACGATGCGGTCGATCACCCGGCCCTGCCCGGCCGCCTGGCCCCACGCCAACCTCCCGGCCAGCAGCAGGCCCACCGCCAGCGAGCGCCCCCTGGGCCTGAAATAGTGACGGTTCATTGCCTTGAGCGACCGGAAAGTCTGGTTAATTTCTTGCAGTTCAGGCGAGGAGACGCGGGGACATGGCGGAAGACTTCTACCAACTGCTGGGCGTGGCCAGAACGGCGCCGGCGGACGAGCTCAAGAAGGCCTACCGCAAGTTGGCCAAGAAGTACCACCCCGACATGAACCCGGGGAACAAGGCCGCGGAGGAGAAGTTCAAGCAGATCTCCGTCGCCTTCGAGGTGCTGTCGGACGTCAAGAAGCGCGCCCTCTACGACGAGCTCGGCGAGGACGCCATCAAGATGGGGTTCGACGAGAAGAAGGCGGAGGCGTTCCGGGCGTACCGCTCGGCGGGCATGGGCGGCGGGCGCGGGGGCGGCGGGGCGGGCGGGTTCGACTTCGGCGGCAACGCGGACGTGAACAGCATCTTCGAGCAGATCTTCCGCGGGATGGGCGGCGCGGGCGGGTTCGACCCGTTCGGCGGCGGCGGGGCCACCGCGTCCGCGTCGGCGGGGACCGGGCGGCCGGCGGCCATGCGCGGGGAGGACCTCACCGCCCGGGTGCAGGTCACCTTGCCGGAGGCGGTGAAGGGCGCCGAGCGCACGCTCGACCTCACCCGCCCCGGCCGCTGCCCGAAGTGCCAGGGCACCGGGGACGAGGGGAAGCCGGGGAAGTGCCCCACCTGCAACGGCACCGGGCGCACCCGCACCAGCCGCGGGCCGCTCTCCTTCAGCGGCGCCTGCCCGACCTGCGCGGGGACGGGGCGGGCGGCCAAGCCGTGCCCGGAGTGCGACGGCAGCGGGTTGGTGGAGGAGACGCGGCGGCTGACGGTGAAGATCCCGCCCGGCGTGGACAGCGGCTCCAAGGTGCGCGTGGGCGGCCAGGGCGCGGCCGGCACCCGCAGCGCGCCGCCGGGGGACCTCTACCTCCAGACCGAGGTGCAGGAGCACCCGCTGGTGCGGCGGGAGGGGCCGGACCTGCACATGGACCTGCCCATCACCGTGCCGGAGGCGATGCTGGGCGCGGAGGTGCGGGTGCCCACCTTCGACGGGGACGTGACGGTGACGGTGCCGCCGGACTCGCAGTCCGGGCGCAAGCTGCGGCTGCGCGGCAAGGGGGTTCCGCCGCTCAAGGGCGGGCCGCGCGGGGACCTGTACCTGACGCTGCGGGTGATGGTGCCGCCGGCGGACGGCGACAAGGCGAAGGAAGCGGTGCAGGCGTTGAAGGACGCGTACCGCGGCGACGTGCGGGCCGATGTCCGGTTGTGAGGCGCGGCCGAGGGGACGCTGGACGCGAGGGGCCCCACCCGTTAGATGGGGCGCCGCAAGGAGATCGACGTGGGATTCCTGGACATGTTCGGGGGCGGGACGCCGGCGGAGAAGGCGCAGAAGCTGAAGGCGAAGGTGACCCAGAAGTACGGGGACCCGCTGGTGCGGCAGAAGGCGATCCAGCAGGTCGCCCAGCTGCGCGTGCCGGAGGCGGTGACCGTGCTGATGTCGCGCTTCACCTTCACCGTGGAGCCGCAGACCACCGACTCGGACGAGAAGGAGCAGACCTTCCAGCACATCTGCGACCTGGGGAAGGGCGCGGTGGCGCCGGTGACGGAGTTCCTCCGCAAGTCGGAGCACGCCAGCTCCTGGGCGCTGCGGGTCCTCGCCTCGACGCTGGCGGAGGGGGAGGTGATCGGCACCGTCACCGACGAGCTGAGCCGGCTGGGCTCCGCCTACACCCGGGACCCGGAGAAGAAGGTGGTGCTGCTGGGGTTCCTCTCGGGCAAGTCCGACGAGCGGATCGCCAAGGTGGCGCTGCCGTTCCTGGAGGACCACTCGGACGACGTGAAGATCGCCGCCCTCAAGCTGCTGGGGCCGCTCCAGCACGAGCCCGCCCGCGAGCCCATGCTCAGGCTCCTCACCGGCGAGGAGACCGCGCGGCGGGTGCAGACCAACGCCATGGAGGCGCTGTTCGAGAGCCAGTTCGGGGTGCAAGGGTTCCGTGAGAAGGTGGAGGCGCTGGCCAAGGACCCGTACTTCGTCGACAAGGGCGGGTTGATCAAGAAGCGGGGATGAGCCACTGAACAGTCTCACCTGCCCTGCCGATGGCGCGGGGCCGGCGTTTGTGGGTTTCTGGGGGCTCGGTGCCGAAGACATCCGACGAACGGAAGCGGAGCGCGAGGGTCCCCAAGGTGGTGCCTCTGCAGGCGCGCGCCCAGCGCTCGGCCGAGGAACCGCCCCCGGCGGAGGAGCCGTCCCAGGGGCTGGACCTGGAGGCGGTGGCCAGGACGCTGGCGCAGATGGGGAACAAGGCCGCCGGCGACGGCGGGCTGGGGGAGGCGCAGCGGGTGCAGCTGCACTCGATCCACACCCTGCTGGAGGCGAAGACCAGCTTCATCGCGGAGCTGGTGCCGGGCAAGGAGCTGCTCCGGGTGTCTTCCGTGCGCGGGCGCAACGACGCGCGGGTGCGGGCGGCGGAGCCGGGCGAGGGCCCGGTGGGGCAGGCCCACGCCGGACGGAAGGTGGTGCGGGCGCCGGGGCTGTGGGCGGTGCCCATCGTCGGGGAGGGGCCGCTGGGCGTGCTGGTGGTGATGGGGGCGAAGCGGAGCGCCTCCGACGCGCTGCTGGAGGCGCTGGCGGCGCAGGTGGCGGCGGCGTGGGAGCTGGCGAAGGTGAAGGACGACAGCGCGCGGCGGCACAAGGACCTGCAGACCGCGGTGGCGGGCCTGCGCAGCCTGGAGCGGAGCCGGGAGGACCTGCTGGCGCAGGTGTCCCACGACCTGAAGAACCCGCTCACCACCGTCAAGGCGTACCTGACGATGATGGCCCGCGGGAAGACCGGGGGCCTGACCGAGAAGCAGGCGAAGGCGGTGCAGGTTTGCCAGCGGAACTCGGACCGGCTGCTGCGGATGATCAACGACCTGCTGCTGATGTCCCGGCTGCAGTCCGGGAAGATGGAGCTGGACGAGCGGCCGTTCGGGCTGAAGACGCTGACGGACGAGGTGATGCGGGCGCTGACGTCGCTGGCGGAGCAGTCCAGGGTGCGGCTGCAGCCGGTGAAGGGTGGAGAGGCGTTCATCCGGGGCGACCGCGAGCGGCTGTCCGAGGCGATCTACAACCTGGTGGACCACGCCATCCACGCCACGCTGCCGGGGAAGTCGGTCGAGCTGCACGTGGCCACGGAGGACGAGGGGCTGGCGACGCTCCGGGTGAGGGACGGCGGGCCGGCGGTGGCGGCGGAGGACCTGGAGCACGTGTTCGACGCGTACTTCCGGCCCAAGTCGGAGGGGTCGCGGCGGCACGCGGGGCTGGCGCTGTCCATCGTGGCGAAGATCGTCCACCTGCACGGCGGCCGGGTGGAGGCGCGGCCGCAGGCGCAGGGCGGAGTCGAGTACCGGATCGCCGTGCCGATGTTCGCGGGGGCGGTGACGGCGGAGCCTTCCCAGGACAGCTCGCCGCGGGCGGGCGGGATCCTGCTGGTGGAGGACGACGCGGACTGCCGCGAGGTGCTCAAGGAAGTGCTGGAGCTGGAGGGGTACCGGGTGATCGCCGCCACCAGCGCCGCGGAGGCGAAGTCCGTGCTGGCGCACATCCGGCCCGGGCTGGTGCTGCTGGACCTGCGACTCCGCGACGACGACGGCCGCACGGTGCTGCACCTGGTGAGAGGGACCAAGGCGCTGGAGGACGTGGCGGTGTTCATCATCTCCGGCGCCAGCGACGTCGCGTCGTTGACCGCCGGCACCGGGATGGACCGGATCGACGGGTTCTTCGAGAAGCCCATCCAGCTGCCGCGGCTGCTGGACACCGTCGCCTCGGTGGTGCGGCCCACGCGCGAGCGCTGACCGGGGTCGGGCTACTCCACCCGGATCAGCTTCACCTGGCAGGTGAACTTCGGGTGGGCGAGGTCGATCAGCTCCATCTGGCCGGTCGCGGCGTCGAAGGTGATCGGGGGGCCCAGGCCCGGACAGGCCAACCCGTACAGCGCGCCGACGAGCGTCCCCGTCAGGCTGCCGGTAAACGGGTCCCACTCCTTCAGCGGCCGCTTGAACTTCACCCGCCCCTCGAAGCGCCAGAGGCTCGTGATGCCGCCAGGCTTGATGCCGAAGCCCTTGGCCGGCGGCGGAGGAAGGTCCGCGAGCGCGGCCGGGGCGATGGAGAGGACGTGGCGGTCGAACGCCGGGAGCGCGGAGGGGGTCACCAGCCGCGCCTCCAGGAGCTTCCCGTCCGGCGCCTGGCTCAGCTCCACCACCGCCGTCAGCCCGCCGCCGAACTTCCCGCTCAGGAAGTCGTCCAGGAGCTTCCCCTGGTCGACGCACTGCTGCATCTGCTCGGTGCTGAGCGCGCGGCGGCCGGCGATGTTCGGCCCCTGCGAACCGGGGAAGCGGCGGGCCATCTCCTCGGCGTGGCCGACGAATTCGCGCTCCGCGGGCCCGGCGTTCGGGACCTGCCCCTCCCCATAGGGATTGCCGGTCTTGCCGTACACGTTGGCGCCGCTGAACACCGCGTCCACCAGCTGCTCGCCCACGTTG
>DASRBA010000306.1:0-7708 GCA_035637895.1 Myxococcaceae bacterium
AGTGCCGGGGCGGGGAGGACCCGTAGTGGGTGCCTCTGTCACGCGTGGTGGGGGGGAATGCTGCTGAGAACTTCACCCCGAGGGGGGGAATGCTCGTGAGATTTTCAGCCCGCCGGGGTCCCTAGCTCGTGAGAACCGACACCCAGCGAATCTTGAGCGCACTGCCGAGCCTTCGGGATCCACAAATCCAGTAGGCATCGCCGGTCAGTCTGCCGTCAAGAGCGAACCCTCCACGTCGCCGCTGCCCGCGGTGCCGTCTCCATCAGCGGAACTGCCCGGAGACGTAGACCGACGAGGAACAGGCGCGGGAACGGCCCGCTGGCCGCCCGCTCAGCGCGCGTTTCCAGGCGTGGGGGCCTCACCAGGATCGCTTAAAGGCCGCCTGGCGGCGCAGGCGTCGAAGCGTTGGCGGAGTTGCGGATCGGCGCGACGCCAGCGCCCGCGACGGTGGATGCCCTTTCGGCGGCAGCACGCCGCCTCCTGGATGGCCGCGACCACGCCGGTTGCGGCAAGGCGCAGGGCGCGCCAGCAGCGACGCCAGCGCAGATCGGAGGGGTCCAGCTTGGCCACTTCGGCGTAGGCGAGCGCGCCGCTGCGGAGCATCACCTCGGACAGCACGACTCTCTCCCCGGCGTCCTCCGACTCCGAGCGCTTCCTCTTGGCGGGCTTGGTCATGCCCCCCTGGTGCGCACAGCGCATGGGCCGGAGTCCGGAATGGATGGGTGACACCAGCCGCGAAAGGCTGGTGAATCGGGGCCCGACGGCCGGATACAGCATTCGATGGCTGGTCGGATGCCGCATTCGTCGGCGCCAGCGCAGGCCGGGCGCACCATGTCTCAGTCCTGACCGGAGACCGTCCAATGAGCAAGAAGCAGCGAAGGCCATACCTCCGTAAGCGTCCGGCCACGGGCGTCTTGAGAGCTGGTGGATGGGCTGGATTGCTGGGGCCATGCGACGAGCGGGCACCCAGAAGAGAGCGCAGCCGACGAGAGAGAAGAGATCTGGCGCAGGGAGGAAGCGGAGGAAGCTCGCAGCGTCCCCCACAGGCCTTCCACTGATGGACGTCGGGGTGGCAAACGTGTCCATCCGCTTCCCCGTGACCGGGCCGGTGATGGAGATCGTGAATGTAAATAGAGTGCCGATCGACTGGGTGAGATGCCTGCTCGTCACGATGTCGGTAACGAGGTAATGCGCCCCCTCTGACGGCCCGTTCGAGGTCAGCTCTGGCTCGCGGCACTGGTGGTCGGCGGTCCCGTCCAGTTGTGCGGGAGCAGCTCGTCAATCCGCGAATTCGGGTGCTCATGCACGCGGACGAGGACGTCGCTCAGGTACGCAGTGGGATTGACGCCATTCGCCTCGCAGGTAGCCACCAGCGAGTAGAGGCCGGCGAGGTTGTCGCCGGCCTGGTCGTTACCGACGAAGAGGAAGTTCTTCCGGTCGATGGCCATGCTGCCCGGGTTGTATCAGTTCAGGGGTGGGGGTGAGAGAGGAATAGGGCCCGTGTACTTGTGGGCGCATGACCCCGAACTCACCGAAGTGTTGCAGACGCAACTTGAGCGATTGGTGCGCGAATACCTGGCGGCGCAGCAGAAGGCGGCGGTAGCGGCCGTCGAGCGGGCGTTCGCCCCGGCAGCGCCAAGGCGGGCGCGGCCCCCTCTCTGCAGTGCCGACCGCGAGCGGGATGCGTTCCGGCCCGATCTCGCGGGTCGGGACCAAGACCAAGGTCGTCGCGTTCACCTGGCGAGCGTCGATGCGCCCCTCGCCGCCAAACACTTTGAAACCGTCAGGCCCCCGTGATTGGCACCGGGAAACTAACCAGTTCAGTCCACTCCGGTCGCGCTTACCTCGAATTCGTCTGATTCGCGGCGGACGATCTCGAAGCGAGCCTTAAACCGACTGGCCCAGGAGGCACCCTCGATTGTCCCAACGGTGAAGTCAGGAGACATATCGGGGCTGCCGCGGTAGATGATCCGGAATTCCCCGGGCCGAATGCGCTCCACCCAGACCTCCAGACCGGTGGTGGACATGGAGCTAATCTTCGGCAACTGGAGGACCATTCGCTCCGCGCCGAGGACTCTGATCAACCCGAGCGACACCCTGCCCGTGATGGTCTGGGCATAGCGAGCGACAAAGCCCTGTCCCACGCGGCGGTGCGCGTCCTCCCGCGAGAGTCCTGGGTGCAGATGTCGCCAACTCACGTCGAGGGCGGCCAGCAGAACCGATGGCGGGTAGCTGGCCTTTAGGTTCTGCACGTCGAAGCCCGCGGCGCGCAGTTGTTCCCTGAACATCCCCTCGGGCTTCAACAGTCGCGCCAGCCCGTCCATGACAGAAGAGTCCACGCTGGCGCGGCCAGGGATCGCGGCCTGAGCGCGGGTGGCTGGACCTAATGGCCAAGGTAGCCAGCGGCGGCGCTGAACTGGCCGCCGAGGAACCGGCGTCGGCGTGGGCCGTGCTCCACTGTGCCCAGCCGCACTCTGAATAGAGCGTAGGATCGGGTCGAAGTCCGCCTCGCCCCGCCACGTCTGCCACTTGTACGAATCCAGACGCGCGGCCCAGCGATAGGGGAGTTCTCCGTCTAGGTTCACGCGGACGGTCAGGAGAACCGGCGCGCCTTCCTGCTTGCGGCGATTGCAGGCGCGTTCCACTTCCTGCATCACCATCTCGCTGCTCAGCGCGTTCGATGACAGCAGGAGGAGAAAGAAGTCGCATTCGTGCAGCCGGCGCTCGATCTCCTCGGCCCAGTCCATGCCGACGATGATCCGCTGATCACAGAAGACCTCATGGCCCTTGGCCGCTAGCGCGTCCGCGAACCTGGCGCAGAGCGCCTCATCCTCCGCCGACCCATGCGCATAGGAGATGAAGAAGGTGCCGCGCCCAGCACTTCTCATGAAAGGCAGGATCCAATGCAAGGCTGGTATCTGTCCAGACCCGGCGGATCACCGCAGGTGGCGTAGTAGCTTTCCTATGTCGAGCGGGCGCGGCAGTTCGACGGCCCACGTCCGGCTGACTCCGAGCTACGCGGTACCTCACCATACCGGCCTGCGCGACGCAGAACGCCGGGCGTAGTTCGGACGTCGAACACGCCCGCCGCACGCCACTCACGGCGCGGACGACACCGGGCCGCCTCCACTCCCGGCCCGTGTGGTGAGTGCGGACGCGGGGCTGGGGTACGCACGCCGGACACCTCGCGGCTGCCATCGCCCGCGCTGCGGAAAAGCGCCTAAGTCGCTTAGTGGCCGAGCGGGACAAGGTTGTGGCGAGCGCGAGCGAGCGCCATTCATGTGCCAGCTTGCTGATGATGAGCGGCGCGAACCCGGCCGCGGTGCAGCGCATCCTTCGCCACTCGGACCCGCGGATCACCACCGAGATCTGCGGCCACCTCGCGTCCGAGTACTTGCGCGCCGAGGTGGATCGCCTCCAGTTCGGCGTGAAGCCCGCGCCCGCTCCAGTCGAACCCGACGCGCCCTCCACTCCGCGGGGTCAACTGGGGTCCAAGCCGCTCGGAGGGAGCTTCACCGCCCCTCACGCGGCGCAAAAACCGAAGAACTCTCGCGATGTTTCAGGTTCGCGCCCGGAGGGAATCGAACCCCGACCTTCGGGATTCGAAGTCGAGGGAACTTCGGATTCATCGCCGTGCCCTCATTCAGAGGTTCCCGTTGTCGTAGCTGGACGGGACGTCGACGTGGAAGACGAGGTCGACGAGCTTGGTCTCCCCCTTCGGGATCTTCAGCTTCCACGTCAGGATCCCGTCCGACTTCTCCAGCTCGTACCCGCCGGTCGTCTTGCGGTCGATCTCCACGTGGACGTCGTCCAGCTCCGACACCGGGATGTGCTCCTGGACCTGGAGCTCCTCCGTGCCGGGCCGGTAGCTGGAGAGCTCCAGCCGGTACGCGTAGTTGAAGCGGTGGGTGGTGCCGAGGAATCCCGTGTCCTTCTGCACCTCCAGCACCGGGATCCGCTTCACCTTGAAGCCGTCCTCCGCGCCGAAGGTGACGGTCATCTTCCCGCCCTGCGGGACGCGCTCCAGCGGCACCGTGCCGATGAACCCGCCCCGGTGGAACACGCTGAGCGCCCCCTCCAGCAGCGGGAACGGCGCGGTGTTCACCATCTCCGCCACCCGGAACACGTACGGCTGCAGCTTGGGCACCACCCGGTTCGACCAGTGCGCCTTCAGCGTGTGCGTGGCCACCTGCAGCCGCACCGGCGACCCGTCCGCCGGCACGTCCACCGCCTCCGGCACCTTCAGCTGCACGGACAGCCCCTGCTCCTCCGCCGCCAGCCGCCCCCGCCCGCCCGCCGTCTCCCCGCCGCCCGGCGCCTGCGCGTGCTCCGCCGCCTCGTCCCGCCGGACCAGCACCTTCTTCTGCTCCTGCCGCTCCTCCGCGTACACCTTCATCGGCTGGATCTCCGGCGGGGTGGCGTTCTGCCGCGGCACCGCCGTCGAGAGCGTCAGCCGGGCGCCTGTCCACGGCTCGCCCGTCGTCTGGCTCACCGCCGCCAGCGTGGTGAGCTCCACGCTCCCGTCCTCGCCCGCGCGCAGCTCGTACGACGGCTGCCACGACGCGCCGCCCACCAGGTACGTGAGCTGCACGGTGGCGGTGCCGGACGGGCAAGACACCAGCACGTCCACCGTGTAGTCGTGCCGCTCCGGCGTGGACTGCAGGAGCTGCTGCCGCCGCACCAGGTCCGACCGCCTCTGCTCCAGGGTCCGGATCTTCGCCCCCGCCTCCTGCGCCTGCTGCGCCGCCTTCACCCGCGCCGCCTGCGCCGAGTCCAGCGCCTGGATCCACGTCTTGGCGTTCCCGGGCTGCTCGATCAGCTCCCGGTTCACGAACTGCACCGTGGTCTCGCCCAGCTGGCTCCCGACCTTCGACTGGTCGGTGGCGCGCTGCTGCACGTCGCGCTGGGCCTGGATCTGCCGGCCCAGGTCCAGCAGCTGCTGCTCCAGCTCGCGCAGCTTGGGGGCGAAGGCCTGCTCGCGGGTGCGCGCCACGTACCGCAGGCCTTCCACGGTTCCGGCGCTGGTCCTGGCGCGGAAGCTCTGCGGGTCCGCGGCGGGCGAGACCTCGGTGAAGCTGATCTGCGCGCGCGAGCCGCACGCCACCTGGGCGCTGCGGAGGACCTGGGCGCGATCCGGGTACACCACCACCTCGGAGACGGCGCCGCCGGCGGCGAGGAGCGAAGGGAGGAGAAGGGCGAGTGCGTTCATGGCTCGTGTGCCTCCATCACTGGTGCAGCCGCCAGCTCTTCGGCCGCTTGAGCGTGTAGTTGAACGACACCACCGACTTGCCGCCCGCGGGCAGCGACAGCTTCCATTCCAGCGCCCCCCTCACGTCGTCCTTCTTCGTCACGTCCGGCGCCGTCTTCAGCAGCTTCACCTGCACGTTCTTGTCGTCCGTCACCGGGATCTGATCAACCACCGTGATCGGGATCGCCATCGAGTAGGGGTTGGCCAGCTCGATGGTCACCACGTACTCGGTGACCTCCTCCTTGCCGAGGATGAACCCCGTCTCCGTCTGCACCAGCCGCACGTTGCGGACGGCGCGGATCGCCCGGTCCAGCCCCAGCGGCAGCGTGAACTGCTCCCCGGACGCGGTGAGCTTGAGCTGCGCCGTCCCGGCCGGGTCCTCGCCCACGAACAGGTTGGCGCTCCCCGCCGGCAGCGGCTGCTCCGACGGGTTCTTGATCTCTGCCACCAGGAACGCCTCCGGCACCAGCGCGGGGAAGATCTTCCGCTCCACGCCCACCGGCCACTGCTGGGAGAACAGCGCCACCCGCCGCCCGCCCTGCCCGCTCCCCACCGTCTCCGGCCGCGCCGACTTGTAGAAGAGGTCGTACCCGCCCGCCGCGGAGGCCGGCAGGTTCGCCGCCAGCATCGGCGCCTGGTACGCGGGCGGCGGCCCCAGCCCGCCGTACTGCATCGGCGGCGGCTCCGGCTTCGACTGGAAGAGGGACGGGCTCCTGGAGCTGCTGACCGTGATCTCCTCCGTGTATTCCTCGGACTCCCTCGCGGCTCGCATGGGTGCGGCGGCCGCGGGCGCGGGCTCCGGCGCCCTCCGCTTGCCGCCCGACTTCGGCCGCGGCGGAGGCGGCGGGGCGGCAGGCGGCATCGCGGAGGGCATGCCCCCCATTTGCGATGGAAGGTTCCTGGAGGAGTCCCTCCCCACCAGTGCGCCGGAGTCCGGGCGCACCAGGTCGCCCTCGATGGTGTCGTCGTCGAAGTTGATGGTGTTGCGCTGGTCGTACGCGACGCTCCCCGAAGGGCCTCGCTGCGCCGCCTGTTGGGCGGCCGGCCCTGCCGCCGCGAGCAGCCGGTCCCGCAGCGCCTCCCGCTTCCCCTCCAGGTCCGGCATCGGCGGGTACGCGGGCGGCGGCGGCTGGGCCGGCTCGATCTGCGCCACCGGGGTGGGGATGAAGCGCTCGCGCTCGCCGATCTTCCAGGAGAGCAGCTTGGGGACGGAGGTGGCGGCGGCGGGCACCGCGGTGGAGAGCGTGAGGTTGGCGTCGGTCCAGTCCTCGCCGGACTCCTGGCTCACCAGCCCGCTGAAGGAGATCTGCACCTTCCCGGTCTTGGGGAGGTACTGGATGTCGTAGGTCGGGAACCAGCGCGCGCGGCCCACCAGGTACGTGGCGGTCAGCTTCACCGCGCCGTGCCCCTCCAGCGAGACCTTCACCCGGTAGCCCGCCTTGCGCTCGGCGCCGCCCAGGATCGCCGCCTGCCGGGCCACCGCGTCGCGCTCCCGGCGGAGCTGCTCCAGCTTGACGTCCAGCTCGGCGATCTTGGCCCGCTGCTTCGCCTGCGCGTCGTCCATGGCCTGGAGGGCGGCGTTCCACCCGGACGGGTTGAGCTTGGGCTGCGGCCTGGTCGGGTCCGACGGCGGCATCGTCGGGCTCACCCGCTCGAGCGCCTGGATCTGCGACTGGGCGATGGCGCGCTGGGTGGCGGCGAGGGAGATCTGGTCGTCCAGCTGCTCCAGCTTGACCAGCAGCGCCTTCGCCTCGTCCGCGGGCACGTCCTGGGCGTCCACGAACGCCACGTCCACCCGCCGCACCTCCGCGCCCTGGGCCTCCACGCGCAGGGTGTTGGTGTCCACCGTCTCCAACAGCAGCGGCAGCTCCACCGTCTGGACGCCGTTGACCGTGAGGGAAGCCGCGCGCACCACCCGCGCTCGGTCGCTGTAGACCGTCACCTCGCGCACCGGGGCGTCGATCGCCGCCAGCGCGGTCAGGGAGAGGAGCCAGGTCACCATCGGGGCCTCGTTCGGGAAATGTCTTCCTCGACGGAAGGGGACGTCCCCCATTCCACCAGTGTTCCAGCGCGTTGACACGATCCGTTCTCCCGGGGACGCTGCGTTCTCTATGGCGCCTCGCCGTGGCCCCCTGGTCGCCGCCCTCATCGCCGCCGCCCTGTTCGCGCCCGACGCGCGCGCCGGCATCCGCCCCTACATCTGGACGTGGGACACCCAGACGGTGGCCCAGGGGGACATCGAGATCGAAGGGTGGCTGTGGGCGCGGGGGCACATCGAACCGGTGAGGAACGAGCAGGGCAACGTCGTCCAGGACTCCCTCCTGACCAATTACTGGACCTGGTTCGGCCCCGTGATCGGCGTCACCAACCAGCTGGAGCTGGCGCTCCCGTTCCAGATGGTGGGGAGCTCGGGCAACTTCTCCCTCGAGTCATTCGAGGTGGACGCGCGCTACCGCCTGT
>DASRBA010000307.1:0-6531 GCA_035637895.1 Myxococcaceae bacterium
CGCGCACCGCCTCGGCCGTCCGGGCCGGGCCCTCCGGTCCCGCGTCGCCCGAGTGGTTGTTGGCGATCAGCGCGACCTGCACGCCCGCCCGGGCCAACTCGCCCAACACGGACGCGGGTTGGACCAGGCGGCCGCCCTCGGCCACCGCCATCGCTCCGATCGGCCCCTCCAGGTTCACCACGCCGGCCCGCCCGCGCTCCAGCGCGCCAACAGCGGCGAGCTGACCCTCCGGCCTGGCTCCCAGGAAGACGTCCCCGCCGATCCACAGCCGGGCCAACGGCTCTGGCGAAGGCGCCGGCGCCCGCGCGCAGGCGCAGGCGATCAGCGCGACCGGCAGCGCGGCTCGAGCAGCTCCGGCCGCAGCTCGAAGTGCATGGTGTCGTAGTGGTACCAGCGCCCGCCCCAGATGAACCCCTCGGCCTCGAAGGCGTCCACGATCGCCTGGGGGATCGCGTTCTTCCACCGGATCGGCTCCTTGGGCGTCTGCCACTCCCAGTACGCGGATCGCTTGACGTTGATGTCCAGCGAGACGCCGAACGAGTGCGCGCTCTGGCGGTCCGCGTTGGCGATCTTCCTCCACGCGAAGGTGCCGCCCAGGTTCTCCAGGAACGGACGCAGCGCCGGGTCCCTCTTCACCAGCGCGGCCAGCCGGCCGGCCACCCGCTCGAACGCCGGCCGCGCCCGCCGGTGCACCAGCAGCGTCTGCCCCAGGATCACCACCGGCTCCAGCCGCGCGCGGACTTCCTCCTCCGTGTGCCCGAAGGTCGCCCGGAACAGCGGGTCCACCCGGATGCGCCCCGGATCCTCGTCCGGCGCCGTCACCGGCCGGATGGGCCCTCCGCGGTACGGGATGGAGAACGCGTCCTCCACGTCCGGCGCCGCCAGCCGCTCCTCGAACCCCTTCGCCCGCCCGTCGTCCCAGGGCACCACCGCCCCGTCGTCCAGGGCCGCCACCCAGCGTCCGTCCGGGCCCCTCTGCGGGTGAACGGCGTACCAGGTGGAGAGGCACTGCAACGGCGCCGGCGGCCCACCCGCCTGCGCCACCACGGCCGTGGCGATCAGCGTCATGAGGCCGCTCATGGACTGAGCACTCTAGCAAGACCATATCCAGCGAAAGGTGAACGAGGCGTCAGCAGCGAAAAACACCGTTTCCCGGACTTCAAGGGCACTGTGGCATCATGCGGGGGCCCCCCTTCCGCGCCAGAGCCATGCACCCCGACCATTCGACGCCGCCGCCGGAACCCACGTCGCCAATCCGCATGAAGCGCCCGCGGACCTACGAGGGCCACGACCACGAGACCATCGGCTCCGAGCTGCTCTCGGTGCTGGCGGTGGTCTCCGACCCGAGCGAGATCCTGGGCCAGACCTCCTCCGCGCGGCTGGCGCGGGTGACTCCGGACGGCTGGTACCCCATCTCCTGGATGATGGACCTGCTGGACCTGCTCGACCAGCGCGTGGGGCAGATGGGCCTGCGCCAGATGGGGCGCAAGGTGTTCCGGACCACGCACGGGGACTTCGTGCGCCAGACGTGCACCAGCGCGCGCGACGTCATCTACGGGCTGGACGACCTGTACCGCCGCGCCAACCGGGGCCGGAACATCGGCGGCTGGGCGCTGATGGACTTCGCGCCGGGCCGGGCGATGGTGGAGTGCACCGCGCCGCACCACTGCTCGATGGTGGAGGGACTGCTCTGCGAGGCCCTGATGGCGGTGGGCGTGCCGGCGGTGGTCATGCAGACGGAGTGCTTCCGCAGGGGCTCGGAGAGCTGCGTCTACGAGATCTCCTCCGCCTTCGTCGGCCACGAGTGGAGCGGCGAGCGCGTCGCCTGAGCTGAACTTCCGGATTCCCGCGGTGGCCTTTTCCACATCCGGTCGCTAGCGTCGGCTTGGCTTGCACCCAGCGCGCGCCCTGCTGCTCGCCGCCGGCGCCCTCCTGCTGGCGGCCTGTCCGTCGAAGCCCCCGGCCGCGGCCCCGGACGCCTCCGCCCCCACGCCCGACGCTGGCGCCCCCGCCCCGGACGCGGGCGGCGCGCCGCCGCCCTTGAAGATGGAGGTGCGCTACCTGGCCTCCGACGCGGGGATGGCGCTGATCGCCTTCGCGCCGGAGGGCGGCCGCCCGCTGATCGAGCCCACCTCCGAGCTGGAGCTCTCCACCAACATCGGCCTGCAGAACTACCGGATCCGCCTCTTCGACGAGGTGGACCGCGCCATGGCCTCGGACGACCAGATGGAGGAGCCGGGGGACCGCGTGCGCTACCGGATCCAGCTCCCGGCGCCGCTCAAGGCCGGGCACAGGTACGCGCTGGTGGTGGACGCGCAGACGGGCTCGGCGATCGCCGACTCCGCCGGGCGCCTCTACCCGGACCAGCGGCTGGAGTTCGCCATCGCCGGGGCGCGCGAGCCGGACGCGCCGCCGAAGAAGCACAAGGCCAAGCCCACCCGCAAGCGGCGCTGACTCCCCCTGGCCGCTACTCCTGGAGTTGCCGGTCCTGCGGGAGGAGCCTGGCCTGCGTCCGGAGGTCCTCCGCGGTGGGCTCCAGCGACAGCAGCAGCCGGCTCAGGTCGTAGAGCACGTCCCCGCGCTCGAACTCCGGCACCCGCTCCCCCTCGAAGGACAGCCGCTCCACCGCGCGGTTGTAGCCCCGGTCCAGCACGCCGCGGAGGTTGACGGCGTCGTAGGCGTTGTACTCGACCAGGAGCCGCAGCGGCGCCACGTCCCCGGTGGCGCGGTACTGCCGCCACAGGTCCACCGCGTTCAGCCCGTTGAGGGTGGCCAGGTGCGGGGGCCGGGAGAGCCCCAGGTCGTCCTCCAGCGCCTTCAACCCCATCCCCTTGCCCAGCTTGCGGAAGAAGAAGCGCAGGTCGAGGTGCACCGGCGGGACGGGCAGCGCCTCGCCGAAGTACGCCCTCAGGATGGGCACGTCGAACACCGTCCCGTTGAAGCTCACCCACAGCTTCCGCCGCGCCAGCCGGTCCGGCAACTCGTCCAGGTTCCGGCCCTGGATGAAGGCGTGGATGCCGTCCGCGTCCAGCACGGTCACCACCGTGGGCGCGTCGTCGCACTCGATGTCGAAGTAGAGCGCCTCGTCCCGGAACTCGGGGTACAGCCGCCAGTGCTCGCGCGGCGGGAAGAGCGACGCCAGCGCCGGCAGGTCGCGCGCCTCCAGGGCCTGGCGCGCGAGGGCGATCCGGGCGCGCAGCGCGGCGTCCTGCGCCTTCGAGATGACCGGTTCGCCGCCCTCCTCCGGCAGCT
Organism: Myxococcaceae bacterium; assembly: GCA_035637895.1. Lineage (GTDB taxonomy): Bacteria > Myxococcota > Myxococcia > Myxococcales > Myxococcaceae > DASRBA01. Next base: position 3,253 of record DASRBA010000307.1, read on the forward strand.
GCTCCCAGCTCAGCACCCCGCGCGCCCAGAGGTCCTTCTCGCGCCACGGGCCGACGCCGGAGGTGAGCTGGAAGGTGCGCCGGATCACGCCCGGAGCTTCCCCGACGCCAGCTCCTCCAGCAACGGCAGGTCCGCCTCGCAGAACGGGAGCGCCTTCATCTCCTCCGGCGTGCAGTACCGCAGCTCGTTGGCGCCCAGCGGCCGCGGCGCGCCCTCCCCTTCGCGGATCCGCGCCGCGTACAGCACCAGCTCCACCACCAGGTCGGCATACTCGTGGACACAGGACCAGAGGCGCCGCCCCACGTCCAGGGCCACCGCCAGCTCCTCGCGGCACTCGCGCTCCAGGGCCTGCGGCTCCCCTTCGCCCGGCTCCACCTTCCCGCCCGGGAACTCCCACAGGAGCGCGCGGCTCTTCCCCGGCAGCCGCTGCTGGACCAGGAACGCGCCGGGCCGCTCGGGGGATTCGATCAGCGCGGCGACGACCAGGATCCGGCCCTTCATCTCACCCGTCACCCGGACCGGTTGAACCGGAAGGCGTAGAGGTAGCCCATGTTGGAGAGCACGTACATGTGCGGGCCGCGGACCAGCGGCGTGGCGCTCACGCCTTCGCCCGGGTCCCAGGTGATCTCGGTGTGGCCGTTGACCGGGTTGACGAAGAGGAGCGCGCGCTGGGCAGGCACCAGCAGGAAGCCGCGCGCCAGGGCCACCGAGCGCGCGTCGGTGTTCTTCACCGCCAGCGTCCACAGCTTCTTCCCGCTCTCCTTGTCGAACGCCACCACCTCCTCGTCGCCGGCGCCGACGATCAGGTCCCCGGCGGCGGAGAGGTGCGCCAGCCCGGCCTGCGGCGTCTGCCACTTCACCGCGCCGGTCTCCGCGTCCAGCGCGTACAGCCCGTCCTTGTACGAGGCGGCGTAGACGCGGCCGGCCTCGTCGAGCACCGGCGCGGTGTCCACGTCCACGTACTGCCCCGGCTTGGAGAGGCCCCGCTCCCACTTCACGCTGCCGTCGTCCACGTGCAGCGCCACGAGCTGGCCGTCGGAGAAGCCGACGTAGGCGACGCCCCCGCGGACCGCCGGGCGCGAGGCCCCGCGGATGGTGAAGCCGCTGGGCGTGTCCCGCCGGTACTGCCACAGCCACTTGCCCGTCTTGGCGTCCACCGCCAGCACCACGTCCGACTGGGCGGCGACCAGCACCTTGCCGTTGGCGATCACCGGCTGGGTGGCCAGCTCCTCCTTGGCGTCGTACTGCCACTGGAGGTTGCCGGTCTTCGCGTTCAGCGCGTAGAGCAGGCCGTCCGCGCAGGCCGAATACACCACGCCGTCCTGCACGGTGGCGGCGGACTCGAACGGGCCGCGGGTGGCGAACGTCCACGCCACCCGGCCGCCCTCCCCCACCGACCGGAGCTTGCCGTCGCGGGTGCCGACGATCACCCGCCCGCTGTCCGGGTCCAGCGCGGGGCTGGCCAGCTCGCGCGGGCCGTACTCCAGGAACGTCTCCGGGACCAGCTGCGTCCACCAGTCCACCGAGTACGCCGCGCGCTGCACCGGCGGCGCGGCGCGGACGCCCCCCATGTCCATCCGGACCGGGCGCTGCAGGCATCCCTGCAGGCATCCGGCGAGGAGCAGCGGGACCAGCAGACTCCAGCGCGCGCTACCCCGCATCGGGCGACGCGGCGGGCTTGGGCGCCGGCTCCGGGATGGCCACGCCCTGGGCCTTCAGCTCGTTCAGCCGGGCCTGGGCCTGCTTGGCGGCCTCGGTGTTGGGGTGGGCGCTCCCCAGGTCGACGAAGACCTTGGCCGCGTCCTCCTTCTTGTTCTGCAGCGCCAGGACGCGGCCGCGGTGGTACAGGCCCATCCCCACCAGGAAGTCGCTCTTGTTCTCGCGCTCCAGTTGCTCGTAGGCGGCGAGCGCGCGATCCAGCTCGCCCTTGCCCTCGTAGGCGTAGCCCTCGCCCTCCAGGGCGGCGGCGCGCAGCGGCTCCTCCTGGTGCTTGGCGCCCTCGAGGAACTGGCCGTAGCTCTTGAGCGCCTCGTCGTACTTCTTGACGTGGAGGTCCGCGCCGGCGGCGATCAGCGCCGCGGTGCGCGCGGCCTTCGTCCCGCCGTACCTGGACCTCAGCTCCTCCATCGCCTTGACCACCGCCTCCTCGCGCTCCTGGGCGCTCTTGAAGGGGGCGTCGTCCCCGGTGGTGGTGGCGCTCTCGCTGATCGGCCGGTCCAGCATCTTCAGCCTGGACCCCAGCTCCTGCGAGGCCTCCTCCTCGGACTTCCCGTGCAGGTAGTCCGCGGCGACCGCGCCGCCGACGCCCAGCAACGCCACGCCGATGGTGATGATGACCAGGCGGACGTTCTCCTGGAACCAGCCGCGGGCCACGGAGCCGGCCTTCATGAAGGCGTCCGGCTGCTTCAGCTCCTTCCGACTCAGCTTCTCTGACACGTGTCCCTCGGTCCTCTGGTGGGTCCCTGGACGGGAGCGGGCTATTTACGGAGCGACCCTCCCCGCGTCAACGAGGGACTCGCTTGCGGGCGGCCCGCTTCGCCTGGCCGGGCCGGGGGCGGAAGTGCAGGCGGATGGGCACCTTCAGATCGAACGTCTGGCGGAGCTGGTTGTTGAGGTAGCGCTTGTAGGCCTCGGGAACGGCCTCGGGCCTGTTGCAGGTGATGGTGAAGGTCGGGGGCGAGGTGCCCACCTGCGCCATGTAGTACAGCCGGAGCGGACGGCCGCCCACCAGCGGCGCCGGGTGGGAGTCCTGGACCTGCTCCAGCAGCCGGTTCAGGTGGGGCGTGGAGGCCCGGTGCCGGAGCTGGTCGCCCAGCTTGACGGCGATCTCCACCACCTTGCGCACCCGGGCGCCGGTCAGCGCGGAGGTGAAGATCACCGGGGCGTAGGCGACGAACTTGAGGTGGTACTTGAGGGCCGCCCGGAATTCCTCCTCCTTGCGGCGGTCCTTCTCCACCAGGTCCCACTTGTTGACCACCAGCACCAGCGCCCGGCCCTTCTCCTCGGCCACGGCGGCGATCTTGGCGTCCTGGTCCACGGCCGGCTCGGTGGCGTCCATGAGGAGGACCGCCACGTCGGACCGCTCGATCACCTTGAGCGACGCCACCACCGCGAACTTCTCCAGCCTCTGGGCGATGGAGCGCTTGCGCCGGATGCCCGCGGTGTCCGTGAGGACGAGCTTCCGGTCCTTGTAGGTGAGCGTCGAGTCGATGGGATCGCGCGTGGTGCCGGGCACCTCGCTGGCCACCACGCGCTTCTCCTTGAGGATGGCGTTGACCA
>DASRBA010000308.1:0-33529 GCA_035637895.1 Myxococcaceae bacterium
TGATCTGGACGAGCCCCGCCTCGCCGATGTCGTTGAACGCCCGCACCACCTGTGGGTCGAACTGCCCGTTGGAGCAGCGGTTGATCTCCTGGATGGCGTTGGCGAAGGTCGTCCCCTTCCGGTAGGGCCGGTCGGAGGTCATGGCGTCCAGCGTGTCGGCCACCGCGAAGATGCGGGCGCCGATGTGGATCTCCGGGCCGCGGAGCTTGCGCGGGTAGCCCTGGCCGTCGAACCGCTCCTGGTGCGAGAGGACGATCTGCGCGGGCACCCGGAGGAACGGGATCGACTGGATCATGTTGTAGCCGATGTCCGGGTGCTTCCTCATCTCCATCCACTCTTCCGGGGTCAGCTTCCCCGGCTTGAGCAGCACCGCGTCCGGCACGCCGATCTTCCCGATGTCGTGGAGCAGCGCGCCGCGGCCGATCTCCTCCAGCTCCGGCCCGCCGATGCCCATCCGGTTGGCGATGGCGGAGGTGTACTGCACCACGCGCAGCGAGTGGTCCGACGTCTCGTGCTCGCGGGCGTCCAGCGCCGCCACCAGGGCGAGCAGCGTGTTCTGGTAGGTGTTGGCGATGTCGCGCAGGGCGGAGCGCAGCTCGGTGGTGCGGTCCCGGACCTTGCGCTCCAGCTTCTTCTGGTAGCGCTTGCGGGCCACCTCGATGCGGCGCTTGGCCAGCGCGCGCTCGATGGCGCGGATGAGGTCCGTCAGCTTGGGCGGCTTGAGCAGGTAGTCCACCGCCCCGCGCCGCAGGCAGTCCACCGCCGCCTCGGTGTCCCCGTAGCCGGTGAGCATGATCACCGACGTGTCCGGGTACCGCTGGCGGAAGTTCTCCAGCAGCCACAGCCCGTCGTGCTGCGGCATCTTCATGTCGCTGATGACCAGCGGCGTCTCCTCCGCCGCGGCCAGGTCCAGCGCCATCTGCGCCCCGGAGGCGCACACGCAGTTGTAGCCCTCTTCCTTGAGCAGGACGGAGATGACGTCCCGGACCGACTCGTCGTCGTCGACGATCAGGATCCGCGGCGGGACCGGGGCGACTTCCACGATGGAGGATTGTACCAAGACCTCTGGACCTGGCTCTGGAGAGTGACTGGGGGTCCTACACTAAAGGAGGGATGGAGTAGGCACAAGCGGGCGGCCAGCCTCAGGTGGGTGGACGAAAGCGGTCATAGCGGAATGGTTTGAGATCCACGGATGGCCGCCGCCCCAGGATGAGCTCCGCGACGACCCGCGCCGTGATGGGCAGCAGGAGGATGCCGTTGCGGAAGTGGCCGGTGGCCAGGAACAGCCCTTCGAGCGGGCCCTGGCCCAGGATGGGCAAGTGGTCCTCGGTGTACGGGCGCAGCCCGGCCCAGAGCTCCTGCACGGGAGCCTCGGCGAGCGCGGGGCACAGCGCGATGGCGTTGGAGAGGATCGCCAGCAGCCCGCCCGCGGTCGTCTGCTTCTCGTAGCCCACCAGCTCCGCCGTGGAGCCGGCGACGATCCGCCCGTCCGAGCGCGGGATCAGGTAGCCCTGGTGGCTGGCGACGATGCGCGAGATCAGCGGCAGCCGCGTCTGGAGCTGGACCATCTGGCCGCGCATCGGGCGGAGCACGCGCGGGTCCACCTGCGCGCCCTGCACCAGCCCGGACCACGACCCGGCCGCCACCACCACGGACCGGGCCTCCAGCACCTCGCCGTCCAGGTCCACGCCGGTGGCGCGCCCGCCGCTGGAGGTGACGCCGCGCACGTAGCCGGACCGGAACACCGCGCCCGCGCGGGCGGCGGCCATCTGGAGCGCCCGGGTGAGGAGCCGGTTGTCCACCTGGTGGTCGTCCGGGAAGTGCGCCGCCGCCACCGCCTCCTTCGACAGCTGCGGCTCCAGCGCGCGCGCCTGGGCGCCGTCCAGCAGGTCGGCCCGGAGCCCGACCGCTCGCTGCCAGGCCACGGTGGCGTCCAGCCCGTCCGCGTCCGCCTGGGTCAGCGCCACGCGCAGCACGCCGGACGGGAGGTACCCCACGCTCATCCCGGAGAGCTCCTCCACGTCGCGCGCGAACGACGGGTACATCGCGCGGCTGCGCAGGCAGAGATCCAGGAATGGCCCCGGGCCGCTGCCCTCCATCTGAGGCCCGAGGATGCCGCCGGCCGCGCTGGACGCCTCCGCGCCCGGGATGGAGCGCTCCAGCAGGGTGACGGACTGGCCCGCCTTCGCCAGCTCCAGCGCCACCCCGCAGCCCATCACCCCCGCGCCGACGACGACCGCGTCCAGGGGCATCAGCGGTCACCACCCAGAACGTGCACTTCCTGCACCTGGGAGGCCTGACTCCGCCGCGGCTGGTGCATGTTCCAGTAGAACCAGACGAACGAGGCCAGCGCGAGGATCATCAGGATGATGGTGCGGAGTGGAAAGCGCTGCGGCACGGGCGGTCGTGGTACCGCTTCGAACGCCCCCGCGCAACCGCTCCCCAACATCCTTGATCGCGCTCAGCTCAGAGGTTAGAGGCGCGGGTGACACAAGGAGGCGTGTGTGGCTGACGTGTTCGACGTGGTGATCATCGGCTCCGGGCCCGCCGGGTACGTGGCGGCGATCAAGGCGGCGCAGCTGGGGCTGAAGACGGCGCTGGTGGAGCGGGACAAGCGCCTGGGCGGCACCTGCCTCCTCCGCGGGTGCATCCCCACCAAGTCGCTGCTGTGGACCGCGGAGCTGTACAGCCACGTCCTGGAAGCGAAGGAGTTCGGCATCGACCTCAAGGACCCGGTGGTGAACTGGGCCCAGGCGATGAAGAACAAGGAGCGGGTGGTCGAGAAGGGCGTCAAGGGCATCGACTTCCTGATGAAGAAGAACAAGGTCACCGTGGTGAAGGGCCACGGGAAGATCGCCGGGAAGGGGAAGGTGGAGGTCACGCCCGAGGGCGGCGCGGCGCAGACGCTGGAGACGAAGAACGTCATCCTCGCCACCGGCTCGGTCCCCAAGTCGCTGCCCAGCGTGAAGGTGGACCACCAGCGGATCTTGAACTCGGATTCGGTGCTGGAGATCCCCGCCATCCCCAAGAGCGTGTTGGTGCTGGGCGCGGGCGCGGTGGGCGTGGAGTTCGCGTCCATCTTCAACCACGTGGGCGCGCAGGTGACCATCGTCGAGTACCTCCCGCACCTCCTCCCCATCGAGGATGAGGACGCCAGCAAGGAGCTGGAGCGGTACTTCCGCCGCCGGAAGATCGGCTACGAGCTGGGCGCCAAGGTGGAGAAGGCGGAGGTGACGGACTCGGGCGTGAAGCTCACCGCGCAGGTCGGCAGCGAGACCAAGGTGCTGGAGGCGGAGATCCTGATCTCGGCGGTGGGGCGCGCGCCGGTGACGGAGAACGTGGGCCTGGAGAAGACCGGCGTGCAGCTCGACCGCGGCTTCATCAAGGTGGACCAGTTCTGCCGGACCAGCGAGCCCAACGTCTACGCCATCGGCGACTGCATCCCCACGCCCATGCTGGCGCACGTCGGCTCGTCCGAGGGCATCCTGGCGGTGGAGCACATCGCCGGGAAGGACCCGCAGCCCATCAACTACGACCGCGTCCCGTCCGCGACGTACTGCTACCCGGAGGTGGCGTCCGTCGGCCTCACGGAGAAGAAGGCGCGCGAGCGCGGCTACGACGTGAAGACCGGCACCTTCCCCTTCAGCGCGATCCACAAGGCCACCATGTCCAACGAGGGCATGGGGATGGTGAAGATCGTCTCGGAGAAGAAGTACGACGAGGTGCTGGGGGTCCACCTGGTGGGGCCGCACGCCACGGAGCTGCTCGCGGAGGCGTGCGTGGCGCTGCGGCTGGAGACCACCACCGAGGAGATCGCGCGCACCATGCACGCGCACCCGACGCTGTCGGAGATCATGAAGGAGGCGGCCGAGACCACCCTCGGCCACCCGTTGCACATCTAGCCCCCCTGTCCTGACCGCGGACAGGTGGAGTGCGGGCGCGCGTTCCTGAGGACGCGGCGGAGACACTCCTCTCGCGGGAAGAGGGTGTTTTCACTACATCCAGGCGACGACCCTGCGTGGGAACGGGGTTTGCTTTGCGCCCAGGTGCGCTGCGGGGTCCTGGAGCCTCGAGCACCTCAAATTCGAAAGCGAGCGAATCATGGATTCGGTGTCTGGAGCATCGAGCCCTTCGTCTGTCCCGGACTCACCGCCAGCGGAAGTAGATTCATCAGCAGGCGTAGATTCAGCTTCAGCCCCGGAGTCAGCGCCGGAAACAGGCGCATCATCCGGCGCGAGCGCGCCAGAAAGTTCACAGCCGAAGGATTCCTTCGACGAGGGTTCCTCGAAGGGCTCGGACTCGTTCTCCAACTCGTTCGGGCCGGATGCGGGATCCTCGAACGGAGCGAGCGCCCTCGCCGCGGGTCCCAAGGACGACGCCAAGCCGGCCGAGGATGCGAAGCCCGCTGAGGACGCCAAGCCTGCGGAGGACAAGAAGCCCGCTGAGGACGCCAAGCCGGCCGAGGACAAGAAGCCGGAGGACGCCAAGCCGGCCGAGGACAAGAAGCCGGCCGACGCCAAGCCCGCGGAGGACAAGAAGCCGGCCGACGCCAAGCCCGCTGAGGACAAGAAGCCGGCTGACGCCAAGCCCGCGGAGGACAAGAAGCCGGCTGACGCCAAGCCCGCGGAGGACAAGAAGCCGGCCGACGCCAAGCCCGCCGACGACAAGAAGCCCGGGGAGAAGAGCGCCCTCGAGAAGGCGAACGACGCCGCGACCAAGGTCGAAAAGACGGCGAAGACCGCGAGCACGCTCCTCAACGAGAGCCAGAAGGTCACGACCGCCGGCCAGCAGAAGTTCGGCCCGTGGAAGTTGTCCGAGGAATCGGCGAAGGTGGTCAAGGGCGCCAACAACCCCTTGACGCGTGCCGCAGGCACGGCGGGCGCCATCGCCAACGCGGCGCAGCTGCCGGGCGCGGCGGTGAAGGCCGCCAACGACATCGGCGCCGCGATCAACGACCCCAGCAAGCAGAACATCGACAAGGCGATCGGCTCCGGGGCGTCGGCGGCCAAGACGGCCGTCGGCACCGTCAAGGACGGGCTGACCGCGGCGGGGAACGTCGCGCAGTACCAGGCCGCGCGCGAGGCGGCCAAGGACGCATTCAAGGCGGCCGCGCCGAAGGCGACCGAGGCCGTCGCCGAGGCGGCCTCGAAGGTCGCGGCGCAGAAGGCGGTGGAGGGCGCCTCCCGGCAGGTGGCGCGCGCGGCGGGCAGGGCGGTCGCTGGCGAGGCCGGCCAGGTGGCCGCCCAGGCGGCGCGCGCGGCGGTCAAGTCCGGCGCCGGCGGCGCGCTCGCCAAGGCGGCGGGCCGGTTCGCGCCTGGAGCCAACGTGGCCATCGCCGCGCTGGACGTGGCCAACGCGTACAGCACCATCAGCGACCCGAACGCGAGCACCGGGAAGAAGGTCCTGTCCGGCGTCACCGCGCTCGGCTCCATCGCCGCGGCCACCAACATCCCGATCGTCAGCCAGATCGGCGCGGGGGTCTCCACCATCTCGGGCCTCATCAGCGCCTTCTGGTGATCGCAGCAGAGCTCGCTATCCGCAACGCGCTCTCTGCGTCGCCGCTCTTCCGAGCGCTGGCGCCGGAGAGCGAACGGCTGCCGGAGGCGCCGGCGCCGGAGTGGCGAGGGCTGAAGCTGCAGGTGCCGGTTGCACCTCAGATGACCGCCGGCGAGCTGCTGGCGCGACTCGCCACGATCCGGCGGCAGCACGGCTCCCGCCGGATGCGCGCCCGGGGCGACGCGGTGGAGCTGGGCGACGAGATCCAGGTGCGGATGCTGGGCTACGCGGGCGGGCGCCCGGTCCCGGGCTCGCTGCGCTACGACGAGTGGATCGAGCTCGCTCCGGACCCGGACCTGCCCGGCTTCGCCGAGAAGCTGGTGGGGACGAAGGTGGGGACCTCGGTGGAGATCGCCACCACGCTCAAGGGCCGGCGCGTGCAGTACATCGTGGACCTGCGCGCCGCCAACGCCGTGACCCCGCTCCCGGACACCTCGCCGGAGCTGCTGGCCCGCATGGAGGTCAAGACGCTCGACGAGGCGATGGCCAAGCTGGCGGAGGAAGCCGAGGAGGAGCGCATCCAGTGGAGCGCGCGCGAGACGCGCGAGCGCGCCATCGACCAACTGGCGGTCCGGGTACAGGTGCAGGTGCCGCCGGACATGCTCCGCGAGGAGATCCGGCGGCGCTGGATGGACCGCGAGGGACGGAAGCTGGCCTGGCTGGGCCTCGACGCCGCGAAGATGCAAGGGGCCCTCAACGCCTGGCTGGAAGACGAGGCCGTCGTCGTCGAGGTGGACCGCAGCATCCGCGCCTACCTGGCGCTCTCCGCCATCGCGCGCGAGGAGCGCGTCCAGCCGGACCTCGGCCGCTGGATGGACCAGCTGGCGGAGATCACCCGCCTGCCGAAGGAGTCGCTCCGCACCGAGCTCTCCCGCGACAAGGCGCTGGCCGCGCGCCTGGTGGAGACCTCGACGCAGGCCGCGGCGCTGGACCTGGTGATGAAGCACGCGACCATCACCGAGGGGTAAAGCGCGCCGTTTCCCAGAGAGCGAGAGGAGTTCCTTCCTCCAGAACGCTCGACGCGCGCCGATGTTGAAGGTGCACTGCGTCGTTCTCACCCGCCGAGAGCGCCGTGCCGCCGCGTTGGCAGAATCCGCGCGGAGGCGCTGTCGGCCCGCTTCGACAATTCGGAGGAAATGCCTTCCTGAAACGCACCTTGTCCCCGTGCGTACCCCAGGAACTGGAGGGCACCCCGCATGCTCGACGGAATCTCCCCGCAGCGACCGAACCCTACCGCCGGTCAACCCACGACGAGCGCGCCGCCGCCGTCCCCTCCACAGGCCAAGGCGACCCCAGCGCCGACGACCCCGGCGGCGGCGCGCTCCCCGGACCGCTTCGACGCCCAGGCGCCGGCCCAGACCTCCCCTGCCACGCCTCCCGTCAACAAGGGCCAGGAGGCGGCGAAGGAGGAGGTCACCGTCTCCGACCAGGAGGTCCGCGACCAGCGCGAACAGGTCCGCACCGAGGGCCAGAACGCGGTCAAGGACGCCCAGACCCAGCTCACCGACCGCGCCAAGGAGATCGAGTCGCACCAGAACGATCCCAACTACCGCGTGGAGATCGAGAAGCACGGCGACAAGACCATCTACCGGGAGTCGAAGATCGACGGCAGCACCATCACCCGGGAGACGTACCTCGAGGTCGGCACCGGCCAGCCCCCGAAGGTGAAGCTGGAGGAGACCCGGAAGGACGGCGACCACTGGGTCCAGGAGTACAAGGAGGCGGAGGGCGGCGGGGAGAAGTTCAAGCTGGACGGCTACCAGATCAACTACAAGCAGTGGCCCGGCAGCCCGCGCGAGTTCCCCAACAGCTACCCGCCCTCCTACGACCCGGGCCGCATCAACCAGACCGAGACCCAGTTCAGCTCGGACGGCGGCGACGTCTCCAAGCACGAGACCTCGCTCCAGTTCGGCGACTTCGGGCAGGTCACCGGGCACAAGGACGCGGTGGCGGAGTTCAACGAGCGCCAGGGCAAGGACGTCGACATCTCCGGCAACATCGACGACGTCTTCAAGGACGACCAGCCGGTGATCGAGAGCCGGATCTCCATCTCCCAGACCGACCCCCAGACCGGCGAGGAGAAGTCCATCGCCGACGAGCACCACTGGTCCCAGGGCCAGGTCCGCGTCTCCGAGCGCAGCGGCGGCGACGGCCCCACCAGCTTCACCGTGGAGAAGCAGGCCGCGGACGGGAAGTCCAAGGACACGCAGCTGCTGATCAAGGGCGCGCAGGAGTCGGTGAAGACGCACACCCAGCTCAACCCGGACGGGTCGGTCAGCGAGACGCAGGAGCTGTGGGACACCAACGACGGCGTCATCGGCAAGCCGGGCGACAACGACCCGAAGCTCCTCCAGCGCACGACCTCCACCCGGACCTACGGCGACGACGGGCGGCTCGCCACGCAGCACCGCGAGACCGAGGACCAGCGGACCGGCGAGAAGCGGGTCGAGGACTACGCGCGCAAGGTGGAGAACGGCATCGCCACCTACGACACGCGGCAGCAGATCACCACCAAGGACGGGAAGACCACCGACACCACGGTGACCGAGCAGGCGCACGTGGGCGCCAACGGCGAGGAGAAGCCGTTCAACACCACCATCAAGTCCGGCGACCAGACCGTCCAGATCACCGAGGACTCCCGCGGCCGCCACGTCACCTCCACCAACTCGAAGACCGGCGAGAAGGTGCAGGGGGACGTGAAGACCAGCGCCGACGGGAAGGGGATCGACCTCGTCGTCGGCGGCAAGACCATCTCGCTCAACGCGGACGGCTCCTTCAAGGACAAGGGCCAGCTGGACGGGATCACCCCGGCGCAGGCCGCCATCATCCCGTTCCTCGCCGTGGGCGGCGGCGGCGTGAAGGGCCTGGCGGATTCGCTGGGGCAGGACGCGGAGAAGGCGGAGGAGAACCTCGCCTCGGGGTTGAAGGACAAGCTGGGCGACAAGCTGAAGGCGGCGGGGCAGGGGATCGCCGCGCTCGTCTCGGGGTACTCGACCTTCAACGACATCAAGAAGGGCGACTACCTCCAGGCGGCGATCGATGGGGCCAAGGCGGGCGTGCAGGGGACGCAGTTCGCGGGGTCGCTGCTCGACAAGTTCGAGGCGACGTCGAAGCTGGGGAAGGCGCTCGGGGTGGCGGGGAGCGCCCTCACCATCGCCAACGGCATCTACGGGATCTTCAAGGCGGACAACGACTACGACCGCGCCACCGGCGGGTTGAACATCGTAGAGGGCGGGCTGGGCGTCGCGCTCGCGCTCTCCGCCGCGTCCGGTCCCGCCGCGCCGTTCCTGTTCGCTGGGATCGTGGGGATCGAGATCGTGAAGCTCTTCATCGGCCACGCGAAGAGTGAGCACGTTCCGCCCCTGGCGGAAGGACTGGCATCGTAAAATTACGCTTAAACTTGACGTAAGGATGGGTCATCAGGCACCCTGGGCGCTCTCCTTTGCCCCAGGGGACTTGCCAATGAAGAAAGTTTTAGTCCTGCTGTGCTCGCTGTTCGCCTTGGCCGCGGTCGCCGCTCCCGTGGATGGGCCGCCGCCCCCTCCACCGCCGATCGGCGGCGGTGGCAGTTCCGGGAACTGCACCCGGCTGAACGGCATCTGGGAGAACGGCCAGAACATGAACGGCCATCAGTCGCAGGCCCGCGCGACCGGCTTCAAGGCCCCGAACGCCGCGGTCCGCGGCGGCAAGCTCTTCATCCGCGTCGCGAAGTAGGAGGGGTCCCACCATGAAGAAAGCCGTGATCGTGCTGTGCTCGTTCTTCGCTCTCGCCGCCTTTGCCGCGCCCATGCCGGACGGGCCGCCCGTGGGTGGAGGCTCTGGAGGGACAGGTGGCGGCGGCTCGTATCCGAGCAACGGCGTCCGCCTGAACGGTCAGGACAAGGCCGGGACCGGCTTCAAGGCCCCGAACGCCAAGGTCCGCGGCGGCAAGCTCTTCATCCACGTCGCGAAGTAGGAGGAGGCCACCATGAAGAAAGCGTTGCTCCTGGTGTGTTCGCTGTTCGCCCTCGCTGCCTACGCTGACGGGAGTGGGGGAAGTTCGGGTGGATCGGGGGGGCCGCTTCCCGCGCCGCCGCCACCTCCTCCGACCAAGCCGATCGTGGTGGAGGATCCCATGCCGGGAGGCCCTGGCGACCCCGGCGGCGGAGGGACCGAGAACGGGCGCGCCTTGAACACGACCCGCGCGTCCGGCGACCAGACCGGCCTGAAGACCTGGAACGCCGCGACCCACGGCGGCCGGCTGTTCGTCCGCGCGAAGTAAGAGCGTCGGCGCGCGGCGGCAAGCTGTTTCTTCCGCTGAGCCCCACCCGACGATTGCGAGGACCGCCGCGATGGACGCCTGCGTCGAGATGCGCCGCCGCCTGGCCACCGCGCTCGCGCTCTCCGTCGCGGCGGGTTGCGTCCCGCGCGCCCCCGACGTGAAGCCCGCGGCCGGCGGGGAGCACCCGGCGGAGATCGGCTCCATCGTCGAGGCGTTCTCCGACTCCGGCGAGCGCGTCCGCCTCCGCGTGGACGCCATCGATCCCGATCCGACCGACGCCCAGCGCGAGCTGACGCTCTACGGGCTCTCGGCGCAGGCCGCCGGGTCGGAGGCGTGGCAGCCCTACTGCGCTCCGGACCGGGAGGGGAAGTCGCGCGCCATCCCGGTGGAGGGGTCGTGGGACCAGCACGGGGACTGGTCCCCGGGCGACGGGGCGATCACCTTCGCGTGCACCAGCGGGGCGATCGGCAAGTGCATGCGGTGGGGGTATCGCCCGTGGAAGGAGGTGGGCGGGACGTCGCTGCACGATCACCACCTGGCCTGCGTGCGGATGGTGCGCGCGGACTACTGCGGCAACGGCACGCCCCACACCCGGGACGGGACGCTGATCGAGATGTTCGACCCGCTGGGGGTCCGGACGCGCGATCCGGGCGACCCCAAGAACCCGTTCATCATGGAGGCGGGCTGGTCTCCGTCGGGCGCGACCTACCTCTACCGGCCCCGGCTGCACGACCGGGTGGGGGAGATCGCCGCCGAGTGCCCGGAGAAGCTGGCCGGGCGGGTGCCGGTCTCCGCGAGCGAGCTCCCGCTCACCCCGGAGGAGATCCACCGCCGGTACCCGGAGACGCTCATCATCAACGAGCACTACGCCCCCCGCTGAAATTCGAACGCAGCGACCGACGATTTTTGGCGGGGACATGCGTCCAGGGCGGCATGAACCTGAACCTCACCCGCAGTGTCCTCGCCGTCGCCGTCATCGCCACCATCACCTCCGCCTGCAGCTGCGGCACGGTCCGCCAACTCCGGGACCCGGCCTCCATGCCGCTCGACGGAAAGGCCTCGAAGATCAAGGAGAACGGGGCCATGGCCTACCAGGTGGCCGCGAAGATCAACGCCAAGCCGGAGGTCGTCTGGAAGGTGCTGACGGACGCCTCCGCCTATACGTCCTGGAACTCCACCCTGGTGAAGCTGGACGGGACGATCGCCAAGGACCAGACGATCCACCTGGTGGCGAAGGTCTCGCCGGATCGGACGTTCGACCTGAAGGTGAGCGAGCTCACCCCGGCCAGCCGGATGGTCTGGGAGGACGGGATGCCGATGGGGATGTTCGCCGGCGTCCGCACCTTCACGCTCACCCCGCAGTCCGACGGGAGCACCGCCTTCACCATGGCGGAGGTCTTCTCCGGCGGCATGCTGGGGATGATCGAGGGCTCGCTCCCCGACTTCACCTCCGACTTCGAGCACTTCGCCGCCGACCTGAAGAAGCGCGCCGAGTCGGCGCCGAACTGAGGTTGTCGGTGTCAGGGGCGGATGCCACCATCCGCCTCATGGCGGCGGGAAATGGAAAAGGGGGGGCGTTGGTGGAGCTGCTGAGCGAGGTCCATGACCTGCGGGAGGAGCTCCGAGCGCACGTGGACAGCACCGGGATGCGCTTCGGGGCCATGGAAACAAGCCTGGCTGCCATGACGCAGCACATCGAGACCATGGCTGGGCACCTGCGTGACTCCGTTCGGGAGACCAGGGAGCGGTTCGGCAGGATGGACCATCACCTGGAACGCATCGCGTACATGCTCACTGTCACCGCGGACGCCCTCGGCGACCACGAGACCCGTCTCCGCCACCTGGAAGGCCGCTGACCTGCTGCCTGCTTGACCCAGCGTTCTCCGGCGTTTACATGCCGGAGAGCCCATATGGCGACGCCGGACCGATTCTCCGAACCCCAGGTCCCAGAGAGCACCCGCAAGCCCGACTGGCTGAAGGTGCGCCTTCCGCACGGCGAGGGCTACGAACGGGTGAAGGAGATCGTCCGCCGCACGCGCCTGGCCACCGTCTGCGAAGAGGCCCGCTGCCCCAACATCGCCGAGTGCTGGGGCGGCGGCACCGCCACCGTGATGCTGATGGGCGAGGTGTGCACCCGCGCCTGCCGCTTCTGCCACGTGAAGGTCGGCGCGCCGCCCCCGCTGGACCCGGAGGAGCCGGAGCACCTGGCCCGCGCGGTCCGCGATCTCGGCCTCGAGTACATCGTCGTCACCTCGGTGAACCGGGACGACCGCCCGGACGGCGGCGCCTCCCACTTCGCCGCCGCCATCCGCGCCCTGCGCCGCGAATCCCCCCGCACCCGCGTGGAGGTCCTCATCCCCGACTTCCAGGGCGTGGAGCGCGACCTGGACACCGTCGCCGAGGCGCTCCCCCACGTCATCGCCCACAACGTGGAGACGGTGGAGCGCCTCACCCCCACCGTGCGCGACCGCCGCGCGACCTACCGCCAGTCGCTCCGCGTGCTGGAGCACCTCAAGCGCCACCCCGCCGGCGTCTACACCAAGTCGTCGATCATGCTCGGCCTGGGGGAGACCGCGGAGGAGCTGGACCAGACCTTCCGCGACCTCCGCGCCGCCGGCGTGGACGTGCTCACCCTGGGCCAGTACCTCCAGCCATCCCCCTACCACCTCAAGGTCGAGCGCTTCGTCCCCCCCGCCGAGTTCGACGAGCACCGCCGCCGCGCCGAGGCGCTGGGCTTCCTCTACGCCGCCGCCGGCCCGCTGGTCCGCTCCAGCTACCGCGCCGCCGAGTTCTTCCTCAAGGGGCTGATGGAGCGCCGGGAGCGGCAGACCGCCGCCCAGGAGCGGGCCTGAACCGATGCCGACTTTGAACCTGTTGCAGGCGGTCAACGACGCGCTGCGGGTGGAGATGCGCCGGGACCCGCGGGTGGTCGTGCTGGGCGAGGACGTGGGCAAGTTCGGCGGCGTGTTCCGCGCCACCGCCGGCCTCTCCGAGGAGTTCCCGGACCGCGTCATCGACACCCCCCTCTCCGAGGGCGGCATCGTGGGCACCGCGGTGGGGATGGCGCTCTACGGCCTGCGCCCGGTGCCGGAGATCCAGTTCTCCGACTTCATCTTCTCGGCCTACGACCAGATCGTGAGCGAGCTGGCCAAGCTCCGCTACCGCTCGGGCGGCCAGTACGCCGCGCCGATGGTGATCCGCACCCCGTACGGCGGCGGCATCAAGGGCGGGCTGTACCACTCGCAGAGCCCGGAGGCGCTGTTCATCCACGTCGCCGGCCTCAAGGTGGTCTCCCCGTCCAACCCGTACGACGCCAAGGGCCTGCTGCTGGCGTCCCTGCGCCACCCGGACCCGGTCCTCTTCTTCGAGCCCAAGCGCATCTACCGCGCTTCCAAGGGCGAGGTCCCCGAGGGCGACTACGAGGTGGAGCTGGGCAAGGCCAAGGTGCTGCGCGAGGGGAAGCAGGTCACCGTCATCTCCTGGGGCGCGATGGTGCACGAGGCCGCCGAGGCGGTGGAGGCCGCCGCGTCCGAAGGCGTGGACTGCGAGCTGATCGACCTGCGCACCCTGTGGCCCCTGGACATCGACTGCGTCTCCGGAAGCGCCAGGAAGACCGGCCGGGTGGTGGTGGTGCACGAGGCCGCCCGCACCTGCGGCCTGGGCGCGGAGGTGATCGCGCTCATCCAGGAGCGCTGCTTCGTCCACCTCGAGGCGCCGGTCCGCCGGGTCACCGGCTGGGACACGCCGTTTCCGTACACGCTGGAGAACGAGTACCTCCCGCGGGCGCCGCGCATCCTCCAGGGGATCCGCGACACCGCCGCCTTCATCGCCTAGGAGAACCGTCAGATGGCCACCTTCGAGTTCAAGCTGCCCGACATCGGCGAGGGAGTGGTGGAGGGCGAGATCGTCAAGTGGCTGGTGAAGGAGGGCGACCAGGTCTCCGAGGACCAGCCGCTGGTGGAGGTGATGACGGACAAGGCCACCGTGCAGATCCCCAGCCCGCGGAAGGGGAAGGTGCTCAGGACCTACGGCAAGGAAGGCGAGATCGCCAAGGTGCACCACCCGCTGGTGACGCTGGAGACGGAGGGCGCGGCCGCCGCCGGGAACGGCTCCTCGCACGGGCACGCGCCGGCCCCGACCCCCGCCGCGCCGCCCGCGCCGATGGCGGCGAAGGCCGAGCCCTCGTCCAGCAAGGTCCTCGCCACGCCGGTCACCCGCCGGATGGCCCGCGAGCACGGCCTCAGCCTCGAGGAGATCTCCGGCAGCGGCCCGCAGGGGCGGGTGACCAAGGCGGACGTGGTGGCGGCCATCGCCGGGTCCGGCGCGGTGGCCACCGGCACGCAGACCTCCGCCGCCAGGCCGAAGGCCCCCCCGGTCTCCTCGGGCCAGGGCGACCAGCGCATCCCCATGCGCGGCCTCCGCAAGCGCATCGCCGAGAAGATGGTGCGGTCCAAGTTCACCGCGCCGCACTTCACCTTCGTGGAGGAGATGGACGCCACGGAGCTGGTGACGCTGCGCAAGCGCCTCAACGCGTCGCTCGCGGAGGCCGGCGACACCACCAAGCTCTCCTTCCTCCCGTTCATCTGCAAGTCGGTGATCGCGGCCCTGCGCAAGTTCCCCCACCTCAACGCCAACATGGACGAGGCGACGCAGGACCTGGTCGTCCGCGGCGACTACAACCTGGGCATCGCCGCCGCCACCGAGGACGGCCTCACCGTCCCGGTGCTGCGCGGGGCGGACAAGCTCTCCATCCGCGACCTGGCCTCCGAGATCGGGCGCCTCGCCGCCGCGGCGCGCGAGAAGAAGCTCAAGATGGAGGAGCTGTCCGGAGGGACCTTCACCATCACCTCGCTCGGGCAGAAGTCCGGCCTGTTCGCCACCCCCATCATCAACCACCCCGAGGTGGCCATCCTGGGCGTCCACCGGATGCGCAAGCGCCCGGTCGTGGTGGACGACCAGGTGGTGGTTCGCGAGATGATGTACCTGTCGTTGTCGTTCGACCACCGGGTGATCGACGGCCAGGTAGGGGCCGAGTTCACCTATGAGCTGATCCGCTACCTGGAGCGCCCCGAGTTGCTCTTCATGGAGCTCACCTAGGACCCGACACCCATGGCCACGTCTCTCCCGCAGCCGCCCCAGGAGGCGGCTCGCACGCCGCTGTCCGCCGATCAGCTGCTCGAGCTGTACCGGATGATGTCCATGGTGCGCGTGCTGGACGAGCGGATGATGACCCTCCAGCGCCAGGGCCGCGTCGGCTTCTACGGCGCCTGC
Source organism: Myxococcaceae bacterium (assembly GCA_035637895.1). Classification (GTDB taxonomy): domain Bacteria; phylum Myxococcota; class Myxococcia; order Myxococcales; family Myxococcaceae; genus DASRBA01. The sequence goes on from DASRBA010000308.1 coordinate 15,089, forward strand.
ACCGGACAGGAGGCGGCGTTCCTGGGCGCCGCCTACGCGCTGCGGAAGACGGACTGGATCTTCCCCGCGCTCCGCGAGGCGTCCGCGATGCTGTTCCGCGGCTTCCCGCTGGTGCCCTACCTCGCGCAGGTGTTCGGCAACTCCGGCGACGTCACCAAGGGCCGGCAGATGCCCTCCCACCAGGCGTCCAGCTCCGTCAACCAGGTGAGCTGGTCCTCCTGCATCGGCACCCAGCTGCCGCACGCGGTGGGCGCGGCCTGGGCGGCGAAGCTGCAGAAGCACGACACGGTGATGATGGCGTTCATGGGCGACGGGGCGACCTCGTCCGCCGACTTCCACTCCGCGATGAACTTCGCCGGCGTGTTCAAGGTTCCGCTGGTGTTCGTCTGCCAGAACAACCACTGGTCCATCTCCATCCCCACCCACCAGCAGACCGCCTCGGAGTCCATCGCGATCAAGGCGAAGGCCTACGGCTTCCCCGGCGTGAAGATCGACGGCAACGACGTGGAGGAGGTCTACCGGACCGCGAAGGCGGCGGTGGACCGCGCGCGGGCGGGGGAGGGGCCCACGCTGATCGAGGCGGAGACGTACCGGATGGGGGCGCACTCCTCCTCGGACGACCCCACCCGCTACCGCGACCAGGCGGAGGTCGACCGCTGGAAGCTCCGCGACCCGCTGGACCGCCTCCGCACCCGGCTGGTGGAGGGCGGCGCCTGGTCCGCCGAGCGCGAGGAGGCCCTCCGCGCGGAGCTGCTCAAGCAGGTGAACGCCGCCATCGAGGAGGCGGAGAAGCTGCCCCCCCCGGCCCCGGAGACCCTGTTCGACGACGTGTACGCGGCCGAACCCTGGAACCTCCGCGAGCAGCGCGAGGAGATGCGGCGCCTCCCTCCGCGTTAGACTGGAGGGCGAGGCCAGCATGCCCGACGAGGTCCGGGAGTACATCCGCGCCGCCCAGCAGGCCGAGCTGCGCGGCGACAAGCCGCAGGCGGTGGAGCTGCTGAAGAAGGCGGCGATGCTGGTCCGCTCGGGCGGGAACTACCAGCGCGCCCTCCAGCTCCTCCGCCACGCCCAGCGGCTGGACGGCAACCAGCCGGAGCTGCTGGACGAGATCCGCCGGCTGGAGTGGCTCCCGGACAAGCCGTTCCTCCGCGCCGTCGACGCCGAGCACGAGACCGAGGAGGCCCTGGCCCCGCTGCGCGCCCTGGAGGAGTCCGACCGCCGGATGATGGTCGACCGGGGGCCCACGCTCTCCGACCCGGAGCTGGCGGCGTGGTGCTCCTTCTGCTGCCGGCCCCGCACCGACGTGGGGGACCTGGTGGCGGGACCCGCCGGCGCCTTCATCTGCGCCACCTGCCTCCGGGAGTCGGCGCGCCTGCTGAACCTGGACAGCGCGCCGGTGCCGCTCCTGGTGGCGGTGCCCGCGCCCAGGCCTTCCGCCCCGAGCCCGCCGCCGCCCGAGCCCGCGAAGCCCGCCGAGCCGCCGGACCTGGTCGGCCAGCGCGAGGCGGTGGAGTTGGTGCAGCGCGGGCTGGACCTGGGGATGGGGTGGATCCTGGTGGTGGGCCCGGAGGGGAGCGGGAAGACGGCGTTCCTGCGCGCGCTGGAGCGGAGGGGCGCCGGGAGGTACCTCTCCACCGCCGCCGCGCTCGCGGAGCCGTGGGGCGACGAGCGGCTGCTGGTGGACGGGCTGGACGCGGCGAACCGCGGCGACCAGCCGATCCTCGCCGACGCGCTGGGGCGGGTGCGGCGGGCGGTGATCGCGGTGCGCGGGTCGGCGCTGGCGCCGCCGCTGGTGATCGGATCGGAGGCGGGGGATCTGCCGGTGTACGCCACCCGCGACCTGCTGTTGGCCTGCGGCGACGCGCTGCCGCCCGCGGTGGCGGAGAAGATCCAGCTGGCGGCGTCCTTCCGGGCGCCGTCATCCGAGGAGCTGGTGGAGATCGCCCGGCGGCTGCTGGTGGCGCGCGCCGCGGAGCTGGACCTGTCCGACGACCTGCTGCAGGCGCTCGCCGCGGAGGCCGCCCGGTCGCCGCGCGGGGCGCACGAGCTGCGGGCGCTCCTGGACCGCATCCCCGCGGGCTCCTGGACGTTGAAGTCCGCCCCGGCCGCCGGGGCCTTGGGCGCCGGCGGCGGGCGGCGGCGCAAGCGCGGCAAGGACGAGCCGCCGCCGCATCCATGAGCACGCTGCGCGCCCACCGGCTGGGGCTGGTGGAGTACGACGACGGCCTGGCCATGCAGGAGCGCTTCGGCGAGGCGCGGCGGGCGGAGCTGGAGCCGGACGCGCTGCTGTTGCTCCAGCACCCGCCGGTGCTCACCTTCGGGCGCGCGGCGAAGCGGGAGAACGTCGTCGCCACGCCGGAGCAGCTGTCGGCGCTGGGGGTGGAGCTGTTCGACACCAACCGCGGCGGCGACGTCACCTACCACGGGCCCGGGCAGATCGTCGGCTACCCCGTCCTGCTGTTGCCCGAGGCGCGCCAGGACGTGCGGCGCTTCGTGCGCGACGTGGAGGAGGGGCTGATCCGCGCGCTCGCCCGGTTCGGCCTGCGCGCCGCCCGCATCCCGAAGTGGCCGGGCGTGTGGCTGGGCAGCCCGGAGACCGGCGACGCGCGGAAGATCGCCGCCATCGGCGTGCACCTGTCCCGCTGGCTCACCACCCACGGGTTCGCGCTCAACGTCCGCACCAACCTGTCGCACTTCGAGCTGATCGTCCCCTGCGGCATCCACGAGGCCGGCGTCACCTCCATGGAGCGCGAGCTGGGCGACCGCTGCCCGCCCATCGAGGTGGTGGAGCAGGCCCTGGCGGAGTCGTTCGCGGAGGTGTTCGGCCAGTCGCTGGAGTGGGCGCCGGAGCCGGCGCGGACCGTCTCGGTGGCGGTGGTGCGGGACGCGCCGCGGCGGCAGGTGCTGCTGCTGAAGCGGCGGGCGGAGCGGGGCGGCTTCTGGCAGATCGTCACCGGGCGGGTGGAGGCGGGGGAGTCGCCCGCGCAGGCCGCCGCGCGCGAGGTCCGGGAGGAGACGGGGCAGGCGCTGGAGGTCCGCCCGCTGGGGTACGAGCACGCGTTCGCCCTCGGGAGCCGGGTCCCGCCCGCGGTGACGCGCGAGACCGCGTTCGCCGCTCGATGGCCGGGGGAGGCGGAGGTCCGGCTGTCGGCTTCCGAGCACGAGGCGTACCGCTGGGCGGACCCGGAGGAGGCGATGGGCTCGTTGCCGTTCCGGGGCCTCCGCGAAGCGACGCGCCGCGCCCTTGCGGAGGGCTGAGACGCCGGGTACAGACGCGGGCATGACTCGCCCCAAGCTGGTGACCTCGAAGGAGGCGGCGCAGTCGCCCGCGCTGGAACCGGAGCGGCTGGTCCAGATCCACGACCTGATGGTGAAGGCCCGCGTGCTCGAGGAGCGCCTGATCCAGATGTACAAGCAGGGCCACGGCTACTTCTGGATCGGCGGCCCGGGCGAGGAGGCGTTCAACGTCCCGCTCGGGTTGATGGTGAAGAAGGGCCAGGGCCTCGACCACGACTTCCACCACTGGCACTACCGCAACTCCGCCACGCTGCTGGCCATGGGGGAGGACCCCATCAACCCGCTGCGGCAGATGAAGAACACCGCCTCGGATCCGTACTCGGGCGGGCGGAACTTCGTCGGGCACTTCTCCAGGCGGGAGTGGAACATCTGCCCGGTCAGCTCGCCCATCGAGGTGCAGTACTCGATGGCGACGGGCACGGCCATCGCGCAGAAGCGCCACGGCGGGGACGGCATCACCATCGTCACCGGGGGCGACGCGGGGACGGCGGAGGGGGACTTCGCGACCTGTTTGGTGTGGTGCTCGCGGAAGGGGAAGGAGGTTCCGCTGCTGATCGTCGTCACCAACAACCGCTGGGGGATCTCCACGCCGTACGAGGGCCAGCACGGCGAAGAGCGGATCTCCGACCGCGGCCTCGCCTTCAACATCCGCTCCCGGACGGTGGACGGGAACGACGTGGTCGCCAGCTGGGAGGCGCTGCAGGAGGCGTTCACCTACGTGCGGAAGGAGCGCAAGCCGTACCTGCTGGAGGCGATGGTGTCGCGCCTATACGGCCACTCCTCCGCGGACGGCGCCAACCTCCACGGCGAGGAGGTGGACTGCCTCAAGCGCTTCGAGGAGAAGCTGGCGGTGGAGGGCGTGCTCACCCGCGAGCAGATGGACGCGGTCCGCAAGCGCTGGACGGACGAGATCGCGGAGCTGGCGCGGAAGGTGCGGGAGGAGCCGCTGCCGGCGCCGGAGAGCATCTGGCGGCACGTGTACTGGGAAGGGGGGAAGCGCTGATGGCCAACATGGCGCAGGCGATCCGGATGGCCCTCCACTACGCCGAGGAGAACCTCGGGGTGACGGACATCTTCGGCGAGGACGTGGGGCCGCCGCTGGGCGGGGCGTTCACCGCCACCCAGGGGCTGAAGACGGCGTGGAACTCGCCGCTGGACGAGCGCGGGATCGTCGGCACGGCGATCGGCATGGCGCTGGCGGGACAGCGGCCGGTCGCGGAGATCCAGTTCTGCGACTACATCTACAACACCATCGACCTGCTGAAGCTGGCGGGGAACGCGTGCTGGTCGTCGAACGGGGACTGGAACCTGCCGATGGTGGTGATGACCATCGTCGGGAGCGGGATCCGCGGGAGCGTCTACCACTCGCACTCGTTCGACGCGACGATGACGCACATCCCCGGGTGGTTCATCGTCATGCCGTCCACGCCGCTGGACGCGTACGGGCTGATGGTCTCCGCCTGCAAGCAGGACAACCCGGTGATGTACCTGCCGCCCAAGGCGCTCCTGCGCACGCGCGGCGAGGAGCTCATCCCCGGCGAGCCGGGCGACGACAAGCAGCTGTCGAAGCTGATCGACGCGCCGCCGCCGCCGGCCGACCGCAGCAAGTGGACGCCGCAGTGGCCGGCGCTCACCGGCTACGAGGTGCCGCTGGGGAAGGCGAAGGTGGTCCGCGAGGGCACGGACCTCACCGTCGTCAGCTACGGGCGCACGCTGCCGTTGTGCCGGAAGGTGGCGGACGCGGCGGCGGAGGAGGGGATCTCCGCCGAGGTCATCGACCTGCGGACGCTCTGGCCGTACGACTGGGACGCGATCCGCGCGTCCGTGGCGAAGACCGGCAAGGTGCTCTACGTGAACGAGGACACCGAGGTGACCAACTTCGGCGAACACCTCATCCGCCGCACCGTGAGCGAGCTCTTCTACCAGCTGCTCGCCCCGCCCCAGCTCCTGGCCGGGAAGTTCCTCCCCGGCATCGGCCTCGCCGACCCGCTGGAGATGGCCTCGGTGCCGCAGCCGCCGGACATCGCCAAGGCCATCCGCGAGCTGCACGCGATGGAGCCGTAGCCCCTACGGCACCGCGAACAGGGTGTTCACGCCCCAGACGTACAGCTTGCCGTCAGCCCCGAGCGAGGGGGCGGAGTTGCCGGCGCCGTTGCCGCCGCCAGGGGTGCTGCCGAAGTCAGGGAAGCGCCACGACCACTTCGTGGAGCCGTTGCCGGGGTCGACGGCGAGGATGGCACCGTCGCTGGAGAAGTAGATCGTCCCGTCGGAGCCAATGGCGGCCGTGGTGGACACGGCGTTGACGGTGATCAGGATCTCCCACTTCTTGGCGCCCGTGTTGCCGTCGAGCGCGTAGAACTTCCCGTCATCGACCGGGGCGTACACCGTGCCGTCGGCGGCGATCGCGAGCGCCTGGGTCACCGGGGCGCCCGCCGCGAACTGCCACTTCACCTCGCCGGTGGCGCCGTCCAGCGCGTAGATGGTCCCGTCGTACGTGTTGGGGAGACCGGGACCGTGGTACGCCGACTGATCGGTCCCGACGTACACGGTGCCGTCCGCCCCCACCGCCGCCGAGTCGAAGATCCGGCCCGTGAAGGTCCGGCTCCAGCGTTGCCGGCCGCTCGCGGAGCCCAGCGCGTAGAAGGTGCCGTCCAGCGTGCCGAGGTAGACGGTGCTGCCGTCGAGGGAGAGGGCAGGGGCCGCGCTGATGCCGGCGAGGAGCGAGACCTGCCAGACCTGCTTCCCGGTGCTTCCCTTGACCGCGTAGAAGCCGCCGCCGAAGTCGCCCAGGTACAGCACCCCGTCCTCGCCCAGCGCCGCGGACGTATACGAGTAGCCGGCGGTGAAGGGGGCCTGCCACTTCTGCTGTCCGGTGGCGCTGTCCAGCGCGTAGAGATTGCCGCCGAAGTCGCCGAAATAGAGCGTCCCGTCCGCGGCGAGCGCCGGCGAGGGGCCGTAGGCCGGGTAGTACGGATTGCCGGCGGTGGCAAAGGTCCACTTCTGCGTGCCGGTGACAGGATCCAGCGCGAAGAGCGTCCCGTCGTACGAGGCAGCGTACACCGTGCCGTCAGGTCCGGTGATGGGATGGGAACCACCCATCGACGCGCCGTGCTGCCAGGCGGTGGTGCCGTTGGGGTTCGCCACCACGACGGCGTTGGAGGCCGTGAGGCGCCCGGTGTTCTGCGCGTTGCCGCGATAGCTGGACCAGGAGGAGGCCAGGCCGAGGTTCTCCGGCGGCGGGGGAGGCGGCGGAGGACCTCCACCACCCGTGCACGCCGCGCCCGCGACCAGACACACCATCAAAAGCTTCGGGAGAAGCGCCTTCATGCAGTTCCTCGGGGGAAGTATTGGCCGCGCTCGCTGGATGCACCCCGCGAGCCACTCGCCATCTCCCCGGAATCTGGCCCCCTCCGTGCGTCAGGGCCCCTCGAAAGTCTGGCGAGTGTGCCAGTCTTTTCACGAAGAGCGGGTGCCGGAGTGCTCACACCACGTCGATGACCTGCAGCTCCCGCGCGGCGACCGCCTCCGGGCGGAAGCGCTTCACCTCGCGGAGCATCTTCTCCATCCCCGCGTCGTCGCGGGTGGGCTCGTGGTGGAAGAGCACCAGCGTCTTCGCCTGCGCGCGGTCCGCCGCCTGGATCGACGCCTGCCAGGTGGAGTGGCCCCAGCCGGTCTTCGGCGCGCCGACGCGGCCGCGGTACTCGTCCTCGGTGTACATCGCGTCGTAGATGAGCAGGTCCGTCTCGCGCGCGAAGCGGGCCAGGCGTTCGTCCACCTCCACCGAGCCGTGCTCGATGTCCGTGGCGTAGACGACGGAGTGGCCCTTGTAGTCCACCCGGTAGCCCAGGTTCCCGCCCGGGTGGTTCAGCTCCACCGCGGTCACCCTCGCCTCGCCGACCTTCACCTCTTCACCGGCGCCGAACGAGCGGTAGTCCACCTTCGCGCGGAACACCATCTCCGCGGTCACCGGGAAGTACGGCTGCTGCATCTGCCCGGAGAGGATCTCCTGCACCGTCTTCCCCGCCCGCGTCGGCCCGTAGACGGCGAACTCGTTGGCGGGCACGAACAGCGGGGTGAAGAACGGCATCCCCTGGAGGTGGTCGTAGTGGTAGTGCGACAGGAAGATGTGCGCCTTCAGCGGCGGCGGGTACTCCTGCCCCAGCGAGCGCACGCCCGACCCCAGGTCGAAGATCAGCAGCTCGCGGCCGCAGCGGACCTCGACGCACGGGGTGTTGCCGCCGTAGCGCCGGGTGGTGGCGCCGGGCGCCGGGATGGAGCCGCGCACGCCCCAGAACTTCACGTGGAAGTCGGCGGCGCGCGCCTCGCGCTTCACCTGGGCGCCGTTGCGAGGGGAGGGACGGCGGGCGGGCTTCGCCTTGGTCCGGCGCTTCTCACCCGACCTCGGCTTCCGAGTCGTCCTCAGAGAAGAGCTCAATCAGGTGCCCCGAACGCTCCCGCTTCGTCCTCAGGTACCCGAGGTTATGCGGATTGTGCTCGGTCCGCGACGGGATTCTGCGGAGGACCGGGATGCCCTCATCCACCAGCCCGGCGATCTTCAGCGGGTTGTTGGTGATCAGGTCCACCGAGCGCACGCCCAGCGACCGCAGCACCTCCGCCGCCACGCCGTACGTGCGCAGGTCGTCCGCGAACCCCAGCATCCGGTTCGCCTCGTAGGTGTCCGCGCCCTGCTCCTGCAGCGCGTACGCCTTGATCTTGTTCCCCAGGCCGATGCCCCGGCCCTCCTGCCGCAGGTACACCACCACCCCGCAGTCCGTCTGCGCGATGAGGTCCAGCGCCTGCTCCAGCTGCTCGCGGCAGTCGCACTTCAGGCTGCCCAGCACCTCCGAGGTGAGGCACTCGGAGTGCAGCCGCACCGGCACGCCCTCCTTGCCGGCCACGTCGCCCCGCACCATCGCCACGTGCTCGCGTCCGGTGCGCTTCTCCCGGAACACCACCACGCGGAACGGGCCGCGCTGGGTGGGGAGGTCCGCTTCGGAGAATCGCTCCAGGTGATGCGTCGACTTCCGGGTCGGCAAAGGTTGAGGCTGGGGGTGTGGTCGGTCGGACATTGTGGGTGTTGCTGCCGAATCAAAGGGACCGTTGCTCATGCTGTCAACGACTGGTCCTTCAAAGGCCATTGGTTCCCTGGTGGTGCCCATCACTCAGATGCCCGTCGTCCCGGCGGGTTTCGGCGTCAGCCCGCCCAGGAGACGGGCAGCAGCGCGACGGCGTCGCCGGCGGCGAAGCGGGTGCCCTCGGCGGGCAGCTCGATGAGGTGGGTGGCCAGGGCGGCGCTCTGGAGCGCCCCGGAGGTCTGCGAGGGGAGCGGCCGCGCGCGCAGCGCCCCGTCGCGCAGGGGCGCGGTGGCGCGCACGTAGTGGACCATCCCCGCCGGCTTGGAGAGCGGCGCGTCCACGTCCAGCCGGCCCGGCACGCGCGGAGGCTCCACGTCCGCGTGCCCCATCATCCGGCGGAGGGCCGGGCGGACGAACAGCTCGAAGGAGACCAGCGAGGAGGTCGGGTTGCCCGGCAGCCCGAAGAAGACCGTGCGCCCCTTCCGCCCCACGGCCAGCGGCTTGCCCGGCTTGATGGCGACGCGCCAGAAGCTCATCTCCACGCCCAGCGCCAGCAGCGCGTCCTTCACGACGTCCCGCTCACCCACGGAGACGCCGGCGGAGGTGATGACGGCGTCGAACCCCAGCCCCGGCCGCAGCCGCTCCAGCACGTCCTCCGCCTCGTCCCGCGCGATGCCCAGCGAGGTCACCACCGCGCCCAGCCGCTTGGCCGCCAGCGCCAGCGAGGGGCCGTTGGTGTCGACGATCTTCCCGGGCTCGGGCTGGTCGAAGTGACACAGCTCGTCGCCCGTGGAGAGCACCGCCACCTTCGGCCGCCGCGGCACCGGCACCTTGGTCAGGCCCTGCCCCCAGAGCATCCCCGCCTCCGGGACGCCGAGCACCGTCCCGGCGGCCAGCAGCGGCTCGCCCGCCCGCGCGTCCTCGCCCAGGTCGCGCACGTGCTGGCGCGGCCGGACCGCCTCCAGGAGCTCCACGGCGTCTCCGGCGCGCGTCGCCTTCTCCTGCATCACCACCGCGTCCGCGCCCTCGGGGATCGGGGCGCCGGTCATGATCCGCGCGCACTCGCCGGGGCCGAGGCGGCACGCCGGCGTCTGCCCGGCCATGATGGTGGCCACGACGGTGAGCCGGGCCCCGGGCGCCGCCGCGTCCACGGAGCGCACCGCGTACCCGTCCATCGCCGAGTTGTCCCAGGGCGGCACGGTGCGCGCCGCCACCACCGTCTCCAGCAGCGCCCGCCCGACCGCGCTGTCGACGGGGGCCTCCTCGCGGGGGAGCGGGGCGCACAGGGCCAGCACCCGCGCCCGCGCGTCCGACACCGACAGCAGCGTGTGGCCCGACCCGTCCACGGCGCCCCCTATAGCGGGTGCACACAGAGTTTGACAGGCCCTGTCAAGAACACTACAAGCGCTTGCATGCCCAAGGCCAAGCCGGGCGCGAAGAAAACCAAGCCGGCCGGATCTGCGAAGAGCCCCAAGAAGTCCGCTGGTTTGCCGAAAACCGCCACCCAGAGCGTTGCGAAGGTCGCAGCTCGGCCCGTCGCCGTTTCCAAGGTCCCGGCCCCTCCTGGAAAAACCGGGAAGCCGGTCAAGGGCGCCGCGAAAGTTCCAGGGAAGAAGGACAATTCTGGATTCGTCCCTCCCAAGGCGGAGAAGCCGCGCCCGCGCGCGACGAAGTTGCCGGCCGCGGGGACGCCGCTCACCAAGCGGGAGATGGAGCAACTGCTCACCGCGGGGCAGGGCCGCGGCGTGATGGGCGAGGGCAGCCTCAAGGGCCGCCTGGTGGTGAAGGAGGAGTTCCCGTACCTGCTGGTGACCGGGCGGGACAAGCGCGAGCTGGAGTTCCTGCTCCAGGGCCCGGACCAGGAGGTCCTCCCGGCGTACGTGGACCACAAGGTCTCCGTCTCCGGGCTGATCAAGAAGACCACCAACTACAGCGGGACCGTGGACGTCCGGAAGTATTCGGCGAAGAAGCCGGGGACGGAGGTGGCGCCCGCGCCGGCGGAGCAGGAGCAGAAGCTGCGGTTCCTGTCGCCGGGCGAGGTGGAGCAGATCTGCTCGGCGGGGATGGGCGCGGGGATGAAGGGGTTCGCCTCGCTGCGCGGCAACCTGGAGATGACCGGCGACGACTTCTTCATGGTGGTGTCCAACGGCGGCACCCGGCAGCAGGTGTCGTTCCTGCTGGAGGGCAAGGGCGCCAAGGGCCTGCGCAAGATGCTGGGGCAGACGCTGCAGGTCACCGGGGTGGTGGACAAGACGGCGGGCTGGGGCGGGAAGGTCGAGGTGGAGAACGTCGAGCCGCGCCCCGCGGAGTACAAGGCCGTCTCCCGCGAGGGGATGGAGGTGGCGCAGATCGACGGGGCGCACGCGCCCTCCGGGCCGGTGGACGTGAAGCTCAACCACGGGCTCTCCGTCCGGCTCCCGGAGCGCGCCGGGCACACCTGGGCCATCGAGCCCACGATGGCCAAGCGCCTCAGCCTCCGCGAGGCGAACTTCGAGCCCACCAAGGAGGGCCAGCCGGTGCGGGAGTTCTTCTTCACCCCGCGCAATCCGGGCACCTTCGAGGTGGAGTTCTTCCTGGCCAAGGCGTTCACGCCCGCGCAGGTGGCCAGGTCCATCAAGCTGGCCGTGAACGTGAAGCCGTAGGGTGGCGGTGGCGCTGGATCCGGGACAGATCCGCGGGGCGCTCCTCCAGTCGGATCACCCGCTGGGCGTCAAGGAGCTCCTCCGCGCGCTCGGACTGCACCCAGGGCAGCAGACGGCGGTGAAGCGCGCGCTGCGCGACCTGCTTCGCGCGGGGTCCATTCAGAAGATGGGGAAGCGCTACTTCATCGAGCACGCGCGCCCGCCACCGCCCGCGCCCCGGTCCACGCGCGGAAAGGACCAGCGCGCTTCGGGCGGGGAGAATGATCGGGGTCGCGCAGGTGATGAGCGCGCTTCGCGCGGAGAGAGTGGTCGCGGTCGCGCAGATGATGAGCGCGCCGGGCGCGGAGGGAGTGGTCGCGGTCGCGCAGATGATGAGCGCGCCGGGCGCGGAGAGAGTGGTCGCGGTCGCGCGGATGATGAGCGCGCCGGGCGCGACAGAGGTCAAGGCGCGGGCGCCGAGCATCAGCGCGTGGGCCGCGCCAAGTGTCAGGGGCCCGAGCGCCCGCAGCGCTTCAACCAGCCTCCCCCCCGCCGCCCCACCGGCGCCCGCCGCGGCGCGCGGGGCGAGGTCGTCGAGGGCATCCTCCACGTCCACCGCGACGGCTTCGGCTTCGTCCACCCGCTGGAGGAGGGCCGCGAGAACGTCTTCCTCCCCGTCGCCGAGGCCGCCCGCGCCCTCGACCATGACCGGGTCAAGGTCGAGATCCTCCAGGGCGATCGCGGCCGGACCTTCGGCCGCCTCCTCGAGGTCGTGGACCGCGTTCGCGAGCAGGTGGTGGGCACCTACTTCGACCGCGGCCGCACGAGCTTCGTCGTCCCCCACGACCAGAGCCTGGGCGGGCGGATCGCCGTCCCCCCCACGCAGATCGCCCGTGACGGGGACCTGGTGAAGGTGCGGCTGGGCGTGGGGCGCGATCTCCTCGACGAGCCGGGCGCGCTGTTCGGCGAGATCTCCGGCTCCCTCGGCCGCCCCGGCGAACCCTCCGGCGAGGTGCTGGGCATCGCCTTCTCCCAGGGCTTCTCCGACGACTTCCCCTCCGGCGCGATGGACCAGGCGGACGCCGTGCGCCTGGAGGTGCGGCGCGAGGACTGGGCCAGCCGGCGCGACCTGCGCGATCTCAAGCTGGTCACCATCGACGGCGAGGACGCCCGCGACTTCGACGACGCCGTCTACGCCGAGGACCGCCCCGGCGGCGGCTGGCGGCTGGTGGTCGCCATCGCCGACGTCTCCCACTACGTCACCGACCGCTCGGAGCTGGACCGCGAGGGACTCCGCCGCGCCACCAGCGTCTACCTCCCCAACCGGGTGCTCCCCATGCTCCCGGAGCGCCTCTCCAACGGCATCTGCTCCCTCAAGCCCAGCGAGGACCGCCTCTGCATGGTGGCGGACCTGCAGCTCGACGCCCGCGGGCAGCTGGGCGAATACCAGCTCTACCCGGCGGTGATGCGGAGCGCCGCCCGCTGCACGTACAACGAGGTGCAGGCGGTGCTGGACGGGCAGGACGTCCCCAACCGCACCGCCTTCAAGGCTGACTTCCAGCGGCTCCTCGCCCTCTCCAAGGCCCTGACGAAGATGCGCACCGAGCGCGGGGCGATCGACTTCGACCTCCCCGAGACGCGCATCGTCCTCGACGACTCCGGCAAGCCCGTCCGCATCGAGCGCCGCGAGCGCAAGGACGCCCACCGCCTGGTGGAGGAGTGCATGCTCGCCGCCAACGAGGCGGTGGCGAAGTTCTTCACCGAGGCCGAGCTCCCCTCCATCTACCGGTTCCACGGCGAGCCGGACCCGGAGAAGCTGGCTGCCTTCGCCGAGCTGGCCGGCGCCCACGGCTTCCACCTGGGGCGCGGCGGGAAGATCACCTCCCGCGAGCTGAACAAGTTCACCAAGCAGCTCGAAGGCCACAAGGAGCAGCGCGCCCTCAACCAGCTCCTCCTCCGGTCGATGATGCAGGCGGTCTACTCCTCCGAGGAGATCGGCCACTACGGGCTGGGGGCCAGCCACTACCTGCACTTCACCTCGCCCATCCGCCGCTACCCGGACTTGATGGTCCACCGCCTCCTCAAGGCGCACTGGGGGCGCGGCAGCGAGCTCCAGCAGGTGCACCTGCGCGAGGAGGAGACGGGCCGGCTGGGCGAGGTCGCGCTCCAGTCCAGCGAGCGCGAGCGCGCCGCGATGCAGGTCGAGCGCGAGGTGTTCGCCTACTACGCGACGCTGCTGATGAAGGACCGCGTGGGTGAGGAATTCCCCGCGGTCGTCTCCGGCGTCACCGACTTCGGCTTCTTCGTCGAATTAGAGAAGGAGCTGGCCGAGGGGTTGGTGAAGGTGGAGTCCCTCGGAGCGGGAGTGCGCTTCGACGAGCGGCGGCACGCGCTCGTCCTACAGGGTGGTCGCAGCGTCACCGTCGGGCAACGCCTCACCGTGCGCCTGCTGTCGGCGAACATCGTCCGCCGTCAGTTGGAGCTGGAGGTCGTCGTCTTTGAGGGCGAGGAACCGGTCGCGGCCAGCTCGCCGCATCCGGGGTTCGATCGGCTGCGCCGTACGGCGGCCGAAAAGCGGCGCCCGCAAGGAAAGAAGCACGGTCGTCGCTGACCCCCCGGCTGCAAGGAGTCCAGGCAAGCGTCGTACGCGACTCGTGACTCGCGGGTCGGGCAATGGGCCTGGCCACGCGCCGTATGTCAACGCAGAAGGGCCGAAGGGAGGTACGTCATGAACCAGACTCTGCAGAATGCGCGTCGAGCCGATGGGCTCGCGCTCATGGCGCTCTTGCTGGTCGCCTTCGTCGCGGCGTTCGGGCTTCTCATCCGCGACTACCGGTCGCCGCCGCTGCAGGCGCGCGCCCAGATCGAACAGCGGCTCCAGAAGGAGGGCCGCTTCCACCCCGAGATCACGCACAGCGTCCCGCTGCGCGCCGTCCGCTAACCAACACCTTCCGCATCACGCTTTGAGGGCGACGATGGTGACCCCATCGCCGCCCTCGTGGCTTTCGCCGGGCCGGTACATCCGCACGTACGGCGACGAGGCGAGGTAGTCGCGGATGGCCTGCTTGAGCGCGCCCGTCCCGTGGCCGTGGAGGATGAGCGCGCTCTCGTCTCCGCTCCGGTAGATGCGGTCCAGGAACTGCTCCACCTCGCGCAGCGCCTCGTCCGCGCGCATCCCGCGCACGTCGCAGCGGTAGTTGGGGGCCTTCAGCTCGGCGGCGGCGGCCTGCTCGGCGCGGCGGAGGGCGCGCTCCTGCTTCTCCACCGGGGCGGTGGGGAAGCGCGGCTTCTTCTTCTCCGACCGGGAGCGCGACAGCTCCGAGACCGGCACCCGCATCTTCATCAGGCCGGCCGCCACCAGCGCCTGCCCGCCGTCCAGCTCCAGGATCTCCACGTCCCGGTCCAGCCCGGCGTGCCGGACCATGCCGCCCACCTCCAGCTTCAGGGGAGCGTCCGGCTCGGCGGCGCGGGCGGCGGCGGCCTTCGCCTCCGTCACCTGGCGCTGCTCCTCGGCGGCGCGCTCGGCCAGCTTCTGCTGCGCCTCCGCGGCGGCCTGGGCGGCCTCCTTCGCGCTCGCCTCCGCCTTCGCCCGGAGCTGGGCGGCCACCTCGCGCAGCTCGCCGCGCATCGACTCCAGCTCGCGCAGGCGCTCCTCGCGGTGCCGCTGCGCCTCGTCCGCGGCCTTCTTCCCGGCCTCCGCGCGCTCGCGGGCCAGGGCCTCGCGCTCCTCGGCGGCCTTCCGCGCCGCCGCCTCCGCCTGCTCCAGCGCCTCGGCCAGCCGGCGCCGCTCCTGCTCGGCGGCCGCCAGCGCCTGGGCGAGGGGGCCGCCGGCGCTCATGGTCAGCTCGCGGGCGCGCTGGCAGATGCGTTCGTCCAGACCCATCCGGCGGGCGATCTCGATGGCGGAGGAACTGCCCGCCTCGCCGATCTGCAGCTTGTAGGTGGGCGCCATCTTCCGCGGGTCGAAGCCGACGCGGGCGTTGACGAAGCGCGGGTCGAGGTGGGCGAGCGCCTTGAGCTCCTCCAGGTGGGTGGTGACCAGCACCACCGCGCCGCGGCCGAGGAGGTCCTCCAGCACGGCCACGGCGATCGCCGCGCCCTCGCGCGGGTCGGTGTCGGCGGCGATCTCGTCGATCAGCGCCAGCGAGCCGCGGCCGGCGTGCGCGGCGATCTCCTTGAGCTCGATGACGTGCGCGCTGAAGGTGGAGAGGCCCTGGGCGAGGTCCTGGGCGTCGCCCACCGCGGAGTGGACGGAGCGGTAGAGCGGGAGGCGGGAGCCCTCCGCCACGGGGATAGGGAGGCCGGCGCGCAGCATCAGGCTGGAGAGGCCCACCGCGGTGAGGGTGACCGTCTTGCCGCCCGCGTTGGGCCCGGAGACGACGAGCGCGCGGGCGCCCTCCTGGAGGCGGACGTCGTTGGGGACCACCTCGTGGCCCTTGAGGACCAGCAGCGGGTGGCGGAGGAGGCGGAGGTCCAGCGCGCCGCCGTCGGGCTCGATGGCGGGGAGGGTGAGGTCGAGGTCGGCGGCGAGTCGGGCGGCGGCCTCGGCCTCGTCGAGGCGGGCCAGCGCGTCCACGCCCTGCTCGATCTTCGGGGCCTCGCGGCCGACGGCGTCGGTGAGCTCCTGGAGGATGCGGCGCTCCTCCTCGACGGCGATGGACTGGGCGATGGCGAGCTGGTTGCCCAGGCCGATCAGCGCCTGGGGTTCGACGAAGAGGGTCTGGCCGGTCTGGGAGGCGTTGTGGACGAGGCCGGGGACCTGCGCCTGGTGCGCCGCCATCACCGGGACGACGTACCGTCCGTTCCGGAGCGTGTAGTAGGTCTCGCGGAGGTTGGGCAGGAAGTCGTCGTCGTGGAGCATCACGTCCAGCTTCGCCTTCAGCGCGCGGTGCAGGCCGCGGACGCGGTCGCGCGCCTCCTTGAGCTCGGGGCTGGCGCGGTCGGAGATCTCGCCGTCCGCCTCGAAGCAGCGGTCCACGCGGCGGGCCAGGGCTTCCAGGGCGGGGAGGCGGGAACCGATCTCGGCGAGGGCGGGGACGGCATGGGCGCGCTCGGAGAGGACGTCGCGGGTGCGCTCGAAGGCGAAGAGGACCTGGGCGAGGGCGACCAGCTCCCTCGGTTCGAGGAGGGCGGCCTTGGCGGCGCGCGGGAGGGAGGCGGCGACGTCGGGAAGGGCGCCGAAGGGGAGGGTGAATTGCTCGCCGGAGAGGCGGCGGGCCTCGGCGACCAGGGCGAGCGAGGAGTCGACCTCGGCGCGGGTGTCGAGGAAGGGGCGAGCCTCGGCGCGGCGGCGGCCGGCGTCGGTGCGGCACCGGGCGCCGAGCGCCTTGAGGATCTCGGAGTAGGCGAGGTCGTTCAGCGTGCGAGCGGGGATCTCCACGAGGGTCACCGTTCAACGGGTGCGGGCGGGCGTCAAGGCGAGCGGTTTCTTTGACGTCGCACGGTGGGCGGTCCTGACGGCGGAGGGCGGGCGAGCGAGCCTCGCCCTGGGAGCGGGATGGTAGAGTCCCCTCGTCCAGGCCGGCCAGCTCCCTTCCCCCGTGCGCCACGCGCTCCTCCTCGCCGCCCTCCTCGCCGCCCCGACCTTCGCCGCCGACCCGCCGCCGCCCACCGCCCAGGTGATGGCCAGGCTGCGCGAGCTGGAGACCGCCGCGCTCGAGGGCAACGGCCAATCCCTCCGCGACCAGCTCCAGTCCCTGGCCGACCGCTCCCCGCGCGACTGGATGACCCGCGTCTACGCCGCCTGGTGCGTGATGCCCTCCGACACGGCGTGGAACGAGCTCAAGGACATCTCCCTCCACGCCCAGGACATGCCCTGGCCGAACCTCGGCATGGCCCGCGTCTACGTCTCCTGGAAGATGCGCGACCTCGCCGAGCAGGAGCTGAAGATCGCCCTCAAGAAGTCCCCCGGCTTCTACCCGGCGTACATCGTCCAGGGCGACCTCGCCCGCCTCGCCGGCCACCCGGACGCCGCCGCCGCCCTCTACCGCCAGGCGCTGGAGGCCGCGGACGACCCGGTCGCGCACGCCGGCCTGGGGCTGGCGCTCCTCGCCCAGGGGAAGACCGCCGAAGCCAAGGTGGAGCTGAACAAGGGCGTGGACGCCTGGCCCTCCCAGCCGGACGCGCTGGCCGCGCTCGCCGACCTCGCCACCCGGGAGAAGGACGCCGCCGCCGCCGTGAAGCGCTACCGCCAGCTGCTGGCGCTGTCCCCGAAGGACAAGCGGGCGCGCCGCGCGCTGGCCGACCAGGCCTTCGACGCCGGCGACAAGGCGGGCTCCGCCCCCGAATACCTCCGGCTGGTGGAGGACGGCGACGCCGACCCGGAGGTGCTCCGCCGGCTGGGGACGATGCTGGACCAGATCAAGGCCTCGCCCTCCGCGGAGCGGGTGTTCCTCAAGCTGGCGGACGCGGACGCGTCCTCGCCGGAGCCCTATTACCGCCTCGCCGACCTCGCCGAGGCGCAGGGCGACCTGGCCCGCGCCGAGAAGCGCCTGGCCTCCGCGTCCGCGCGCGCGCCCAAGGACCCGATGCCGCAGGTCCGGCTGGCGCGCCTCCGGGCCCGCCGCGAGCAGTTCGCCGGCGCGCTGGAGGCGTACCAGGCGGCCAGGGAGCTGGGTCCACTCCCGGCGGACGCCTCGGCGGAGCTGGCCGCCCTGGTCGCCCGGCTGATGCTGCCGGCGGCGCCGGCGAAGGGCCCGCTGGACAAGATCTACGCTCAGGTCTCCTCGTCCCTGAACGCGCTCTACCAGGAGCGGGTGAAGGAGCTGCCGGACCTCTCCGGCTCCCTGAAGGTCCGGGTGACGGTGGGCGACGATGGGCGCGCCTCCGCGGTGGACATGGTGGAGGACTCCGTCAAGGATCCGCTGGTGGCGGGCCACGCCGCGCTCGCGCTCAAGGAGGCGCAGTACCCCAAGCAGCGGCGGGAGCCCCTCTTCGAGTTCGAGCTCAAGCCGTCCAGGAAGGGAGCGAAGTGAGCGCCGCGAGCGTGCAGACAGGGCTGGACGCCTGGGTGTCCGAGGGCTTCTCCGCGCTGAAGGGCCGGCGGGTGGCCGCCATCGTCAACCCCACCAGCGTGGACCGGGAGCTGCGCCACCTGGCGGACCTGCTGGCCGCCGCGCCGGGCGTGACGCTGTCCGCCCTCTTCGGCCCCGAGCACGGCGTCCGCGGCGAGGCGCAGTACATGGTGGCGGTGGACGAGGTGTCGCACGACTCGCGCACCGGCGTCCCCGTCCACAGCCTCTACGGCCACACCTTCGAGTCGCTCTCCCCCCGCCCCGAGTGGCTGGCCGGCCTGGACGCGCTCGTCTTCGACATCCAGGACGTGGGCAGCCGCTACTACACGTACGTGTACACCATGGCCCTGGCGATGAAGGCCGCGGCCAGGGCGGGCGTCCCGTTCTACGTGCTGGACCGGCCCAACCCCCTCGGCGGCGTGCAGGTGGAGGGCA
>DASRBA010000309.1:0-16755 GCA_035637895.1 Myxococcaceae bacterium
GGGCTTGATGTCGCGGTGGATGATGCGGCTGAAGTGGGCGTGGTCGAGCGCGGAGGCGACGCGCGCGCCGATGATCGCCACCACCTCCGGCGGGAGCGCCCCCTCCTTGAGCAGCTGCTGGAGCGTGGGCCCGTCGACGAACTCCATGATCATGTAGAGCGCTTCGTTCTTCTCCACCAGGTCGTAGAGGGTGACGATGTTCTGGTGGCGGAAGGCGGCCAGCGCCAGCGCCTCGCGGCGGAAGCGCGACTGGGCCTCGCGGTCGCGCATCGAGTCCGCGGTGAGCTCCTTGATCGCCACCTCGCGCTGCAGCGTCTCGTGGACGCCGCGGTAGACGATGGCCATCCCGCCGCGGCCCAGCTCGCCCAGGAGGCGGTACGGGCCGATCTTGCGAATCTTGGGGCTGTCCTTGGAAGGGACGGGAGGCACGGGACGGAGGCGAAGGCTACGCGTTCGCCGGGGTAACGTGAAGAGATGAGAGCACTCCCCCTTCCACTCGCGGTCGCCGCCCTCCTCATCGCGTCGTGTCAGTGCGGGCCGGGCCCCGGCGGCGACGACGGAGGGCAGGACGCGGGGCCGGACGCCAGCCTGCTCTGGCCGAACGCGGACAGCTCCGCCAACTCCGACCCGTGGCTGATGGCCAACCACCAGGCGATCCGGCAGATGCGGCCGAAGGTCCTGGTGGTGAACTTCGTCAACGGCTTCACCGACCAGCAGGCCACCGCGTCGTTCCAGGCGATCGCCGACGCCTACCGCGAGGGGACGCGCTACCACGGCGCGGGGGACCCCTTCATCGACTTCCAGCTGGCGAAGGTGGTGAACCTCCGGGACAACCCGGTGCCGCCCAGCTACCAGTTCCAGAACAGCACCAAGTACCCGCGCACCTCGACCAGCCCGCCGTTCACCTGGATGGACTACGGGCAGCTCTTCAACGCCACCTTCGCCGGGTACTACGGCTACCCGAACGGCGCGGACGGCGGCTCGCTGACCCTGTGCGAGCTGATCGACCAGGGCCTGGTGAACGAGCTGTGGATGATCGGCTCCGGGGACGTGCCGGACTCGGCCGCGTACGAGTCGCTGGAGTCCAAGCAGCGGTACGACTCCGCGAACCGGAAGATCGCCGGCTCCTTTGACCGCTGCGCCGGGAACGGCTGCTTCGACGTCTCGGTGCCGGTGTGCGGGCGCAGCGTGCGCATCGCCTTCATCAACTACAACCGCGGGGTGGGGTGCTTCCTGGAGAGCCTGGGCCACTCCTTCGAGAGCATGAGCAACAACGGTTCGATTCCGTACCTGACGCCCTGGTTCCGCGAGCTGGGGATGTTCGACATCCAGGCGAAGTACGGGCTGCCGTTCCCCAGCTGGTACGCGTGCTCCACCCCCGACTGCCTCACCTTCAGCAACATCACCGCCACCGGCATGCGCGTGGATTGGTCCGCCAACGGCTTCAGCGGCACCATCGACAACTACCTGCCCCCCTGCGGCAACGCGCACTTCACACCCAACAGCCGCGGCAACTACGACATCACCAACCTGCAATCCGTCCCCTCCACCTGCGCGCACTTCCGGATGCGCGACGCGCCGGACGGCGGCGACGTCATCGAGATGTACTCGGCGGACACGGTCGCGCGATTCCAGAGCCTGGCGCCGGACTGCACCGGGACGTGGCAGGTGTACTGGCGGCAGAGCTTCCCGGGCCTGAACAACGCGGCGAAGGCGAACGGCGGCCAGCCGATGCTCAACTGGTGGCCGTTCATCTACTACTGATCAGCGCGCCGGGATCTTCAGCACGTCCTGCGCCAGCGCGGCGAGGTCCTGGAGCGACTGGAGCTCCTCCGGGTTGAGCCGCCGCGGGCGCGTGTCCATCACGCACAGCGCGCCCACGGGGTGGCCGCCCGGCTCCTTGAGCGACACGCCCGCGTAGAAGCGCATGAGGGGCGGGTCGGCGACGGTGGGCATGTCCGCGATGCGGTGGTCCTCGAACAGGTCGTCCACGGAGAACGCGCCCTTCTCCAGGATGGCGTACGCGCAGAGCGAGACGTCCCGCGGCACCTCCGCCAGCGACAGACCGTGGCGCGACTTGAACCACTCCCGGTGCGCATCCATCAGGCCGATCGCCGCGTACGGCGCGTCCAGCACCTGCGCCGCCAGCCGGGTGATGCGGTCGAAGCGCTCGTCGGGCGGGGTGTCGAGGAGCTGCAGCTTGCGCAGCGCGTCCAGGCGCGCCGGTTCGTCCGGCGGCGGCGGCGCGGCCAGCCACCGCATCTGCGTGCGCAGCAGCCACGCGCGCGCCCGCGCCCGCACGTACGGGACGGTGAACGGCGCGGTGAGCACGTCGGTGGCGCCGGCCTGGAAGTCTTCCAGGCCGGTGGTGCTGCCGCGCCCGACCATCACCACCGGCACGTCGCGCAGCAGCGGATCCGGGGAGGCCCGCAGCGCCGAGACCACCGCCGCCGCCGGCCGGTCGCCGTCGCGGTAGCCCTCGTCCAGCAGCACCAGCGCCGGCTGGATCTTCTCCAGCAGCTCCAGCAACGAGTGCCCCGGCTCCGCCCGCACCAGGGTGAAGCCCTCGCCCCCCAGCGCCTCGGTGACGGTGGCGTCCTCCACCGGGTTCGACAGCGCCAGCACGATGGACTTGGACGCCAGCGCGTACTGCGTCGCCAGCGCCTTCCGCTCGGAGGTGGTGCGCTTGAGCGGCTTGTCGCTCTTGCCCACCTCGAACGAGCTGCCCTCGGCGGCGGCGTGGATCTCCAGCTTGGCGCCGGCCTTCGCCACCCGCTGGCGGCACTGCTCCACCAGCGCGTCGAGCTGGTCGTCCGTCCGGCTGGGGTCGTGGTGGAACAGGTAGAGCGTCCGCACCTTGGCGGCGAGCGCCACGTCGATGACGTACTCCACCGTGGAGTGGCCCCAGCCGAGCTTCGCGGGGTACTCGGCGGCGGTGTACTGCGCGTCGTGGATCAGCACGTCCGCCCCGGCGATGAACTCCGCGTGGCGGCGGTCCTCCGGGTGGCCGTCGATGTCCCCGCCGCCGGAGGCGTGCTCCGGCGAGTGCGGCTCGTGGTCGGTGGCGTAGACCAGCGTCCCGCCGTCCGCCTCCAGCCGGTAGCCCAGCGTCATCGCCGGGTGGTTGAGGTAGCGGGTGGTCGCCCGGACGCCGCCCGCCTGGAAGGTCCCCTCCACCAGGTCGTGGAAGCGGATGGTGGCGCCCAGCTGCTGGAGCGACACCGGGAAGTAGGTGTGCTGCATCTGCCCGGCCAGCGTCTTCTCCAGGTGCTGCCCCAGGCCGAGCGGCGCGTACACATCCCACTCGTTCCCCTGCGTGAACAGCGGGCTGAAGAAGGGGAAGCCCTGGATGTGGTCCCAGTGGGTGTGGCCGATCAGCATGTGCCCGCGGATCGGCTGCTGCTGGGCGCTCACCAGCGACTGGCCGAGCCCGTGCGCGCCGGTGCCGCAGTCGAGCACCAGCCGCGTCCCGTCACCCGCCACCACCTCGACGCAGGACGTGTTGCCGCCGTAGCGAACCGTCGTCGGCCCAGGCTTCGGCACGGAGCCCCGCGTGCCCCAGAAACGAACCCTCATCGGAGGGGACCATAGTACCAGGCAGTCGCCGCGAAGCGCGGGGCGCGGGAGGGGAGCACCTCGTGCTCGACCTGTTCGCTTCGAAACACCACCAGCCGGTCCAGGCGCGGCTCCACGTCCAGGGGGCCGGAGGGGAGGTGCAGGCGGAGCACCCCGCCGTGCTCCGGCCGCCAGCCGGGGTTCAGGTACCAGGTCGCGGTGAGGCGGCGGGAGCCGGGGCCGCCGGTGAAGGCGTCCCGGTGGCGCCGGTAGCCCTCCCCTGCCCCCGCGTAGCGCGCGAGCTGGAGGTCGAAGCGGTCGAGTCCCAGGTAGGCGCCGGCGTTGAGGTCCGCGCGCAGCCGGTCGAAAGCGGTGTGGATGTGGGGGAAACGCTCCGGCGCCAGCCAGCAGATCTCGTCGCCGCGGATCTGGGCGTCCACCCGGCGATCGGCCCCGCGGCTCACGCCCGCAGGGGTGAACGCGCCCTCGCTGGCCAGGCGCTCCGCCTCGGCGGCCATCGCCCGCGCGTCGGCCTCGCCGAGGAACGCGTCGCGGAGGAAGAAGCCCTGCTCGCCGAGCTGGACGATCTCTTGGTCGAGGCCTGGTCCCACGCGTAGAGACAAGGTCGCGGGGCGCGAAGCACCCGCTGAAATCTCCCCGGCTATGCCCGGTACCACACGTAGATGGACGTCCAGATCTGGTGCCGGAGGGGGCTGCCCGCGTTGAACTCCGGCGAGCGCCCGGCGAACGGCATGTAGGTGATCCCGAAGCCCTTCCAGCTGAGGGTCGCGCCCACCTCGAACTCGTAGAGCAGGGGCAACTCCTCGGTGTCGTTCAGGTGCACCTCGCTTGGACGGAACTGACCGCGGAGGAGGGCGTTGTAGGCGACCGCCCGGCCGCGGAGGGCGCCAAAGAGGTACAGCTCCGGTCCGCCGCCCGAGACGCTGGTGGCCTCCGAGGGCGAGGCCACCGACGGCACCATCTGGTTCGTCCCGTTGATCGGCGCGGTGTTGTACGCCCAGAACGGCGTGTGGAAGAGGCCGGCCCGGAAGGCGAACCCCAGCGCCCCGCCGGTGTAGTACCCCAGGTCCAGCCGCGCGGTGCCCTTGAGGTCGAACCGCGCCCAGTCCGCCGCGCGCGCGTCCACCATCCGGCGCTCGAGGAGGAGGCCGTAGCGGAGGGTCGGCTCGCCACCGAAGGAGATCTGGTTCGCCCAGCCCTTGGGGTCGTGCGGCGTGCACTCCGGCACCTCGTCCTGGCAGCCCTTGGCGGCGCGGGCGATGTCGTGGATGTACTTCTGGAGCTGGTGCCCCTGGTCCAGCCCCAGCACGCCGACGGTCAGCTCGGTGGTGATCGACCAGCCCAGGCGTTCGAAGGCGGAGGTGCGTGTGGCGGTGAGGAAGTCCAGCGCGGCGTAGGGGCGGTCGACCTGGATGGGGTCGAAGTCC
This sequence comes from Myxococcaceae bacterium, assembly GCA_035637895.1. Taxonomy (GTDB): domain Bacteria; phylum Myxococcota; class Myxococcia; order Myxococcales; family Myxococcaceae; genus DASRBA01. The sequence continues at coordinate 5,004 of DASRBA010000309.1, forward strand.
CTCAGCTCCCTGGGGGTGAACACCGTGATCCCCAACCCGAGCGAGTAGCCCCGGTACGTCCGGCCGTCCTCCTGGTCCATCGCGTCGAGGCGGGCCTGCAGGCCGGTGAAGCGGTCGATGCCCTCGAGGGGGATGGTGGCCCACTTGAACCAGAGGCCGGAGAACTGGAGCGCGCCACCGCCGGTGTAGTTCTGGTCGGACGGATGGGCGATGTTGAAGGCGTCCTCTTCGAGGAAGAACGCCGCGCCGCTGAACGGAGGCGGTTCGATCAGGTTTGGCTCGCCGGCGAGCGCGGCGAGCGCCAGGAGTGCCGCAGGGGTCACGAATCCGGGAGCCTAGGCGCACGGTAGGATGCCGTCCATGCGCCGCCTCTTCGTGACGTTGGTGTTGTGCGCGCTGTTCGCCGCCGCCGGGGCGGGCACGATGGCCTACCTGTTCTGGATGCGCCGTCCACCGCTGCCGGACACGCCCGCCCTGGTGGTGCAGATGCGGGACGTGGCGAGGCTGGAGACGCTGGACGTCGCCCTCTACAAGAAGGTCCCCTTCCGCCCGGACCCCGACATCCCCTCCGACTCGATGCTGCGGAACGCGCTGGCGTTCCTGAAGGAGACCGCGTTCCCCAAGGAGGGGAAGGCGATCGTCTTCGCCGACGTCCACCTGGGGCTGGACTTCTCCAAGCTGACGGCGGACTCGGTGCGGGTCCACGGCGACGCGGTGGACGTCGCGCTGCCGCCGATCCACGCCACCGTGGAGCTCAAGCCAGGCGAGACCGAGGTGATCGACTCCAACCTCGACTCGCAGCAGACCGCGCAGTTGCTGCAGGCGGCGAAGGACTCCTTCGAGCGGGAGACCATGGCCGACCGCCGCCTCCAGGAGCGCGCCAGGGAATCCGCCCAGCGCGCCATCAAGGGGTTCCTGCTCAGCGTCGGCTTCCGCCAGGTCAACTTCGTGGAGACCCTCCCGAAGGTAGAGCCTGGATAGTCGACCCGGTGAGGAGGAACCGGCCGGGGATGCCGTCCTCCTCGGCCGGTAGCTCCTCCAGCGCCTTCACCGCCGCCGCGTCCGCCTCCCGGCACACGAAGGCCGCCTCGCGCCGGCCGAGGTCCACCCGCCACGGCCCCTCGCCCACCGCGGCGCGGAGGAGCGCCCGCTGCTCGGGGGTGAGGAGCCGGGCGCCGTCGTGCCCGTCCTCGGCCGCCACCACCCACACGCCGGACTCGCCCAGGCGCTTCGGCGCCACCGCCGTCCGCCCCAGTCGCTGGAACGCCGCCCGGTCCAGCGCCTCCAGCGGCACCCCCGCCGCCTCCACCGCGGCGGCCGGCAGGTATCGGACGTAGCGTGGATGTTCCACGACGTAGAATATCCACAGTGCGGAATTTTCCTCCCGGCGCGCGGCGCCGCGGGCCTGCGGGGCGAAGGAGGGGGGCCGGAGGACCGGGAGGACGCTGGAGAGGAGCGCCTCCGACCCGCTCCCGAGCGCGGGCAGGTCGAGGAGCGCCGAGACGAAGTCCTCGGCCGACGTGTCCAGCACCGCCGGCACCGGCGTCCTCCGCAGCTCCCCCTTCACCAGCACCAGCAGCTCGCCGCCCTTGAAGAGGTGGCGGACGCGCCGCCGCCGGAGCGCCTCGCCGATGCCCTCGGGGGGCGGTCGGACGTCCACCGCCTCCAGCTCCTCCTTGATCAGCCGCGCCTCCCCGTCGAAGGGGTCGATCCGGAGCACCGTCTCCACCAGCGCCGCCGCGCGCCCGCGCTCGCCCCGCCGGAGCGCGATCACCGCCAGCACCTTCATCGCCTCCGGGTCCTCCGGGCTGAGCGCCAGCGCCCGCTGGAGCGCCCCTTCCGCCTCCGCCCACCGCTCCAAGCCGATCAGCGCCCTCGCGTGGCCGAGGTGCGTCTGCAGGTCGCGCGGGAAGTCGCGCGCCAGGGCCTCCAGGAGCCTCAGCGCCTCGCGCTCCGCGCCGCCGTTCATCAGCGCATGGGCGACCGCCAGCCGGAGCGTGGGGCCGGCGGAGGAGGCCGCCGCGCGCTCCAGGGCCGCCAGCTCGTCGGGCGCCAGCTCATCGCCGCGCTCTACCTTTCCGCGTACGCGGTCCAGCTCGCCGTCCATGCCAACGACGATGCTACCGCTCTGTCCGGGGGCGATCCGCGCCGCGCGAGGCCCCCCACCGTCGCCGGACGGACACTGCTCCGCGGCCGGTGCTACTGCGCGCCGGGCGGGGCGCCCGCCTGGGTGAGGAACTCGTCCAGCGCGCCCACGTCGATGGGCTTTCCGAACACCGCGTCCACCTGCGCCAGCGTGGCGCGGCTCTGCCCGCGCACGTCCGCTCCAGTGACCATGGCCAGCAGCGTGTCCGGGGTGCTCTGCCGCAGCTCTCTCGCCAGCTCCCACCCGGAGACGTCCGGCATCATCACGTCCAGCAGCGCGGCGTCGAAGTGCTGCTTGGACCACAGCTCCCGCGCCACCGCCGCGCTGTGCGCCACCTGCACCTGGTACCCCTCGTCGCCCAGCACCTGCGCCAGCATCCAGGCGTTGTCCGGGTCGTCGTCCACCACCAGCACCCGCAGGCCGGACTTCTTCCGCTCTCCCTCGTGCGCACCGGATGGCGAGCGCTCCACCACCGCCGCCTCGACGAGCGGCAACCGCAGCGCGAAGGACACGCCCTGGGCCGGCTCGCCGCGCGGCTCCACCAGCAGATCCCCGCCCCACCGCTGCACCTCCGCCCGCGCCACGCCCAGCAGCAGCGAGCGCTCCGGCGCGGCCGGCTTCCCCTTGAGCGGGTCGAACAGCGCCGGCAGCTCCTCCGGCGGCAGCGGCGGCCCCTCGTCGCTGATCCGGAGCAGCACCATCCCCTCCACCGGGTGCGACTCCAGCACCACCGTCCCGCCCTCCGGCATCCGCTCCTTCGCCGCCAGGAGCAACCCCATCACCACCTCGCGCAGGAACACCGGATCCGCGCGCACCCGCCCCTTCTGCAGCGCGCTCACCTCCAGCCGCACCGGGTGGTCGCCCGCCTCCAGCCGCGCGCGCGTCAGCTCGATGGCCTCCCGCACCGCGCCCTCCAGCTCCACCTCCACCGGCTCCGGCGCCGCGCCCTCGGCGTTGAAGTCCTGCAGCCGGGAGATCATCTCCCCCATCTTCCGCGCCAGCCGCTCCAGCGCGTCCAGGTGGTCCGGCCGGGCGTCCTTGCGCAGCAGCGTCAGCCGCAGCCGGAGCACGTTGAGGAAGTTGTTGAGCGCGTGCGCGGTGCTCCCCGCCAGCTGGCCGATGGCGCGGGAGCGGGTGCGCGCCAGCAGGTTGCCCTGCACCTCGGAGAGGTCGCGGTAGGCGCGGGACAGCTCGCGCGTCCGGGTGACGCTCTCCGTCCGGTCCACCAACGTCTGGATGGCGCCCACCAGCTCGCCCTCGCCGGCGCCGCCCTCCGCGGCGCTGTCGTCGAAGAGCGGGACGGCGGCCATCTCCACCGTCAGCTCGGTGCCGTCCGGCCGGTGCATCACGCAGGTGACGCCGCGCACCGGCGCCCGCTCCCGCACCGCCCGCAACAGCGGCAGCTCGGAGACGCGGAACGGGGTGCCGTCCGGGTGCTGGGCGCCGCGCAGCCTCAGCACCGCCGCCAGCCGCTCCTGCGCCGGCGAGCCGCGCAGCGTCCGCACCGGCACGCCCAGCAGCCGCTCCACCGGCGCGGTGGCGAACGAGATGGTGCCGTCCTCCTCCGCCACCAGCACGCCCATGTCCACGTGGTGGAGGACGGACTCCATCATCGCCGCCTCGCGGAAGCGCACCTCCTCCGTGCGCAGCACGCGGGTGAACGCCGCCGTCACCGCTGCGATGCCCTCGCCCACCAGCTCGGCGATCAGCTCCGCCACCTCCAGCTCCAGCCCGCCGTGCCGCCGCGCGTAGACGAACAGCAGCACGTGCTGGAGCGCGTTCAGCTCCCGTACCAGCTCGGCCGCGTCGTAGCGGTCGCTGAACCTCCGGTGGCCGTGCGAGCGCACCGCCTCCGGCCACAGCCTCAGCGCGTCCTCCCCCCGCTCCTTCAGCAGCCGCGCCAGCTCGTAGACCATCCGGCCGAGCGGCTCCCGGATGGACGCGCTCGTCGCCTCCACCTGCGAGTCGGCGACCAGGCGCTTGGCCCACAAGCGGACGATGCGGTCCTTCTCGGCGCTGACCAGCTCCGCCAGCGCCTCCACGGCGCCATGGGAAGGTGTGGCGATGGACACGGCTTCTCCACGTTGGGCACGCGACGGAGGCGCGGCAAGCGCGGTTGAAGGCCGGGCGGCCGGTTCCCATCTTCCGGCGGACACCCATGCCACGAGACACCACCAGCGCGGACCATCACGCGGAGCACCCTTCGGACCTGCTCCTGGCGCAGCTCTACCGCGGCGAGCTGTCGCGCTCCGACCGCTGGCGGATGCGCCTGGACACCACCAGCAACTGGGCGCTCACCACCACCGCGGGCGTCATCTCCTACGCGTTCTCCAACGCCAGCACCTCGCACGTGGTGCTGCTGGTGGGCATCTGGCTGGTGGTCACCTTCCTCGCCCTCGAGGCGCGCCGCTACCGCTACTACGACCTGTGGAACCGGCGGCTGCGCCTGCTGGAGCACGGCTTCTGGGGCCCGGTCCTCCGCCACGAGCCGGAGGACCCGGACGCGATGCGGGAGCTGGCGGCTGAGCTGGAGCGCCCGGTGCTGCGGCTGTCCCACTGGAGCGCGCTGGCCACGCGGATGAACCGCACGTACTGGCCGATCCTCCTGGTGCTGCTGGTGGCGTGGATCATGAAGGTCACCGCGCACCCGCAGGTGGTGGGGTCGCTGGCGGAGCTGTCCCAGCGCGCCCACGTGGCCTTCGTCCCGGGCTGGGTGATCCTCGCCGGGCTGATCGCGTTCGCCTTCGTCTCGGCGGCGCTGTTCGCCTCGTCCTTCGTGGGGCGGGCGCCGCTGGGGGAGCTGCGGCCGGCCCCTCGCTCCCGCCGGCGCGCGCTGTGGGAGGCCTTCGCCCGCCCGTACGAGCTGGCCCCGCCGCGCATGCCCCGCCGGCGGCAAGCCGGGAGCCCCGGTCCGGGCGCGGGCCCGGGCGAGCGCCCGCCCGCGGAGGGTGCTAGATCCGCGCCCCCATGACGGCACCCGGGGCGGAAGGCTCGACGACGGCGGCGGCGGCACGGACGGTCTCGATCATCCCGGGCGACGGCATCGGCCCCGAGGTGATGGCGGCCACGGTGCAGGTGCTGGAGGCGATGAAGCTGCCGCTGCGCTTCGAGCCGTGCGAGGCGGGCAACGAGGTGGTGAACAAGCTGGGCACCAACCTCCCGCGCGAGACCATCGAGTCGGTGCTGCGGAACGGGGTGGCGCTCAAGGGCCCCACCGAGACCAAGGTCGGCGGCGGGCTGCCGTCCGCCAACGTGGGTCTACGCAAGTCGCTGGACCTCTACGCGTCGCTGCGGCCGGTGCGGAGCGTGCCGTCGGTGAAGACGCGCTACGAGGACGTCGACCTGGTGGTGGTGCGCGAGAACACCGAGGACCTCTACTCCGGCCTGGAGCACATCGTGGTGCCGGGCGTGGTGGAGAGCCTGAAGATCATCACCGAGAAGGCGTCCACCCGCATCGCCCGCTTCGCCTTCGATTACGCGGAGAAGAACGGCCGCAAGAAGATCACCGCCGTCCACAAGGCGAACATCATGAAGCTCTCGGACGGGCTGTTCCTCGACTGCTGCCGCAAGGTGGCGCGCGAGCACCCCGCCGTCACCTACGAGGAAGTCATCATCGACAACCTGTGCATGCAGCTGGTGCGCAACCCCGAGAAGTTCGACGTGATGGTGATGGAGAACCTCTACGGGGACATCGTCTCCGACCTCTGCGCGGGGCTGGTGGGCGGGCTGGGCGTGGTGCCGGGCGCCAACATCGGCGAGCGCTGCGCCGTCTTCGAGGCGGTGCACGGCACCGCGCCGGACATCGCCGGCAAGGGCCTGGCCAACCCCACCGCGCTGCTCATGTCCGCGGTGATGATGCTGCGCTGGCTGCAGTTCCCGCAGGAGGCTGATCGGCTCCAGGCCGCGCTGCTGAAGGTGTACGCCGAGGGGACGGCGCGCACCGGCGACCTGGGCGGCAAGGCGACCACCGCCGACTTCACCAGGGCCATCGCCGGCGCCCTGACCTAGGCGATAGTCGAGAAACCATGGCCATCTCTGGATACGCGGACCTGGCGTCCGTGCGCCCCGGCGGGACGCTCACCCTCTTCGTGTCCACGGACGCGCCGCGGTTCCGCGCCGAGCTCTACCGGGTGGGCGCGGTCCGCGGCCCGCCGCTGCCGATGACGCCCGATCGCGACGTCCGCGCCGGCGTCCAGCGCCCGCCGGGCGGGCCGAACGCGGACTGGGGTTGGCAGCCGTTCACCTACGCCATCCCGCCCGGGTGGGCGAGCGGCATCTACGTCTGCTTCCTGGTGGAGTGCGACGCGGCGGGGGCGGACCTCCCCGTCCAGGCGCTGGACCGGCGCACCTACGATGGCCCGGACCGCAAGGTGATGTTCGTGGTGCGCGCGCCCGCCGGCCACGAGCGCCGCATCGTCTTCAAGGTCCCCACCGCGACCTACGCCGCCTACAACTACACCGGCGGCGGCAGCTGCTACGCGGACGCGGGCGGCTTCACCGTGTCGCTGCGCCGGCCCGGCATCGGCACCGGCGGCGTCACCACCTACGCGCGCGCCGGGACGCCGTACCCGCAGGTCGACTGGTACGACCCGTCCTCGGACCGCGCGACGCTGGTGCACCTGGAGGCGCCGTTCATCGCCTGGCTGGAGAAGTGCGGGTACGCGTTCGACTACTGCAACGACTTCGACTTCGAGGCGGACGCGGCGGTGCTCGCCCCGTACCATCTGATGCTCAGCGTGGGGCACGACGAGTACTGGAGCGAGAGGCTGCGCGAACAGGTCAACGCCATGCTCCACCGCGGGGGCAACGTCGCCTTCCTCAGCGGGAACACCTGCTACAAGTTCGTGACCTACCCCACGCCCTGGCAGCTCACCAACCGCGGCACCTGGCCGAAGGCGGGGCGGGCCTCGGAGGAGCAGCTCACCGGCGTCAGCTACGTGCACGGCGGCGGGCGCTGGGAGTCCACCGGGATGTGGGACGGGCCGCGCCAGGCGGTGGGCTACGAGCTCCAGTTCCAGGACCACTGGGCGCTGAAGAACGTCGCCTCGCCGCTGGGCGACGTCTACCCGGACACCGGCGAGCCCTCCGGCTGCATCGGCTACGAGTGCGACGGGGCCAAGGCCACAAAGCAGAACGGCGTCTGGACTCCCCAGGGCACGCCGGGGGACTTCTTCATCCTGGGGCAGGCGACGCTGGACGGGTCGTGGCAGGACGACCTGGACCACAGCCGCGCCTGCACCATCGGGCTGTACACCAGCCCGGGCATCGCGTTCGCGGTGGGGAGCGTGGACTGGGTGCGCGTCGCCTCGAGCGGCCGCGACCCGAACGTCGCCAACCTCACCCGCAACGTCATCGACGCGCTCTCGGTGGCGGAGCCCGGGTGGTCGCCGCTGGGCGGGCAGATCACCTCCGCGCCGCTGCCGGTGCGCCACGCGGACGGGAAGCTGGAGGTGTTCGGGCGCGGGTACGACGGCGCGGCCCGCCGCTGCGCGCAGCTGGCGCCGGGTGGCGGGTGGACGGGGTGGACCGGCGTGGGCGGCGCGCTCGCGGGCAACGGGCGCGTGCCGTCGCGGCTGGCGTGGGCGAGGGGGAGCGAGGGTCGCCCGGTCATCGCCGCGCGGTTCGCCGACGGCTCGGTGGAGGTGCTGTCCCCGTCCGCGCCCGGAGGAGCGTGGGGCGCGTGGGTGTCGCTCTCCGGCCGCGTGGGGAGCGATCCGGCGATGGCGGCGAGCGCGGACGGGCGGGTGTCCGCGTTCGTGCGCGGCTACGACGGCCTGGTCTACGTGCAGCAGCAGGCGGCGCCGGGCGCGGCGTTCGGCGGGTGGGCGCCCTTGCAGGCGAATTCGGCGGACCGCATCGGCGGCAACCTCGACGTGGCGCCGAACGCGGACGGACGGCTCCAGCTCTTCGCGCGCGGCGGCGACCACGCGCTGTGGACGTTCGCGCAGGCGTCACCGAGTGACCTGCACGGGAACTGGACGTCGCTCGGCGGAAGCTTCGCCAGCGACCCGGCCGTGGGCATCAACGCGGACGGGCGGCTGGAGGTCTTCGCGCGCGGCGTGAGCGGGAAGCTGTACCACGCGTGGCAGAAGTCGCCCGGCGGCGCGTTCTCCACCTTCGCCGACCGGGGCGGGCTCCTCGCCGGCAATCCGGCGGTGGCGCGCAACGCGGACGGGCGGCTGGAGGCGTTCGCGCGCGGGACGGACGGCGCCATCTGGCACGTGTCGCAGGTCGCGCCGAACGGGACGTGGGGCCCGTGGTCGTCGCTGGGCGGCGCGTTCGCCGGAGACCCGGCGGTGGTGGCGGGCGAGGGCGGCCGGCTGGACGTGTTCGCGACGAGTCCTGCTCGTTCCGTGTGGCACCGCGCGCAGCGGACACCGGGCAGCTGGTAGCTCGCGGACGGCGCCTCGGTTTGCTCGCGCCGCGGCGCCCGGATCGGGGCGCATGGCGTCCCGCCCACCGTGCGGAACCTCGAGAACGGCGGTCAGCCCACCGAGACCTTCTTCACGCCTCGGCCCTCCAGCCACGCCTTCACCCGCGGGCGGTGATCGCCCTGCACCACCAGCGCGCCCTCCTCCACCGCCCCGCCGCACCCCAGCGACTGCTTGAGCGCCTTCAGCCACGCCTCCAGCTCCGCGGGCTTCAGCTCCAGCTGCTCCACCACCGTCACTTCCTTCCCGCCCCGCCCCTTCCGCTCCATCCGCACCACCGCGCGCGCCGGTCCCTTCGGCTTCGGCTTCGAAGCTTTCGGTGCCGGCCCGGGCGGCAGGTCCCGGTACAGGTCCTTCAGCTTCTCGAAGGGGTTGCTCACGGCTGCCTCTGCGGCGCCGGGAGCGTGGCGAACGCCGGCATGTCCGCCCGCCCGTCGGCGAGCGCCAGCAGGTAGACGAACACCGGCAGCGGCACCGGCGGCATCACCTTGCCGTTCATGATCACGAACGGCGTCCCGCTCGGCTCGAACTGGCCCGCGTAGGCGAGGTCCTCCTGCAGCCGCCGCTCCGTCTCCGGGCTCTTCACGCAGCGGTCCAGTATCTCGCGCGGCATCGCGCCGGAACCGGCGATCTCGAGGATCTTCTCCTGGGTGAGCGTGGCCTGCGCCGCGAACAGCTTGGCCTGGATCTCCTCGAACTGCGGCGTCCCCTCGTTGCAGATCTGCGCCTTGGCGCCCAGGCAGTGCAGCCCGCTGTGGTCGGACATCGCGAGCTCGAGCGCGTGGTTGCAGTCGCTGTCCAGCGGGTACTGCCGCGACTCGATGGAGATCCGCCCCGGCGGCACCAGCCGCCTCACCACCGCCATCGACTCCAGCAGGTCGCGGCAGTGCGGGCAGCGGACGTCCGTCCACTCCACCAGCCGGACCGCGGCGTCCGACGGGCCGGAGCGCTGGCGAGGCTCGCGCGCGTACCCCACGGCCGGCGCGTTCAGGTAGTAGTCGCGCAGGTCGGCGATGAACTGGCGCCCTTTCGGAGGGAGGCCCTCGAGGACCGCGGCGATGGCCTGGTCCGGCGTCGCGTTCGCGGGCACCCGGCTCGACAGCCGGAAGATCTCCTCCGAGCCCGTCGGCTGATCGCTCTTCAGCGCCCTCGCCTGGAGGTACACCATCCCGCCCACCAGCAGCGCGGCGACGGCCGCCATCCCGGCGCCGGCCACGAGGTCACGGGAGCCCCCGCGCTCGCGCTTCGCGCACAGCACGACGAGCGCGGCGTAGGCGGCCACCAGCACGTACGTCCCCAGGCAGGTGAGGCAGACCGCGCCCACCTGCACGCTCCCCACGATGAACACCGGGATGGAGACGGCGCCGGCGAGCGCGGTGGCGCGGGCGGCGGCGAGCACGGCGGGGGACGGGTCGCCTTGGCGGGCGCCCCCCCACAGCAGGAGGGCGAAGAACGCCGCCACCAGGCCCCACACCACGCCCAGGCCGGCGACGGGGACGTGGAGCAAGCTCGAGACCTGCGCCGCCATGGGCGAGGTCCACACCGTCTGGCAGCTCACCCGGGCGTTGATGGCGCAGAAGGGCGCGTCGCCGCCGCGGCGGATGGACTCCAGCTCGAACCACTGCCACGACGCCAGCAGCAGCTCCGCGGCGCCGGCGACGATCATCCAGGGGAGCAGTGTGCGGTTGACCTTCATGCGTGCTCGGGAGGCGGGGTCATCATCACCAGCAGGCGCGCCGGCCCGGCGCCACTGTTCTCCACGCCGTGCTCCTGCCCGGCCGGCGCCAGAACAGCCGTGCCGGCCCCGTGTTCCTGGGTTTCGGCGCCTACCCGGAACCGGCACGTCCCCTCCAGGACCAGGTACACCTTGTCGCTGGTGGCGTGGGTGTGCGGCTTCTGCGACTGGCCGGGCTTGAGGCAGTACACGTCGAGGAAGAAGCGGGCTGACTGGAAGACGTTCAGCTTCTTCATCTTTTCGTCGCCGAACTCGGCGAACGCGGCGAGTGGTCTGGCGTCCATCGGTCCTGGACTTATATAGCGACCCTGGGATGGAGCCACTGCCGCTGCAGCTGCATGACTGGCACCTCGCCCGCGGCGCCGTCTTCACGGCGCTGAACGGGTTCGAGGTGGTCGCTCACTACGCCGACCCCGCGGCCGAGCTGCGCGCCGCGCTCGAGGGCGCGGCGGTGTTCGACTGGAGTGCGCGGGGGGTGCTGAAGGTGACAGGTCCCGACCGCCTGGAGTTCCTGCAGGGGATGTGCACCGCGGACGTGAAGAAGATCGCGCCCGGTGCCTCGGCCTACGCCGCGTTCCTCACCAACAAGGGGGCGATGGTGGCGGACGGGCGCCTGTGGAACCGCGCGGAGGACGTCGTCATCGACACCGAGCCCGGCCTCCTGCCGGCCGTGCGCGACTACCTGCAGAAGCACCTCGTCTCGGAGGACGCGGAGATCTCCGAGGACGAGGGCCTGGCGGTCGTCACCGACCTCCTCGCCCCGCGGGCGGAGCTCCAGGCGACGCTGGAGAAGCGCATCGCCGCGGGCGGAGTGCTGGCCGGCTTCGACGCCTGGGAGCGCGCGCGCGTGGAGCGGGGGACTCCGCGGTACGGGCAGGACATGGACGACAAGACCATCCCGCTCGAGGCCGGCCTGCAGAAGCTCATCAGCTACGACAAGGGCTGCTACGTCGGGCAGGAGGTCGTCGCCCGCGCGACGTTCCGCGGCCACGTCAACCGGCAACTCCAGCGGTTGGCGTTCGACACGGCCCCCGCCGTGGGCGCCGTCCTGCGCTCCGGCGACAAGGAGGTGGGCCGCGTCACCTCGGTGGTGAAGGCGCCGGATGACCGGAGCTGGATCGGCCTGGGCTACGTGCACCGCGACGCCACCGAATCACCTTTGGCCCTCGAGGGAGGCGGCGCCGTCCGGATCCGCTGATGCTCCGCGTCCTCGTCATCGACGACGAGAAGAACATCCGCGCCACGCTGGAAGTTTGTCTAGAGGGGCTTGGCTGCAAGGTGGCGACCGCCGGCACGCCGGAGGCCGCCGTCGCCGCGGTGGAGCGCGAGCCCTTCGACCTGGCGTTCCTCGACCTGAGGCTCCGCGACGCCAACGGGCTGGACCTCCTCCCGCGCCTGCTGGCCGCCCGCCCGGAGCTGGGCGTGATCATCATCACCGCC
>DASRBA010000310.1:0-35295 GCA_035637895.1 Myxococcaceae bacterium
GGGCATCTACGTCGTGGGCCTGGCGTTCTCGATGGAGAGCGTCCAGACCGCGGCGCTGGAGGCCCCCGTCACGTCTTCAAGCCTCGCACTCTGACCCGGGGCGATGCGACCCCATGCGGCCCTGAAGGGCTACGCCGACCGCAGCGCCTGCACCAGCCCGTCGAGCCTGACCGGGGCGGCGGTGCACGGCGGGCCCTCCGCCCACCACAGCTCCACGTCCGCTGCGCCCGCGCCCAGGCGCACGGTGCAGGAGGAGCGCGTGCCGTAGCCCAGCTCGGGGAGGTGGACGCAGACGCTGCCCAGCGGGTCCTCGGGCCGGTGGTGGCGGAGGATGGCGAACAGCTCCTCGGAGGACGGGACCAGGCCCGGCCGCAGCCCGCTCCACAGCGTGCGCACCGTCTCCGTCCGCGCCCGGTCGTCGCCGCCCAGGCTGCGCTCGGTCACGACGTGCACCCCGGGCGCCAGCACCTCCTGATGCATTGCCGACCCGTCCGACCAGGTGACGAACGCCTCGCTGCGGTCCGCGTAGAGCAGGTGGAAGGCGTTGAAGCGGCCCGCTCCCAGCGCGGACAGCCTCCGGTGCAGCTCGCGCGCGCTGCCGGCGCCCAGCGCCTCGACCACCAGCGCGCCGCGCGACTCCCGCTTCGGGTCCTTCTCCACCCCGAAGCGGTTGGTGACGCCCACGAACAGGCCGGCCTTGTTGAGGCCGAGCCACGTCCCGCCGGCCGCCTCGTCCCGACCGGCGATGAACGGAATGGGCCCCCCCGTCCACAGGAACGGCGCGCGCGCCGCCCGGTCCAGCCGCTCGTCGCGGTTGGCGGCCACCACCAGCGGCGCGTCCTCGTCCTGCCGGACCGCGGCGATCAGCGTGCACATGGGCCCGTCATCCTCCCGCGCCTCGCCTCAACAGCGCCTGGTACCGCTCCCGCACCCGCTGCCCCAGCGCCTCCGCGTCCTCTCCCAGCTCGCCCACCGGCACCGGGTCCTGCACCGCCACCCGGACGTGGCAGCGGGGGCTCAGCCACGGCCCGTCGCCCACGACCAGCCCGGTGGTCCCGGTCAGCAGCACCGGCACCAGCGGCACCTTCGACTGGATGGCCAGCTCGAACGCGCCCCGCTTGAACGGCAGCAACTCCCCACCCTCCGCGTACGTCCCTTCCGGGAAGATGAGCACCGGCATCCCGCGCCCCAGCCACGTCCGGCAATCCTCCATCATCTGCCACATCGACCTCGGCCGCCCGCGCACCACGCTCACGTACCTCGCCAGGTGCATCATCCAGCCCACCAGGGGGAGCGAGAACAGCGACGCCTTGGAGACGAACTTGAACTGCGCGCGAAGGAACATGCACGCCACGATGTCCGCCATCGACTGGTGGTTGGCCACCAGCACGCAGGCGCCGGCGGGGATCTTCTCCCGCCCGGTGACCTCTACCTTCCAGCCTGGCCACAGCCGCAGGTACGTCGTCGACCAGGCGCAGATGAAGGCGTGCACCAACCGGCGGTCCGGGTCGGTGGCGGCGCTATAGAGGGCCACCAGCAAGCCGACCACGAACCCCGCCAGGGCGGTCAGCCCGAACACCAGCCAGAACAGCGCGGAGACGACGTACTTCACGTCACCGCTTGCTCGGCGCCGTCATCCGCTGCGCGAAGTTCATCATGTAGCTGGCGTCCAGCCCGCCGTCGACCAGCATGGTCTGCCCGTTGACGTACCGGGCGCCCTCGCCGCACAGCCACTCGATGGGCGCGGCGATCTCGTCCGGCGAGGCGACGTGCGCCGAAGGGATGCTCTCCTGCACGTGCGCCTCCACGTCCTTCCACGCGTCGCCCATGTAGAAGCGGGAGGAGTCCGTGTCGATGTGCCCGGGGTTCACCGCGTTGACGCGGATCTGCTCCGGCGCCAGCTCGCAGGCCAGGTAGCGGACGAGGATCTCCATCGCCCCCTTCATCGCCCCCAGCATCCCGTGGAACGGCAGGGGCATCCGCGAGTCCATCCCGGACACCATCACGATGCTCCCCTTCCGCCCGCGCATCAGCGGCACCGCCAGCTGGCAGGCGTGGAGGAAGCTCTTCACCGTCACGTTGAACGTCTTGTCCATCTGGTGGAGCTTGGTCTCCATCAGCGGCAGGAAGGCGGTGGACGCGGCGTTCGCCACCAGGACGTCCAGCCCACCCAGCTGCGACCCCACCTGTTCGAACACCGGCCCGAGGCCCTCCGGCTCCAGCTGGTCCGCCACCAGCGTCAGGCAGGTCCGGCCCAGGCCCTGGATCTCCTTCTTCAACGACTCCGCCGCCGCCTGGTCCCGCCGGTAGGTGGAGACGATGTCGTAGCCGCCCCGCGCCAGGCGCAGCGACACCGCCCGGCCCACCCCGCGCGAACCTCCAGTAATCAACGCGACCCGGTTGCCCATGGTGCGCCGCCTTAGCATAGAGGGACCCATGCACGTCGCCGTCAGCGGAGGAACCGGGTTCATCGGCCGGCCCCTGGTGGACACCCTCCTCCTGCAGGGGCACCAGGTCCGGCTCCTCACCCGCGACCCGCGGCGGGTGGCGGCGCGCTCGGGCGTGCAGGCGGCGGCGCTCTTCCCGGCGCCGGACGTGGGTGGCTGCGACGCCGTGGTGAACCTGGCCGGCGAGCCCATCAACCAGCGGTGGAGCGCGGCCGCCAGGCGCCGCATCCTCGACAGCCGCGTCCAGGCCACCTCCGCCATCGCCGAGGCCGCGCGCCGCTCGGGGACGGTCAAGGTGATGGTCAGCGCCAGCGCCACGGGATTCTACGGAGGCGCGCGTGGAGACGAGGCGCTGGACGAGGGCGACTCCCCCGGGAACGACTTCACCGCGCGGGTGTGCTCGGCCTGGGAGGAGGCGGCGCGCCCGGCGGAGCAGGCTGGCCTCCGACTCGCCCTCCTGCGCATCGGCGTCGTGCTCCACACCGACGGAGGGGCGCTGCAGAAGATGCTCCCGCCGTTCAAGCTGGGCCTGGCGGGGCCGCTGGGGAGCGGGCGGCAGTGGATGAGCTGGGTGCACCGGGACGACGTGGTGTCGTTGGTCCTCCACGCCCTGCGGACCGAGGCCGCCTCCGGACCGCTCAACGCCACCGCGCCCGAACCGGTCACCAACGCCGACTTCACCAAGGCGCTGGGCCGCGCGCTCCACCGGCCGACCTTCCTGCGCGCGCCCGCCGCCGCGCTCCGCCTGGCGCTGGGGGAGATGTCCACGTTGCTACTGGACGGCCAGAAGGTCCTCCCGCGCAGGACGCTGGAGACCGGCTTCCGCTTCGCCTATCCCACGCTCGACGCCGCCTTCGCGCAGCTCTTCGGCCGGAACTGAGAACCCCGTGACCCACGCCCCCACCCAGCGGCCGCCCCCCGAGCGCGGCATCTTCTGCAACCGCACCCTCAACCTCCGGGCCATCAAGGCCGTCGGCTACGACATGGACTACACGCTGGTCCACTACCGGCCGGAGGTCTGGGAGCGGACGGCGTACCTGGCGCTCAAGCAGCGGCTCCAGGCGCGCGGGTGGCCGGTGGCGAACCTGGAGTTCCAGCCGGACGCGGTCATGCGCGGGCTGATCATCGACACCGCGACGGGCAACGTGGTGAAGGCCAACCGCTTCGGCTTCGTGCGCAAGGCGGCGCACGGGACCAAGGTGCTGAACTACGACGAGCAGCGCAAGGCGTACGCGCGCACCATCATCGACCTCCACGAGCCGCGCTGGAGCTTCCTCAACACCCTCTTCTCCCTCTCCGAAGGCTGCATGTACGCGCAGCTGGTGGACCTGCTGGACGCGGGGAAGATCCCGGAGGTCCTGGGCTACGCGGACCTCTACCGCCGCGTCCGCGCCGACATCGACGCCGCGCACATGGAGGGGACGCTGAAGGCGCAGATCCTCGCCAACCCGGACAAGTACGTGGTGCAGGACCCGGAGACGGCGCTGGCGCTGCTGGACCAACGCTACGCCGGCAAGAAGCTGCTGCTGATCACCAACTCCGAGTGGGCCTACACCGTCCCGATGATGTCGTACGCGCTGGACCCGTTCCTCCCGAAGGGGATGACCTGGCGGAAGCTGTTCGACGTGGTCATCGTCGGTGCCGGGAAGCCGGCCTTCTTCACCGAGCGCAGCCAGCTCTTCGAGGTGGTCACCGAGGACGGCCTGCTCAAGCCGTCCGTGAAGGGGCTGCGCGACGGCGCGCAGTTCCTGGGCGGGAGCGCGCGCGACGTGGAGAAGCACCTGGCGCTCTCCGGCGACGAGATCCTCTACGTGGGGGACCACATGTTCGGCGACGTGCACGTCACCAAGGACGTGCTCCGCTGGCGCACCGCGCTCATCCTCCGGGAGCTGGAGCAGGAGGTGCGGGAGATCCACGCCGCCCTGCCCAGCGAGCGCCGCCTCGCCGACCTGATGGCGGAGAAGGAAGCGCTGGAGGCGTCGTCGTGCGAGGCCCGGCTCCAGCTCCAGCGCCGCAAGCAGGGCTACGCCGACGCGGGCCCCGCCACCGAGGCCGAGCTGGGGGAGCGGCTGGGGAAGATCCGGCAGCAGACCGAGGCGCTGGACGCGCAGATCGCTCCGCTGGCGCGCGCCGCCACCGAGCTGCACAACAAGACGTGGGGCCTGCTGATGCGCGCCGGCAACGACAAGAGCCACCTGGCGCGGCAGGTGGAGCGGTACGCGGACATCTACACCTCGCGCGTGGCGAACCTGCTCTACGCGACGCCCTACGTGTACCTCCGCTCGCCCCGAGGCAGCCTCCCCCACGACCCCATCGCGCCGGGCGGCCATGCGGACACCACCATGCGCGACGCGCCGGAGTCGTAGGGCTCCGGTCGCCGTGGATCCAGGACGTCTTCGTGGGGCTGCTGGCCTCTTCGCTGGCCCTGCTCCCGCGGCCTCGTAACGCTTCTTCACTTCGATCCAGTTGAGAATTGGCGGCGCGGGCGACACCACCCCCGCCATGCCCTCCTGGGCCCGCTTCGCGATCTTCTTCACCGTCTTCCTGAGCGTCATCGGCGGCGGCCACTTCTTCCTCTACCGCCGGCTGGTCCGGGCGGTGACGGACGACGCCCGCCTCCGCCGCATCGGGAAGTGGGTCATCGGCAGCCTCTTCTTCAGCCTGCTGGTGGCCGGGCCGGTGGGCTGGCTGCTCCGGGGCGGGTTCAGCGAGGCGATCAACGCGGTGGCGTGGACCTGGCTGGGCGTGGCCTGGTACCTGGGCCTCACCACGGCGCTGCTGGGGCTGTTCGCGTTCGCCGGCCGCCGCGCGGCGCGGAGATCGGGTGAACCGCCCGAGGTGGACGCCTCGCGCCGCCTGTTCCTGGCGCGCGCGGCCGCGGGCGGTGCTGTGGCGGCGACGAGCGGGCTGGCCGGGTACGGGGCGTTCCGCGCGTACGCCCCGGCGGAGGTCACCGAGCTGGCGGTGAAGCTGCCCAAGCTCCCGCGCGCGCTGGACGGCTTCACCATCGCGCAGGTGACGGACATCCACGTGGGGCCGACCATCGGCCGGCACTTCCTGGAGGACATGGTGGCGCGGGTGAACGCGCTCAAGCCGGACTTCATCGCCATCACCGGCGACCTGGTGGACGGCAGCCTGAAGAACCTCGGCCCGGCGGTGGCGGCGCTGCGCGACCTCCAGGCCCGGAGCGGCATCGCATTCATCACCGGCAACCACGAGTACTACTCGGGGGACGAGGAGTGGTGCGCGGCGCTCGCCTCCACCGGCGTCCACGTCCTGCGCAACCGGCGCATCTCCCTGGGTGACGCGGGCGGGTCCTTCGACCTGGTCGGAGTGGACGACTGGAGCGGGCCGGATGATCGACGGTACGACCTGGAGAAGGCCATCGCCGGGCGGGACCCCGAACGGGCGGCGGTGTTGCTGGCCCACCAGCCCCGGAACTTCGAGCGCGCGGCCGAGCTGGGGATGGGCCTGCAGCTCTCCGGGCACACCCACGGCGGGCAGATGTTCCCGTTCAACTACCTGGTGGGGATGACCACGCCCTTCATCGCCGGCCACTACACCCACCGGGGCGCGCAGCTCTACGTCAGCCGCGGCACCGGCTACTGGGGTCCGCCGTTCCGGGTGGGCGCGCCCCCGGAGATCGTCAAGGTCGTCCTCCAGGCGAGCTAGAGAGTCTCCCAACGGGGCGCTCGCTCGGCGCGGTGGCGGGTGAAGTGGATGAGCCATGGGGCCTGATGCCGCGCGACGCCTGCCACCTCGCGGGGCGGCACGTGCCTCGAGCGCGGACCACGGCGCTGCGCGCGGCATCTGCTATAGGCGTCGGGCCCACCGATGTCCCCGGACAAGCGCCGAGAGAAGCTGCTCCCCGTCCCGCGCTGGCCGACGCGCGAGGAGGCGGAGCGTTCGCGCTGGTTCTCGCCCATCCAGATCGGGCCGATGGACCTCCGCGAGCGCACCTGGGTGCCGGCCATGGTCCCCTGGCGGGCGACCGAGGACGGCTTCGTCACGCCCAACGTCCTCGCCTGGTACCGCCGCTTCGCGGAAGGCCAGCCGGGCGCCATCGTGGTGGAGGCCACCGGCATCCGCGACATCCCCTCCGGCCCGCTGCTCCGCGTGGGCCACGACCGCTACATCCCCGGCCTGGCGGAGCTGGTGGAGACGGTGCACCGCGCCAGCGGCGGCCGGACGAAGCTGCTCATCCAGATCATCGACTTCCTCACCATCCGCCGCCGCCCCACCCGCGAGAGCTTCCTCGGGAGGTTCCTCGCCCTCGACCCGGACTACCGGCGCGCGCTGGCGGCCCTCGCGCGCGACCCCTCCTTGCACGACGCGCCCGAGCCGGACGTCCGCGCGCGCCTGCTGCAGCTGACCGAACCGGAGCTGGAGTCCTTCCTCCGCCCGCGCGACCTGGAGGCCTACCGGATGGGCTTCCGCGAGCGTGTCACCGACACCGACAAGCCGCACATCCGCGACCTCCCCAAGCTCCTCCCGGACCTCTTCGCCGAGGCGGCGCGCCGCTGCGCCGACGCCGGCTTCGACGGCGTGGAGCTCCACTTCGCCCACGCGTACACCATGGCCAGCTTCCTCTCCGCCCGGAACACGCGCGACGACGGCTACGGCGGCCCGCGCGAGCACCGGATCCGCCTCCCGCTGGAGGTCTACCGGGCGGCCCGCGCGAAGCTGGGCCCGAAGGTGGCGCTGGGGTGCCGCTACCTGGCGGACGAGATCATCGAGGGGGGCAACCGCGTGGACGACGCCGCCTGGTTCGGCGTGGAGCTCGCGCGCGCCGGGATGGACTTCCTCTCCCTCTCCCGCGGCGGCAAGTTCGAGGACGCGCGCCAGCCGAAGGTCGGGTGGGCCTCGTACCCGTACACCGGGCCCTCCGGCCACGAGTGCATGCCCACCACCAACATCGGCCCGCCCGGCCCCTTCGGCCGCAACGTGCCCTCGGTGGCCGCCATCCGGCGCGCGGTGCGCGAGGCGGGCCTCTCCACGCCGGTGGTGACGTGCGGCGGCATCTCCAGCTTCTGGCAGGCGGAGGAGATCCTCGAGCGCGGCGACGCGGACGTGGTGGCCGCGGCGCGGCAGTCGCTGGCGGACCCGGACTGGTTCCGGAAAATCAGGCTCGGGCGCGGCGACGAAATCCGGCGCTGTTTATTCACCAACTACTGCGAGGGGCTGGACCAGGCGCACAAGGCGGTGACGTGCCAGACGTGGGACCGGCTGAAGCTCCCGGACGACGCGCAGGTCGCGCGCGCCGACGGGCGGCGGCTCGTCGCGCCCCCATGGAACCCAGGCGAGCCACCAGGCGTCTAGGGGCCGCCGCACTTCCAAAACCACCTAGGAGCCCCTCGTGTCTCGACGACTGCTGGTCCCCCTTGCCCTGGCGCTCGCCACGGCGTGCGTCCCCACCATCCGCGTCAACGTGCTGCAGCCCGCCCCGGTGAACCTGGGCGCCTCCAAGCAGCTCTCCATCTTCGAAACCAGCGGCCGGCGCAGCGCGCGCGAGGAGGTGGCCAACGAGCTCTCGCGCCAGGTCCGCCAGGAGGGCTACTTCACGCTCACCGACCGCAGCGAGGAGGGCATCTCCGTCAAGGTCGCCGGCCAGACCGCCACAGCCAGCGGCGGCAAGTCGCCGCAGAAGCCGGACGAGATCGCCCTCAAGATCGACGTCCTCAACTGGGACGCCGAGCACGAGGACCTGCCCGAGCAGCACGACAACAAGGGCAACGTCACCCAGCAGGCCAAGCGCGTCTACATGGGCAAGGTGCTGCTCGGCGTGACCGCGTTCAACGCCAGCGGCAGGACGTACCTGGCGGAGACGGAATTCCACGGCGAGCCGATCCAGCAGGACACCGAGGAGCAGGCGATCCGCGCCGCCATGGCCATGGCCGTGCGGAAGATCGTGGGCTCCATCACCCCGCACTACGTGCAGCGGTACATCCGGCTGGACGGTGATGACGAGGCGCAGAAGCCGATCGTCGAGGTCGCCAAGGGCGGCAACCTGGACCAGGCCGGCAAGGAGTTCAGCGACTACCTCCAGAAGAACCCGCAGAACGCGGCGGCGCTCTACAACCTGGCGGTCATCTATGACGCGCAGGGCCGGTACCCGGAGGCGCTGGACCTGTACACGCGGGCCATCTCGGTCTCCACCAAGGACTACTACGTGCAGATGAAGACGGAGTGCTCGCAGCGGCAGGCCGCAGCGGAGGCGCTGAACCAGAAGTAGGCCTGCGTGCACCCGGAGGGCGTACCCGCCCGACCCGGTCGAGGCTCTGACCCTCGGTAACAAACCCCTCGACCGGGTCGCGGTTCTGGAGCACAACTTCGCCCACGATGGCACGCCGTCCGGCGACGACGCCGAAGCTGAAGCCGCTCGTGGGCGTCATCATGGGCAGCCAGAACGACTGGGAGACGCTCCGCCCGGCCGGCGAGCTCCTGGACGAGTTGGGCGTGCCGTACGAGGCGCGCGTCGTCTCCGCCCACCGCACCCCGGACTGGATGTTCCGCTACGCCTCGGCCGCGGAGGGGCGCGGCCTGCAGGTGATCATCGCCGGCGCGGGCGGCGCCGCCCACCTCCCCGGCATGGTCGCCTCCAAGACGGGGCTCCCGGTCATCGGCGTCCCCGTCCCCGCCACCGCGCTGCAGGGCGTGGACGCGCTCCTCTCCATCCTCCAGATGCCGCGCGGCACCCCGGTGGCGACCATGGCCATCGGCAAGCCGGGGGCGGCGAACGCCGCGCTGTTCGCGGCGAAGGTGCTGGCGCTGCGCGATCCGGCGCTCGCGGAACGGCTGCGCGCGTACAAGCAGGCGCGCGCGGATGAGGTGATGCAGCAGGAGCTGAAGCGGTGAGCCCGGCCGTCTCCCGCGCGCTGCTTCCGGCGCAGCGCAGCCGCCACGACCGGCAGGAGCTGAAGCGGTGAGCCCGACCGTGTCCCGCCCGATCCTCCCCGGCGCCACGCTGGGCATCCTGGGCGGTGGGCAGCTGGGGCGGATGACGGCCATGGCCGCGCGCTCCCTCGGCTATCACGTCCACGCGCTGGACCCGGACCCGTCGTGCGCCGCGCGCTACGTGGTGGAGCGCTGCTTCACCGCCGCCTTCGACGACGCCGCCGCGGCGGAGGAGCTGGCCAGGACCTCGAGCGTGGTGACGGTGGAGATCGAGAAGATCTCCCTGGAGAGCATGGCCGCCGCCGCCCGCCACGCGCCGGTGCGGCCCAGCGGCGAGGTGCTCCGCATCGTCCAGGACCGCGCGCGCCAGAAGACATGGCTGAAGGACCACGGCTTCCCCCTGGGCCCCTACCGCGAGGCGGCCACGGTCGAGGAGCTGGCGGCGGCGCTCGACGCGCTGGGGACGTCCTGCTTCGTGAAGACCCGCTTCGGCGGCTACGACGGCGGCGGCCAGGCGCGCGCGCAAGGCGGGGCGGCGGCGGCGGGGACCTGGAAGTCGCTGGGCGAGCAGCCGCTGGTGGTGGAGCGCGCCCTGGACATCGAGTCCGAGCTGAGCGTGCTGGTCGCGCGCGCGCCCTCCGGGCAGGTGGCGGTCTACCCGCCCGCGCTCAACCACCACGAGCACCGCATCCTCGCCTGGTCCGTCATCCCCGGCCCGCTGCCGGAGCCGGTCCGCGCCCGCGCGCTGGAGATCGCCTCGGAGATCGCCCGCTCCGTCGGCGTGGAGGGACTCCTGGTGATCGAGCTGTTCCTCACCAGGCAGGGCGAGCTGCTGGTCAACGAGCTGGCCCCTCGACCGCACAACTCGTTCCACGCCACCGAGGTGGCCTGCCTCACGAGTCAGTTCGAGCAGGCGGTTCGCGCGGTGTGCGATCTCCCGCTCGGGTCCACGGAGGTGGTGCGCCCGGCGGCGATCGCCAACCTCCTCGGCGATCTCTGGCTGGGCCCGCAGCCACCCGCATTCGACCGGGCGCTGGTGCTCCCCGGCGTAAGACTCCACCTCTACGGGAAACGTGTCCCGCGCCCGGGTCGGAAGATGGGACACCTTTCGGCTTCAGGTGCGACGCCTGAGGAAGCCGTACGCAAGGTGATGGAGGCCAAGGCGCGCCTCGCGTCGGCCAGTTGATAGTCTGCGCGCCGATGAGCCCCCCTTCCCGCTCTTTCCGCTGCGCCGCAGCGGCGCTGGCGCTCGCGTCGGCGGCCGGCTGCGGCTGGTTCCAGTCAGCGCTCCAGGTCCACGTGACGGTGGATCCGCTGGTGCAGGCCACCTGCGTGCAGGTCGATCTCTTCACCTCTTCGGACACCAGCGGCGAGCCGGTCGACCGCCGGGAGATCAAGCGCCCGCAGGGGAAGGACGACTTCATCGTCGGCATCTTCCGGGGCGCGCTGCCCCCGCAGGTGTTCGTCACCGCGCGGCCGATGTTCGGCGTGGAGTGCACCGACCTGGTCCCCAACGGCGCCCTGGCGGTGGGCTCCGGGACCTTCCCCCCCTCCGGCTTCACGCAGGTGGACCTGTCGCTGGACGCGCCGGCGGTCGACGCCGACGGCGACGGCTTCGTGCCCCCGCCGAACGGCGCCGACTGCAACGACGGCAACCCGGCGGTGCACCCGGGCGCCCCCGAGCACTGCAGCGAGGCGGCCGACTTCAACTGCAACGCGCTCATCGGCTGCGCGGACCCCGCCTGCTCGGGCGTCCCGTGCCTCGCCTCACCCACCCAGCTCGTCTTCGCCAGCGCGCCGCAGACCCTCACCTCGGGGGCGTGCTCGGCCGCGGTGCGGGTGGACACCCAGGGCGCGAGCGGGACGGTGGTCCCGGTGGTGGTGCCCGTCACCGTCTCCTTCACCGCGACGGACGGGAACCTCATCCTCTTCTCCGACGCGTCGTGCACCACCCAGGCCAGCGACGTCGTCGTCGCGGCGGGGCGCTCGCGCGCCACGCTCTACGTGAAGGGGACCACGGCAGGCCCCGCGCACCTCTCCGCCAGCGCCGCCGGGCTGACGGGGGCGCAGCAGACCGAGACCGTGGTGCCCGGCGCGGCCACCGCGCTCGTCTTCACCACCGCGCCGCAGACGATGGCGGCGATCGGCGGGTGCTCGGCGCCGGTGCGGCTGGAGCTGCGCGACGCCTTCGGCAACGCCACCTCGGTGGGGACGCCGCTCAACATCGGCCTGACCTCGAACGCCCCCGGCTCGTCCTTCAAGTTCTACCCGGACTCCTCCTGCCAGAACGCGAACATCGTCCTGACGCCGGTGGCCGCGGGCGGCACCAGCAGCACCTTCTATTTCAAGAGCACCGCCACCGCGGAGGGCACGGTGGCCATCACCGCCACCGCGGGGTCGCTGTCGGCGATGCAGAGTGAAGGGCTGGTGTTCCGGCAGGCGACCCAGCTGGTCTTTCCCAACCTTCCCGTCACGGTGGCGCAGAACGCCTGCTCCCCGGTGGCGCTCCAGACGCAGGACGCGTCGGGCAACCCGGCCCCGGTGCTGGCCAACCTCAGCATCGGGTTGTCCTCGAGCGGGCCCGCGCTGACGTTCTACCGGGACGTTGCCTGCCTCAACGGGGCGGCCACCAGCGTCACCCTCCTCGCCGGCCTGAGCAACGTGACCTTCTACTTCGAGAGCCTCCAGGGCTCGCCCACCATCACCGCCAACGGCGGGGCGCTGGGCTCGCCGCAGCAGACGGAGACCGTCACCCCGCCCCAGCCCACCCAGCTCGCCTTCTCCACCGCGGCGCAGACGGCGGTGACGGCCAACGCCTGCTCGGGGGCGGTGAACATCGACGCGAGAGACGCCTCCGGCACGCCCACCGCCGTGCTGAGCCCGACCACGGTGAACCTCGCCACCAACCCGTCCGGCCAGGTCCTGCTCTACGCGGGCGCCGGGTGCACGGGCTCGGCCATCACCTCCACCACCATGGCGACCGGCACCTCGCGGGTCACCATCTCCTTCAAGGGGACGGTGGCGGGGAGCACGGACATCACGGCGTCCGCCACCGGCCTCACCTCCGCCACCCAGACGGAGGGCGTGGTGGCGGCAGCGGGGACCAAGGTGGTGATCTCTGTTGGCAAGGGCCAGACGGTCGCCGCGGGCGCCTGCGCCTCCCTCACCCTGGAGCGGCAGGACCCGTTCGGCAACGCCACCACCGGTGCGCTGGAGACGATGGCCCTCTCCTCCGTGCCGGCTGCCGGGATGGCGTTCTACGGGAACAGCGGCTGCACCAGCAGCCCCATCACCACCATCCAGCTCCCGGCCGCGTCGTCCCGGGTGTTCGTCTACTTCAAGGGCACCGCGAGCGGCAGCTACACGCTCACCGAGGCACCGGGGAGCACCCTCATGGGGGACGGCGCCCCGGAGACCGTCACCGCGGGCTCGGCGACGGAGCTGCGCTTCACCTCCACGGCCCAGAGCGGGGTGGGCGCCGGGAGCTGCTCGGCGGCGGTGACCGTCGCCAGCACGGACGCGGCGGGAGCGCCCTCGCCGGTGACCAGCGCCACCTCGGTGAGCCTGGGCGCCACCGGGACCACCAACACCACGCTGTACAGCGACGCGGCGTGCTCGACCGTCATCACCAGCGCGGTCATCGCCAGCGGCACCAGCTCCACCACCTACTACTTCAAGGGCACCGCCGTCGGCTCCGGCACCCTCACCGCGAGCGCGACCGGCCTCACCCCCGCGCCCCCGCAGACGTTCTCCATCGCGGCCGGGACGCCGACCAAGCTGGCCATCATCCAGGGCCCCTTCTCGGTGACGGCGGGCGTGTGCATCAGCACGCCGATCGCCATCCAGGTCCAGGACGTGTTCGGGAACCCTTCACCGGTGACGCCGGGGATCACCGTGGGCCTGGCCGCGTCCAGCGCGGACACCGCCCTTCCCTACCAGCTCACGACCAATGGGAACTGCAACGGGTCCGGCCCGCTCACCTCGATCGCCATCGGCACCGGCGGCAGCACGACGTCGAACCTCTTCTTCCGTTCGAACGGCGCGGGGACGTGGACGATCACCGCCACCTCCGCCCCGCTCACGCAGGCCTCCCAGAACGAGACGGTGACCCCGGACAACCCGGCACAGCTGGCGTACCTCACCCCGGCGCAGTCGCTGAGCACCAACGCGTGCTCGGCGCAGGTGACGGTGCAGATCCGGGACCAGTACGGGAACCCGTCAGCGCCCGCGGCGCCTCAGAACATCACCCTCATGGGCACCGCCGGGTTCTTCTCCAACGCCGCCTGCACCAACAGCATCGGCAGCGGGGTGATCACGGTGCCGGCGAACCAGACCAACGGGTCGTTCTACTTCAAGGCCCCCGGAACCACGGGCAGCTACACCATCAACATCAGCGGCGTCGGGAGCCCGGTGGACCAGGTGGAGACGATCAACTAGCCGAAGGCGACGTTGAAGCCGCCCTGGGCCGAGGCGTTGTTGTACGCGTCCAGTTGGGCCGCGGTGAGGCTCCGCACGTTCGGGTCCATCGGATCCTCGACCGTGATGTTCCCGTTCTGATCGATGCCGGTGAGCAGGATGTAGTGCGGCGAGGTCTGGTTCGCGTCGGCGTGCTGTGGCAGCGCCCAGTAGTCGCCGTTGGACACCACGTCCTTGCCCTGCTGCAGCTGGCTCATCACCCAGCTCGAGTTGGCGCCTGGCTCGGCAGTGGACTTGAGGTTCATCTGGTCCGCCATGGCGATCAGCCCGTTGCCGGTGGTGCCGTTGGCGTTGGTCTGACCCACCTTGCCCAGCGAGGAGATCAGGTCCGCGTCGTCCATCCCTTTGCCCAGGCCGTGCTCGCGGGCGATCATCGCCATCACCGCCGGGCCGCAGTTCTGCGACGCGTTCGTGTAGTTCTTGTCCGCGCCGGCCGGGTTCATCTGGCCGATCCAGGGCACGCCGTCGCCCTGCGCGCCGGGGCCCATGGCGTTCCCCTGGATGGGGCTGGACGGGTCCTTGGACGGGGTGAAGCTGTCCGCGCTCATCGGCCCGCGGAGGTTGAACGTCTGCCCCGGGAAGATCATGTCCGGGTTCTTGATGCCGTTGTCCCGGGCGATCTCGTTGATGATGTCCCAGTTGCCGCGCTGGTCGCCGGCGGCGCGCATCCGGTCGGAGATCTGCCAGAGCGTGTCACCGCGCTGGACGGTGTAGTTGCTCCCGAAGGGCGAGTTCCCCGTCACCGGGCCCGCGTGCTGCGGGTCCTGCAACTGCGGCATCTGCTGGGTCTGGCGGGTCGGCCCGCCCTGCTGCGTTTGGCCCTGGTCACCCTGCGGCCGGAAGCCGGGGGGACCACCGAACCCGAAGGCGTGCTCGCCATGACCTTGGCCGAAGCCCTGGCCAAGATGCCGGCCATTGTCGTGGGAGGAACCCGACTGGAAGGAGCTGAAGTGGGAGAAAGAATTACCGATGTGCACCTAAGCCTCCGGGGCAGGAGGTGGGGACATCGATCATTTTCTAAGAAAATTGACTTCAGTTGCTTACCATGGAGGTCGCTGTAACTACTGTGGGTTAGCGGCCTCCACTGGGTGATTTTTCCCGATAATTAAGGCCCAAAAACACCACTGCCCCGGGTCGGCCTGGAGTTCCGAACCGGGGCAGCGAGGGGAGAAGTGTTCCCCAAAGTCGATTTGGCGCTTCTAGCCGACGGGCGCGGGCACCGGCGCGGGCATGGGCATGGGCAACGCCGCCGCCGTCGGATCTGGCCAGGCGGCCAGCGTGAACCCGCCCTGCGGGTGGTGCGCGATGAAGTCGGAGAGCTCCTGCGGAGACATCTTGACGACGGTGCCGTTCGCGGGGTCGTTCACCGTGTACTGGCCGCCAGTGTAGGCCGTGACCGCGACATAGTGGCCCGCTTCCAGCTTGTCGTTCGGGTGGGCCGCCATGGAGTAGTAGTCGCCGTCGGCGATCACCTCGTGGCCCATACCCAGTTGGTTGTTGATCCAGGCCAGGTCCCCGCCCTTGTTGGCGGCGGTCTGGAAGCCCATGTCGTTCAGGGCCGCGATCATCCCGTTGCCGGTGGTGCCGGCGCCGGTGGTGCCCGCCGTCGTGCCGATCTTGCTGATGTAGTCCGCGTCGCTCATCCCGACCGGCTTCTTGCCGAAGGCGTCGCCGATCATCGCCAGCACGGTGGGGCCGCAGTTCATCTCGGCGTTCTTGTAGTCGGCGGTCTTGCCGGTCGGGTCCATCTGGCTGATGCCCGGCAGCGCCTTGGCGGCGACGTCCTTCGGCGGCAGGTTGGCCGGATCAATCACCGGCATCGACGAGTTGTTGGTCTTCTGGGCCACCGCCTGGGGGGTGGAGCCCGCGTAGTTCTGATAGACCGAATCGCTCTGCTGGTTGTCCTTCTTGCCCCAGCCACCAAAGAGGTTCTGGAGGAAGTCCCCGATGCCGCCGAAGAGGCTGGGGTGGTGATCGTCACCCTGCACGCCCTGGCTGTTGCCGTCCTGGCCGCCCTCGAAGCCGTCCTGGAACTGCTTCTTGTACTGCCCCCAGTTCATGCCAGCGGCTTTGGCGCCTTCCTTGGTGGGGCCAAACTTCTCGCCGCTGCCGCCCTTGGCCTTCTCGCCAGAGCCGCCCTTGGCCTTGGCGCCTTCGCCACAGGGGTTGCTGTGCTGGGCCGGCGCGCAGTGATTTTGGTTTCCGACTTTCATTCGAATACCCGAGACGGAAGGGGAGATGCCTCCGACTTCATTCCTTGTCCCTATTGTCCGCCTTCGCGGGGGGAAGTTGCGCGCTATCCCCTCGAAACTTCAACACTTTTGCGGTGTTTGGAGGAGATGGTGCGACCCCTCCACACGCTGACGTTCATGTGAACAGGATAAGTGGTCGTCCCATCTCGGGTGACCGATCTGCCGCCTCTGAAGGGACGTGTGGGCAGGGCGCGCCTTCATGGATGCGGTGTGAGGTCGATCACGTCCTTCGGTCCGCAGACCTCGACGGACTTTTTCTGGCCCTCGCAGCGGTCGGCCTGCTGGATCACGGGGCGGAGGGCGGCGAGCAGATCGGCCTCGGTGCCGCAGTAGTCCCTGTTCGGCGTCTGCAGGTGCCAGCCCAGCGTCCGGACCACCTCCGGGCAGCGCTGCTCCATCACCGCGGCGCCGAACGCGAAGGTCTGGCCCATGGCGTGCGGATCGAACTGGTAGAAGGTCGCGTTCAGCGTGTCCCAGGTGATTTTGGTGTCGAGCTTGCTCAGCACGGGCGGCAGCTCGTGGGGCTCGAAGATGCGGGTGGAGGCGTAGGCGGCGGCCGCGCCGCGCAGGTGCATGGGCCCGTAGTGGGAGTGGAGCACCTCGGTCGGCGTCGCCTGACCCGGCCGCAGCGTGCCGGAGCAGAGCGCGTCCAGTTGGAGCCAGCGCGCGCGGACCTGCTCGGGGGTGTGCTGCTCCAGCGGCTGCGCCTGCGCGTCCGAGGACGAGGCGAGGTGGAGGTCCGCGTCCGTGTCCGCCCGCCGCATCCGGTCCATGCACACCTGGCGCTCCTGCTCGCGGCGCACCTCCAGCGCCAGCTCCGCCTCGGCCAGCTCGCCGACGACGGGCTGGTGCGCGAACAGCTCGATGGCGCGGAAGAGCATGCTCAGCGCGTGGGGCGGCGGGACGGACAGCGGGCGCGGCTCCAGCGGCGAGTTGACGAACACCAGCGCGCGCTCCGCCCCGCGCGAGAGGGGAATCGCCATCGGCAGCCCGGAGCGCACCCCGCCGTCGAGGAGGATGCCGGCGTTGGGGCCCACCTTCTCCATCGGCTCCGCCAGCGCGGGCTCGAGGATGGACGACATCACCGCCTCCTTGAACGCGGTGAGGTCCGGGATGTCGCGCCGGTCGCGGCTGGAGTAGTACGCCGTGCGGCCGGAGTTGAACTCCACCGAGGTGGCGAACAGCTCCGGCAGCGACTGGAAGGTGGCTTCGGTCACGTAGCCGTTGAGCAGCTTCGCCACGCCGGTGAAGCGGACCAGGCCGCGCGCGGTGCCCTTCTCGTCCAGGCCCAGGTCGCCCATGCCGGTGTCGGTGGCGCAGTAGAGCCCGCCGTTGGACGAGCACACGTACGCGTCCTTGAGCTGGTCCAGCGCCCGCCGCCGCATGGGCTGGCTGGAGGCCTGCGGCCCGGCGGACACGAAGTAGTCCTTCACCATCAGGGAGATCAGCGCGCCGGTGCTGCTGCCGGCCAGCATGTCCACGTGGTCGTCCACGCAGCGCCGCGCCGCCAGCACGCCCCGCTCCGCGTCCGCCTTGCACAGGTCCAGCCGCGAGAGCAGCCACCACGTCGCGCCGGCGGAGAAGGCGCCGTTGGCCGCGCCGCCGGAGAGCACGAACGTGGTGAGCGGGTGGTCCAGCGCGCGGCGGACGTGGCGGCTGCGCTGGTAGGCGGCGAAGGCCGAGAGCCCGTCCTGCAAGCCGTCGCGGATCTTCGCCGCGTTGAGGTCGATGGGCTCCACCTGGGTGACCTCGTAGTAGGCGGCGATGGCGTGGACGGCGCCGCGCAGGTTCACCATCAGCCGCTGCGCGTCCTGCTCCGTCTCCCAGCTCTGCTCGGTGAGCGTGTCCAGGGGCGGCGCGGTGGGGAGGCCCAGGTCGCGCTCCAGTTGGAAGAAGCAGGCCTCCTCGGTGGCGGCGGTGGTGGTGCTGGTCACGCAGCGGGTGACGTTGAGCAGCCGGTCCGGGACGCCCGGGCTGGTGACCCACCCCGCCACCCGCTCGTTGTTCCAGTACGCGTCCGGGAGCGTCCAGCGCACCAGGCGCGAGACCTCGCTGTCGACGGCGAGGAACGGCGGCGGCGCCGGGTTGGGCGAGGTGGTCTGGAGCTTCTCGATCACTGTCTTGGCCCGGATGCTGTTGAACGAGCAGCCCGTGAGTCCGGACGCAAGGGCGATGCAGGCGACGGCGAGGGTGAGGGGGCGCATGCCCGCAGGATGGATCCAAGAAGGCCCAGGCGCGCGGGTTTTCCGCTAGAACGTCGGCCCCCGGAGGTCGCTGATGCACTCACCTGTCGCGCTGGTTGCCGTCCTCGCCACCCTCGCCGCCGGGCCCGACCATGGGCCCGTGGCCGCGCTGCGCACGCAGTACCTGGACGGCCTGTTCAAGGCCAAGCCGCACCTCGCCTCGTTCATGGGCGATCACCGCTTCGACGACAAGGTGGCGGACCTGTCCCCGGCGGCGCAGAAGAAGCGCCTGGCCGAGCTGGAT
This sequence comes from Myxococcaceae bacterium, assembly GCA_035637895.1. Lineage (GTDB taxonomy): Bacteria > Myxococcota > Myxococcia > Myxococcales > Myxococcaceae > DASRBA01. The sequence continues at coordinate 18,557 of DASRBA010000310.1, forward strand.
CAGCAGGAGAAGAAGGCGAAGGCGCTGGACGCCAAGGCGCTCTCCACGGACGACCAGGTCGACCTGCAGATCATCCTCGACGGCATCGCGCTGGAGCGGCTGTACCTGACGGACATCAAGGAGTGGGAGTGGAGCCCGCGGCTGAACGACACCTTCCCGTTCTTCGACCCGCGGGAGATGGTGGCCGGGCGGCTGGCGGACCTCATCCACGGCACCTTCGCGCCGGAGAAGGACCGGCTGGCCACCATCACCCCCCTGCTGAAGGCCACGCCCGTCCTTTTTTCGCAGGTGAAGGGGCAGGTGAAGAACCCGTCGCGCATCCACCTGGAGCAGGCCATCCAGGACAACAAGGGCCGGATCGAGTTCTTCGAGACGGAGCTGAAGGCGTTCACCCAGAAGGACCCCAAGGCGGAGAAGGCGCGGGTGGAGGCGCTGGCTGCGGTGCAGGACTTCCAGAAGTTCCTGGAGGCGTACCCCAAGGACAAGGCCACCCGCGACTACCGGCTGGGCGACGCGCTCTACCGCAAGAAGTTCCCCGCCGCGCTGCAGACCGAGCTGACCGCGGACGAGCTGGTCAAGCGCGCCGAGGCGGACTTCCAGAAGTCCAAGTCGGACCTGCTGGCGCTGGCCAAGAAGCTCCACGGGCAGATGTGGCCGGGCGCGCCGGTGCCGGAGAAGGACCCGGCGGCGCTGATGAACAAGGTGCGGGACGAGATCTCCAAGGACCACCCCAAGGCGAACGAGCTGGTCGACGCGCACGCGCGCAACCTGAACAAGCTGCGCGCCTTCATCGAGCAGAACGACCTCATCCCGCTGCCGCCGGCGGACACGCTCAACGTGCTGCCCATGCCGGAGTTCAAGCGCGGCGCGGCGGGCGCGGAGTACCTGTCGCCGGGGATGCTGGACAAGAGCGCGCCGTGGCACGGGACGTACTACGTGGACCCGGTGGACCCCAGCTGGCCGCCGGAGAAGGTGGAGTCGTACCTGCGCGCCAACAACGACTACTCGGTGGAGCTGACCGCGGCGCACGAGGCGTACCCCGGCCACCACACCCAGGCGTGGTGGGCGCTCAAGGACCTCAACCCGCTGCGGGCCACCCTGTGGAACGGGGCGATGGCGGAGGGCTGGGCCGTCTACGGCGAGCAGCTCATGGTCTCCCTGGGCTACGGCGGCGACCGGAACGCGAAGTACCTCTTCAACCGGTTGAAGGGGTCGATGACCGTCGCCGCCAACACCGTGCTGGACGTGAAGCTGCAGACCGGCCAGTGGACCGACGAGCAGGCCCTGAAGTACCTGGTGGACGACTGCCTGCAGGAGCAGGCGCTGGCGGAGAAGAAGCTCCGCCGCGCGCAGCTCGATTCGACGCAGCTGGTCCAATACTACCTGGGGTACGCGGAGATCCGCGACCTGGAGCAGCAGGCGCGGAAGGCGTGGGGGGCCGGGTACACCCAGCGGAAGTTCGACGAGCTGATGGTGGGCCACGGGTCGGTGGCGGTGCGCTTCCTGCGGCGGTACGTGGAGGCCCCGGCGGCGGTCCCGGCGCCGGCGCCAGTCCCCGCGAAGCCGAAGTGAATTTCTGACCGCCGCTTTCGTCCATGCGCGCGCGGGGGTGCGATTTGCGCCTCCCGCGCGTTTTCGCTTTGCTTTGCCCCTCCCTCGGTGGGCCGGTCCATGAGGTCGTTCGTGCGCGCTCGCTTCTCGGTCGTCGCGGTGCTGTCGCTGGTAGTCTCTGGTTCGGCGTCGGCGCAACTCCCCAACTTCCCGAAGTTCGACCTCGACCATCTGGAGGTGAACTCCAGCGCGATGGGCTCGCTGGTAGTGGGGACGGGGGAGATCCTCCCCGTCGGCGCGGTCCGCTTCTCGCTGACCGGCGACTACCAGAACAATCCCTACCAGTACATCGACCCCAGCGGGGCGGTGTCGTCGATCATCTCCGACCGCTACACGGTGCACGTGGTGGGTGGGTTCGCCCCCATGGACTGGCTGGAGATCGGGCTGGACGTGCCCATCGTCGCCTCCCAGAACCCCGGCGAGGGCATCGAGATCGCGCTGCCGGGAGTAGGGGTGGTGCAGCGCGCGCTGGGCAGCCCCACCCTCAGCGCGCGCGGGGCGCTCATGTTCCAGTCCAAGGGCGCGCCGTTCGACATGGCGTTCCAGCTGGGCGCCAAGATCCCCATCGGCAGCTCCTCCGCCTTCGCCAGCGACGAGAAGATCGGCCTGTCGCCGAAGCTGATGTTCGGGCGCAACCTGGACTGGGCGCGCGCTGGCATCGAGCTGGGCGCGCTCTGGCGGCCCGACACCGCCACCGTCAGCTCCAGCGGCGACCCGGCCGTGGACACCATCGGCAGCTCGCTGCTGGTGGCGGGCGTGCTCTCCGCCGGGCCGCAGAACGGGCTCCGCGGGGAGATCAGCGGGCGGACGCAGGTCGGCCTGTCCGGGAAGGTCGGGGCGGTGGAGCTGCTGCTGGGCGCGCGCTACCCCATCGCGCAGAACATGGAGCTCTACGTGCTGGCCGGTCCGGGCCTTGGCCAGGCCGCCGGCACGCCGAAGTGGCGCGTGATGGTGGGCGCCGCGTTCGGGAACGGGCAGGGCATCACCGGGACGCCGCTGCCGGGCGAGGGCGCGCTCCAGCCCATGCCGGGCACCGCGGGCACGCAGCCCGGGACCGGGCCCACGACGACGCCGCCTCAGCCCGCGCCGGGGGACGCGCAGCAGCCGCAGCCGTCCAATCCGTTCCCGCCGTTCACGCCGCCGCCGGGCATGTACCCGCCGCAGCCGCAGCCCCAGCCTCAGCCTCAGCCGACGTATCCGCCGGACCAGGCCTACCCGCCGCAGCCACAACCGACGTACCCGCAGCCGGCGCCGGCCTATCCGCCTCCCCCGCCGCCGGACTCGACGTACGCGCCTCCGCCGCAACCGCCCGCGCCCCCTCCGGCCCAGCCGGCGCCGCCACCCCCGCCCAGCTCCGGGTACAACACGTACCCGACGGGGGGCTGAGCCTCGCGCCGCAGCCGTTCGCTGCACTCGGTGTCACATTCGTTGCTGAGCGTCTCCGGAAGGTGGGGCTCTCCCCGCTCTCAGCCTCTCCGAGGAGTCGCACATGCGATGGGTCATCGTCGGCGGAGCTTTGCTCCTGATGTCGGCGTGCAACGCGAGGCTGGTGACCAGGGAGGACCGGATCGCGGTCTCCACGGCGCTGTCGAAACAGCCCGCGGGGACGCAGGTGACGGACCGGCAGCTGGCCATGGCGGACCAGGACAAGACGGTGGTCTGCACGGAGGAGACTCCGGTCGGGAGCCACATCCCCAAGCGCCGCTGCCGGACGATGCGGGAGATCGAGGAGGAGAAGAAGCGTGCCCAGGAGAATCACCAGGGCGGCTGCGTCCCGTCCGGGGCGGACATGACCGGCGGCGCGAACCCCTCTGACCCCTGCATCTGGAAGTAGCGGGCGGTCCGGAGAACCACGCGGGAAGACGCGCGCGGCCGTCCTCCAGGAACGGCGCGACGCCCGGTCCTGAATCGGACGTCGCGTGCGGCGGGCGCCCGTGCCGTCGCTCATGAACAGCGCGACGCACGGTCCTGTGTCGAGGTCGCTGCGGCGAGTGCGTGTGCGTCGCTCATGAACGGTGCGACGCAAGGAAGTCACGCGCGCGGATCGACTCGTGCAGGAACACTCCGCTCCGAATGGAGCGCGCCAAACCGTGCGCCCCGCTGCGCACTTTGAGGTGATCACCCGCGCAGCGGACTGCACGCGCGCCTTTCGCCCGCTCTGATCGCCTCGCGCACGGCGATTGCATCCGCGCGCTCCCATGTGGTTCGAGTCCTCGGTCCGGTGGCGCGCTCGCCTCACCCTCCGCGCGCTCCGGGCGACCTGGCGCGATGCCAGCGCCGCGGAGGACGGATGGCTGCGGCGGCACATGTCGGAGAACGCCCGCAGTTTGTTCGGTCTGGCGCATCACTTCTCGCGAATGGGCTCCGCCCCGGACTTCCAGCGCGGCGTGCCCGTGCGCGCGCTGGCGGAGGACGGGCGTGCCACGCGAGCGCTGCGCCGCGGGTTGCAGCACGAGCTCACGGTGCGGCCGCCGGTGTGCCTGGCGGTGTCGGAGGAGGGCGAGGTGCCGATGGCGGCGGAGTCGCGGCGGGAAGGCGCGCGGCTGTGGCGGCTCTGGGCGGCGGGGGTGGAGCAGGCGTACCCCGGGACGCTCGCGGGATGCCACGCGGTGGTGCCGGAGGGCGCACCGGGGCGGAGCCTGCACTCGCGCGGCGTCCGGGTGCTGGCGGGGGAGTTCGCGGTGCCGTGGGCGCCGTGCTGGAAGGGCGCGGTGCCGGCGCGCGTGGCGGGGATCCGCGACGCGACGCTGCGGGCGTTCCTGGCGGCGCGGTTCGCGCTGGCGCGGGACGTGACGTTGCTCTCCGCCCGGAGCGCCACGGAGCTGGCGGCGTTCGGGAAGCTCATCCAGGACCACGCGCCGTCGCTCATCCGGGCGATCCGCGACGGGAGCCTGGGGGTCTTCGCCTGCGAGCAGCCGCGCCTGTGCAAGGCGCTGATGTTCGGGCTGCGGCCGGATCCGGCGCGAGCGCGGGCGCTGGACCGCGCCGCCGAACGCCTGGGGAAGCTCCGCCCGGTCGACGCCTGGCCGGGGTTGAAGGCGCTGGCCGTCCGGTCGGGTGCTCATCCGAGAGGCGCGCTGTGGCCCTGGTACGGGAGCCGGCCGGTCGTGGAGACCGGCGTGTTCGTGGGGCCGGAGCGGGTGGCGCTGCCCGTCCTGGGGCTGGACGGGCCGTGCGCGTTGACCTCTCCGGGGTTGACGGAGTTCCTGGCGCATCCGGGCGCCGAACCTCTGCGCCAGCACGAGCTGCGGGAGGGGGCGTCGTACCAGGTGGTGGTGACGACGCCGGGCGGGCTGTACCGGGCGGCGTCGTCCGTCTGGGTGCGGGCAGCCGGGAACCAGGGCGGCGCGGCGCTGGTGGAGCCGGTCGACCCACCTCCGGCCCGGCGGTGCGCGCCCGTGGCTCCACACCTGGCCTCCTGATGCGAAGCCGGGACGATCTACACTACCGGCCCTTCATGGCCACCTTCAGCGCCGACCACGTCGTCTACGACGCCGCCGTCGAAGGCGTGTTCCTGCGTGGGTTGGTGGGGATGATCACCCCGTCGCTCTCGTCGAAGCTGCGGGCGCTGGGGCTGGACCTGGACCAGAAGCTGCGGCCCACCTACCCGCGCGAGGCGTGGACGCGGATGCTGGAGGTCACCGTCGCGGAGCTCTTCCCCGGGGTGAGCAGGGACGAGGGGTTCCGGCGGCTCGGGGAGAAGGCGGTCAAAGGCATCGGCTACACGATGATCGGCAAGGTGCTGGTGCAGATGGCGAAGCTGATGGGCCCGCGCCGGAGCCTGCTGCGCCTCCCGCAGGTCTTCACCTCCGTGAACAACTTCATGAAGATGGAGCTGCATGAGGTGGAGCCGAACCACTTCCTCGTCCACGTCGACCAGACCTACGGTCACCCGGCGTACGTGCTGGGCGCGATGCAGGCGGCGATGAGCCTGGCGGAAGCCAAGGAGCTGCAGGTCAACCTGCTGGACTGGACGGCGCAGAAGGTGTCGGTGGACGTGAAGTGGGCGGCGTGACCGTCACGGCCTCCGCGCGCGCCAGCTTTTCCTTCAGACGCTGAAGTCGGCGGTCCGCTCGGGCCGGTGCCTCGGCTCCCCGAGCGCGCGAGGCGTGGTACTGCGCCCGGGCGAGATCGCGGATCCGGTGTTCGTGGAGCTTGGCGAGCGCGAGGTGCAGCCGCGCCGCGAAGGGCCCCACCGCCAGCTTCACCGCCTGCTCCAGCCAGGTCACGGCGCCCGGGATGTCGCGCGCCCGCCAGCAGACCCGCGCGCGGATGACCAGCGCCGCGCTCGTCAGGTCCGGGCGGGGTGAGGTCGCCGCGTGCGCCGCGAACGCATCCGCCCGCGCGTGGTCTCGGGCGCGGAAGGCCACCTCCGCCAACCCGAGCGCATCGCGCGGATCGGCGGTGGGGTCGGGCGCGGCGAAGCGCTCCGCCAGGTGCCCCAGCAGCGCCGCCAGCATCAGCAGGTCCTGCGCGTTGTGGTCCATCACGCGCCGGAGCGGTCCGTGCCCGCGGCCGCGCAGGTACGCGAAGTACAGCTCCGGGATGAGGTGGCCGGGGACGTCGCCGCGGCGGACGTGGCCGACCACGGCCTCTTCCAGCTCCGTCAGGCGGGCGCTCTCACAGCGGTACTTGAAGGCCCGGCGCGCGCAGTGGAGGAGGTCGAGGTGCGGCGGCGGCGCGGGGACCGGCATCCGGTTCATCACGAAGCGGGTGCGCAGGAGCGGCCAGTCGTAGCTCTTGCCGTTGAAGCTCACCACGCACGAGGCCGAGGCCAGGCGCTCGGAGAGGCGCGCGAGCATCGGGCGCTCTTCGCCGGGCCGGCGGAGGAAGAGCTGCTCCAGCGTGACCGATCCGCCCGGTTCGAACCACCCGAGTCCCAGGAGGAACGGGAGGGTCCCCGCGCCTCCCGCCAGCCCCGTCGTCTCCGTATCCAGCAAGAGCGCGCGGTCGAAGGAGATGCTTGCCAATGACGGATCCAGCGCCAGCGCAGCAACGTGCTCTGGGCACGCGGCGAGCGCCGTTTCGATCGGTACTTGCCCATGGCGATGCCCCGCACCGAAGCGCCGCCGCGTCACGTACAGGAGGCCGTGCGCGGTCGGCTCCGGGACGCCCAGCGCCGCAGGCAAGTCCCCATGAGTGGCTTCACCGCGAAAGGACGCGGGGACGCCCGGCCCTGCAGGCAAACCACCGTGAACCCCGTCACCGCGGGGGGATCCGGCCGCGGGGGCGCGCTCCGGCCCTGCAAGCCGCGCACTGAACGCCGCGCGACCGCGGCCTGTCTGGAGCGCGTTTGAATGAGACGCCTGGGGCCCGGGCTGTTCCGGCGCGAGCGCGGCTTCGCCGCGAACAGCCTGGACCGGGTCGGGCGTGTCGCCAATGGCGCCGTCGCGCGGAACCTGCGGTTCACTCGATCCGGCCGTGGAGCCTGGCGGCGCGCCGAGTCTCTGGAGCTTCCGGCCGAGCGCGCTCTTGAAGCTCATCCGCAGCCTCTCGGGTCGCTATTGCAGCGCCTGCACGCCGAGGTGCCCCAGCACCTCCAGGCAGAAGCTCCGCCGCGGCCCCAGCCCATCCTCCGGCCTCCGCGCCCCCGGCGACGGCCCGACGCACGACGGGCACCCGTCCTCGCACGCGCAGCTCTCCACCAACCGCCGCGCGCGCCTCAACAACTCCTCCCGCTGCTCGAACAGGCGCCCCGCGAGCCCGACCCCGCCAGGCACGTGGTCGTAGAGGAAGATGGTCGGGTTGAAGAGGGTGCCTCCTGTCCCCGCCGGCAGGTCGCCTTCCCCCGCGCTGCCCAGCGCGCGCCCCAGGTCCCTCGGGTCGATCATCAACCCCACGCACGCCACGGTGTGCGTCGCGTTCGCCACCCCGTTGAGCGCGTCGATGATCGCCGGCCGGGGCGCGCCCATCCGCGCCACCAGCGCCTCCGGCACCGTGAGCCACAGCGACGTGGTGTGGAGCTGCAGCTCCGGGAGCGCGACCTCCCCGTACCCCACGTTCTCGTGCGTGTGGAACTTGATCTTCTTGAACCCCACCACCTTCTCCACCACCGACACCTCTCCGCCCCCCGCCACCAGCCCGCGCTCGAACACGTCCGACCGCCGCTCCTCCTCGATGACGGTCACCTTCACGTTCGTCATCGCGGTGGTGAAGTAGTCCGGCGCCACCTTCCGCACGAACGCCTTCCGGTTGGGCAGGTCCAGCCGCTCCACCTGGTACTGCTCGGCGTCGTGCTGGTAGATGGCCTGCTCGTGCAGCATGGTGTGCGCGGACCGGAAGTCCATCTCCGCCAGCACCCGGTCCGAGCCCAGCTCGATCACCACCACGTTGTCCCAGCCCGCGCTCCGCAGCGAGACGTGGTTCGCGGGGTACGCGTCCGTCGACCAGTGGAAGACCGCGCGCCCGCTCGCGCCCGGCACCGCGTGCACCACCTCGTGCTGGCTCAAGTACCGCAGCGCGTCCGCGGTGGGCTCCGGCTGCAGCTCGCGGAACGACTCCCCCTCCTCGAACGGCAGCTCGAACGCCGCGCACTTCAAGTGCTGGATGAGGATCTCCGCGTTGTCCGGGTCGATCCGCGCCTGCTCCACCGGCGACCCCACCAGCAGCTCCGGCGACGCCGCGAAGTACTGGTCCAGCGCCGCGCTCGAGCACACCAGCAGCGCCAGCGACGGGTGCCCTCGCCGCCCCGCGCGCCCGAAGCGCTGCCAGAGCGCGGCGATCGACCCCGGGTACCCGGCGCACACCACCGCGTCCAGCGCCCCGATGTCGATGCCCAGCTCCAGCGCGTTGGTCGCCACCGCGCAGCGCACCTGGCCCGCCCGCAGCGCCGCCTCGATGTCGCGCCGGGTGCCGGGCAGGTACCCGCCCCGGTACCCCTGCACCACGGACGGATCCACCCCGCGCTCCACCAGCGCGTCGCGGAGGTACTTGAGCATCACCTCCACCGTGTTCCGCGACTGCCCGAACAGCAGCGTGGTGACGTTCGCCCGCACCAGGTCCGCGGCCAGCTTCACCGACCGCTTCACGTAGCTCTCGCGGACCCCCAGCTCGGCGTTCACCACCGGCGGGTTGTAGACCATCACGTGCTTCTCGCCGGCGGGGGCGCCGCTCTTCAGCACCGCCGCCACCTCGCGGCCCAACATCCGCGCGGCGTGCTCGGCCGGGTTGCCGATGGTGGCGGAGGCGAACACGAACGCCGGCGCCGACCCGTGGAACCGCGCGATGCGGTCCAGCCGCCGCAGCACGTTCGCCAGGTGCGAGCCGAACACGCCGCGGTACGTGTGCAGCTCGTCGATGACCACGTAGCGGAGGTTGGCCAGGAGCCGCGCCCAGCTCGCGTGGTGGGGGAGGATCCCGGAGTGCAGCATGTCCGGGTTGGTGAGCAGCAGCCCGGCGCGGTCGCGCGCGGCCCTCCGCGCGTCCTGGGGCGTGTCGCCGTCGTAGGTGATCGCCCCGTGCGACAGCTCCGCGTCCTTCAGCAGCGCCTTGAGCGCCTCCTCCTGGTCGCGCGAGAGCGCCTTGGTGGGGAAGAGGTACAGCGCGCGCGCGCCGGGCTCTCGGGCGAGCCGGTCGAGGACGGGGAGGTTGTAGCAGAGCGACTTCCCCGAGGCGGTGGGGGTGGCCACCACCACGTCGCGCCCCGCCCGCGCCAGCGCCGCCGCCTCCGCCTGGTGCGTGTAGAGCTGGCGGATGCCCCGGCGCTCCAGCGCGCGCCGCACGCCGGGGGCGAGGTCCTCCGGGAAGTCCGCCGTGGCGCCCGCCGACGCCGGCACCGAGTGGTCCAGCGCGAAGTGCGGCCAGAGCTGCCGGTCGCTTCGCCAGCGGTGGAGGACGTGCTCCAGCCCGCCCGGTCCTGCCGCCCACGGGATGATCCGGGGCGCCTGGAACGCGCCCTCCGCTTCAGCTGGCGGCCCCTCGACGCGTCGCATGGTGGCGAACTGTACAGGTGGTCAGCGGGTGGGGCAACAAATGTGCAGCCGTGACGGGTGTGCAGTGCGTCAGCGGTCGATGCGGTGGATGGTGAACGGCACGCCTGGACTTCGCGCCGGGACTCTGCGAAACGCCGTTGCCGCCAAGCAAGGCGATGGAGATCTCGCGCGCTTGGGGGGATTCGGAAGCATGGATCGGCAGACGACTCAGACGCAGATGCAGATGCTGGAGCAGGGCACCACCGCGCTGGTGACCACCTCGGACGCGCGGGGGCTGTCCACGCGCCGGGTCACCCGGCCGGACCACGCCGCGGTGGCGGCGGCGGAAGTGAAGCCGGCGCCTTCACCGGGGCTGGCGGCGCCGCGCAATGGGCTGGGCTCGTTCGGCTCCCCGAGCGGCCTCGGCTCATCGCCGTTCGGCGGCTGACGCTCCGGCATCTCCGGGAGGGCCTGGACGCGCGCGTTCGCGGCTCGCCGACGTCCGGCGGCTGACTCCCGGCGAGGCTACCGGAACGATTCCTCGGTGAGCTTCGGCGGCCGCGCGCCCGTGCGCGTGGCGCGGGAGACGGAGACGTACGCCAGCTCCTTGCCCGACTCGGCGGCGCGGAGCATGACGCCGCCGCGGCTCATGTCGCCGCGCCCGACGAAGCACTCGGGGAAGACGAGGCGCTCGCCGAAGATGGGGAGCAGCAGCTCCACGTACTTCCCGGAGGCGATGCTCCCCAGCAGCACCACCTGGTCCTCCTCGCCCAGGAAGCGGGCAAGGTCGCGCGCGGTCCGCGCCAGCGGCCGGGCGTATCGCGGCTCCCCCAGGTTGATGTCCACGCGCTCGAAGGCGCGGAGGGTGGAGGTGGTCACCAGCTCGTTCATGGGGACCAGGCCGCGGGTGGTGGTGATGACCAGCCCCGGCTCCAGGCCCTCCGGGGGGGCGGCGAAGCGGCGGACGTAGGCGACCTTGCCGCGGAAGTAGAGGCCGCTGAGGAAGGAGAAGACGTCCGCCAGCGGCGCACCCGCGACCCGCACCTGGTTGGCGAGCGCGAAGGACGCCCCGTCCCGCAGCAGCATCTTCGCGCGTACGCCCGCGGCGCTCGCGGGGGAGAGGAGGAACACGCGCCGGCCGGTCATGCCGACCTCGAGAGGGCTTCGTTCGGAATCCCAAGAACCTACCATCCGCGCGGCGCAGGTCCTGCGAGGTCCCCCGGCGCCGCGCAACTCGTGCGCCTACCGGGGCCTCCGCGGAGGGAGCGGCCGCTGGCACGAGGGTTGATCTGTCTCCCTTTGGAATGCGCTCACTCACCGCCCTCGCGTTGCTCCTCCCGCTGGCCGCCCAAGCCCAGTCCGAGGACTCGCGCCCCTTTGGTCCCGGCGAGCACCTGGAGTACGCCGTCTCCTACGGCCCCTTCCGCGTCGGCGGCCTCGGTCGCCTCGCGGTGGAGGGGCCCTCCCGCCTCCACGGCGAGGACGCCGTCCTCCTCCGCTTCGACGTCGAAGCCACCATCGCCGGCCAGCCCGTGGCCCACCACGCCCGCTCCTGGCTCTCCACCACCCGCTTCGCCTCCCTCGCCTACGAGATGAGCGAGCAGAGCCCCATCGGCGGCGGCACCCGGCGGTGGGAGTGGCTCGGCAGCCCCGCCCTCCCGCTCGACGAGCTCTCCTTCATCTATTACCTCCGCACCCTCTCACTCCCCGAGGACGGCACTCTCTGCCTCGACCGCCACTACGACTCCACCCGCAACCCGGTGCGCATCCGCATCCTCCGGCGCGAGAAGGTGGTCCTCGGCGGCGTCGCCTTCCGCACCGTCCTGGTGGAGATGCGCGTGCGCGACCCGCAGCGCTTCGCCGCCACCGGCGGTGAGGGCGCCCTCCGCATCTCCTTCACCGACGACGCCGCGCGGATCCCCGTGCGCCTGGAGATCCCCTCCCCGCTGGGGCCCACCCTGGTGCTCGAGCTCCGCACGCCGCCGTCCACGCTCGCGAGGAAAGAGCCATGACTCCGGGAATCGTCGCCGTCGCCTTGCTCTCGCTGTCGGTCTCCCAGGCCAGGGTCTGGGTCTCCGGCACCAGCACCGTCCAGCCCTGGAAGTGCGCCGCCAGGGCGGTGGACGCGCGCATCGCGGACCTCCCTGCCGAACCCCTCACCCTCGCCAACGTCACCTCCGCCTCCGGCGGCTCCGTCCACATCGCCGTGGCGGCGCTGGATTGCTCCAACGACACCATGAACGAGCACCTGCGGAATGCGCTCCAGGCCAAGGACCACCCGCAGATCCACTTCGAGCTGAAGTCCTACCAGCTGACCCCGGCCCAGGGCGGCAAGGCCAAGCTGGCGATCGACGGCGCGCTCACCATGGGCGGCGCCACCAAGGCCATCCACATCGACGCCGTCGCCACCGAGCTTCCAGTGGGGAAGATCCGCGTCACCGGCGAGTACGCCCTCGACATGAAGGACTACGGCCTCAAGCCCCCCGAGCTGTTCTTCGGTGCGATGAGGGTCGACCCCAGGGTCGTGGTGGGCTTCGAGCTGACACTCCCTGCCACCCAGCGGTGATCCGGTCGCCCGCGCGTGGAGACGCGGCGCCTCATCCCGACCGCCGCCATCCGCTACTGATCGCCGCTTCCGGCGCAGGCGCCCCGCAGCGCCTCCAGCGTGACGTCCAGCCGCGGCGTCCACGGGTGCTTCGCGGCCAGCTTCTCCAGCTTCCGGAGCCGATCCGGGCCGCTGGGGTGGGTCCGCAGCAGCGACGGCGGCGCGCCCGGCGCCTCCATCCGCTCCAGGAGCTTTCCGACCGCGAGCGGGTCGAACCCGGCCTTCTCCGCCAGCGTCACCGCGAACGCGTCCGCCTCTTCCTCCTGCTCCCGGCTGAAGGCGAGGCTCACCAGCTGGCTGGACCCGGCGGCCAGCATCGCCACCAGCCCGCTGCCGTCGCCGAAGACCGCGCTCGCCACCGCGCCCACGCCCATCGACCGCAGCGCCGACCGCAGGTGGTGGCGCAGGACCACGTGCCCCAGCTCGTGGGCCAACACCCCGGCCACCTCGTCCGGGCTCTGCGATTTCTTCAGCAACCCGGTGAACACGAACACGTGCCCGCCCGGAAGCGCGAACGCGTTCACCGTCTCGTCATCCAGCACCTCCACCTCCAGGTGCTCCGCATCCATCCCGGCCTCCGCCGCCAGCTTCCGCGCCATCGCCTCCACCTCCGGCGCGTCGCACGGCTTCCCCATCTCGCGTACCACCTTGGCCATCCCGTCCCCCAGCGCGCGCTCCGCCTCCGCGGGCACGGAATGGACGGCGAGATCGACCACCGCCCCGAACGCCGCCCAGCCTCCCGCCACCAGCAGGACCGGGACTCCCAGCAGCAGCGCGACCTCCGCGGCGATGCGTTTGTTCGAGTGTTCGAAGGGCATGGGCTCTATGTTCCCGCGCCGATGAACCACGAGATCGCGCGGGGACCCTCATTCGCGGTCCTCAAGGTGGGGCTGCAGCGGGGAGACGTGCTCACGGCCGAGGCGGGCTCCATGGTGTCCCGCTTCACGCGGGTGAAGATGCGCACCCGCCTCAACTCGCCCAGGGGCGCGGGCTTCTTCGGCACGCTGGGCGCGTTCATCACCGCGCTCATCCGGAAGTTCGTCGCGGGCGAATCCTTCATGGTGAACGACTTCACCTGCGAGGAGGGCGGGGAGGTCACGCTGGCGCCCACCTTCTCCGGCACCATCGCCGTGCGCCAGCTCCATGGCGACCGCATCCTCCTCACCCGCGGCGCCTTCCTCGCCTGCACCGGCGACCTCCAGCTCAAGATGCGCTGGGGCGGGCTGCGCGGGCTGCTGGCGCGCGAGGGCCTCTTCTTCATGGAGGTGAGCGGCACCGGACAGCTGTTCTACACGTCCTACGGGGGGACGCTGGAAGTGCCGGTGAACGGGACGCTCACCGTCGACCATGGGCACGTGGTGGCCTTCGACCCCACGCTCGACTTCAAGATCCGCCTCCCCGGCGGCGGCTTCCTGGGGCTGGTCGCCTCCGGGGTGGGCCTGGTCATGGAGTTCAGCGGCCGCGGCACCGTGGTGCTCCAGTCGCGCAACGTGAGCACCCTCACCTCCTGGCTGACGCCGCGCCTGCCGTAAGAGAGAGGAGCGAGACGACGCATGCAGATCGACCTCCAGCACCGGCCGTCGCAGGCGATGGCGCACGTGGTGCTGATGCCCGGTGAGTCGGTGACCGCCGAGTCCGGGGCGATGGTGGGGATGACCCCCAACGTCCAGGTGCAGACGGGCAGCGGCGGCCTCCTCAAGGGCCTCAAGCGGATGTTCGGCGGGGAGAGCTTCTTCCGGAACACCTTCATCTGCTCGCAGGGCAGCGAGGTGGGCGAGGTCTACCTGGCCGCCACGCTGCCGGGAGACCTGACCGTCCTCGACGTGGGCGCGAGCAAGTACTACCTCCAGTCCCACGCCTACGTGGCCTCCACGCCGGGCGTGGACGTGGACACCCGCCTGGGCGGCTTCAAGACGTTCCTCTCCGGCGAGGGGCTGTTCGTCCTCAAGACCACGGGCCAGGGCAAGGTGATCGCCGGCGCGTTCGGCGCCATCGAGGAGGTGCGGGTCCGCGGCGAGTACATCATCGACACCGGCCACCTGGTGGCGTGGGAGGACTCGCTCCAGTTCCGCATCACCAAGGCCGCCGACGGGTGGATCGCCTCCTGGCTCTCCGGCGAGGGGCTGGTCTGCCACTTCACCGGGAACGGGACGCTCTGGATGCAGACCCGCAACCCGTCCGAGTACGGCGAAGAGATCGGGCGGCGCCTGCCGCCGAGGGAGGGCTGATGCAGACCGAGATCCTCCAGCGGCCCGACTTCTCCATGGTGCGGGCCACCTTCGACCGGGCGGGCGAGGCCATCGTCGCCACCGCCGGCACCATGGTGAGCCGCGACACCAGCGTGCAGATGAAGACCGGGCTCACCGGGGGGCTGCTCGCCTCCGCCAAGCGGAAGCTGCTGGGCGGGGAGAGCCTGTTCCTCAACACCTTCACCGCCAGCCAGCCCGGCGAGACGGTCTACCTGGCGCCCGCCGCCGAGGGCGACATCGTCGAGTTCCGGGTGCACTCGGGCGAGTCGCTCTACATCCACAGCGGCGCGTTCCTCGCCGGCGAGGCGTCGGTGAAGCTGGACACCAAGTGGGGCGGGGCGAAGGGCTTCTTCGGCGCGGGGATGTTCCTGCTCAAGGCGGAGGGCGACGGGCGGGTGCTGGTGAACGCCTACGGGGCGCTCCACCCGGTGGACGTCTCCGGCCAGGGCTTCATCTGCGACAACGAGAACGTCGTCGCCTTCACGGACGGGCTCCAGTACGACGTGCGGCGGATCGGCGGGATGAAGGGCCTCTTCTTCTCCGGCGAGGGGCTGGTGTGCCACTTCCGCGGGCGGGGCCGGCTGTGGATGCAGACGCGCAACCCGGCGCGCTTCGCCGCCTGGGTGCACCCGTTCCGGCGGACGAAGGCCAAGGTCGAGGCCGGGAACTGAAGATGGAGCGGCCGTTCCGGGTGCTGGGCGTGCAGCAGGTGGCCATCGGCGGCGCGGACAAGCGGGCGCTGCGGCGGCTGTGGGTGGACCTGCTGGGGCTGTCCTCGCAGGGGAGCTACCGCAGCGAGTCCGAGAACGTCGACGAGGACATCGTCACCGCGGGCGTGGGCCACGGGCGCGTCGAGGTGGACCTGATGCAGTCCATCGACCCGGAGAAGAAGCCGAACGTGGCGGTGCCGCCGCTCAACCACGTGGGCCTGTGGGTGGACGACCTGCGCGCGGCGGTGCGCTGGTTGGAGCAGCAGGGCCTGCGCTTCGCCCCCGGCGGCATCCGCCCCGGCGCCGCGGGCCACGACGTCTGCTTCATCCACCCCAGGGGGAACGAGCAGTTCCCCCTCTCCGGCGAGGGCGTCCTCATCGAGCTGGTGCAGGCCCCACCCGACGTCGTGGCCGCCTTCGACGCGGCGTCGCGCGGCTGAAACCCGTGGCGCGCCGACTCATCAGCCTCTACACGGGGGCCGGCGGGATGGACTACGGCTTCGAGGCCGCCGGCTTCCAGACCGCCGTGGCGCTGGAGCTGGACGCCGACTGCTGCGAGACGCTCCGCCGCAACCGGCCGTGGCCGATCATCCCGCGCAGCATCTTCGACGTGCCCACCCCGGAGATCCTCGCGGCCGGCGGGCTGAAGCCGCGCGAGGCGGACCTGCTCATCGGCGGCCCGCCCTGCCAGCCGTTCTCCAAGTCCGGGTGGTGGGCGCGGGGAGACTCGGCGCGGCTGGAGGACCCGCGGGCGGACACGCTGTCGGCGTACCTGCGCGTCGTGGAGGAGGCGCTGCCCCGGGCGTTCGTGCTGGAGAACGTGGGCGGGCTGGCGTTCTCCGGCAAGGACGAGGGCCTGCGGCTCTTGCTGGACCGCATCGAGCGGCTGAACGCGAAGCAGGGGACCACGTACCGGCCGCGCTGGAAGGTCCTCGGCGCGGCGGACTTCGGGGTGCCGCAGCTGCGGGAGCGCTTCTTCCTGGTGGCGGCGAGGGATGGCTCCGCGTTCGAGTTCCCGGCGCCGGTGGTGCCGAAGCACCGGACCGCGTGGGACGCGCTGGGCGATCTCCCGGAGGCGCCGGCGGAGCCCCTGGCGATGCGCGGGAAGTGGGCGGAGCTGCTGCCCTCCATCCCCGAGGGGCAGAACTACCTCTTCCACACCGACCGAGGCGGCGGCGTGCCGCTGTTCGGGTGGAGGACGCGGTACTGGACCTTCCTGCTCAAGCTCGCCAAGGCGCGCCCGTCGTGGACCATCCAGGCGCAGCCGGGGCCGTCGGTGGGGCCGTTCCACTGGAAGAGCCGCCGCTTGAGCCTCCAGGAGCTGGCCCGGCTGCAGACGTTCCCGGACGGGGTGCGCCTGGCGGGGAGCGACGGGTCCGCGCGCGAGCAGCTGGGCAACGCGGTGCCGTCGCTGCTGGCGGAGGTGCTGGGGCGGGAGATCCGCAGGCAGCTGCTGGGAGACCGGCTCGAGCCCGGCGGGTGGAAGCTGCTCCCGCCCGACCGCGGCCAGCCCCCGCCGCCGGAGGCGCCCGGCCCGGTGCCGCGGTCGTTCCGGAAGCTGATCGGCGCTCACCCTGCGCACCCGGGGATCGGGAAGGGACCACTCCGGTTCCGAGCCGTCTCGCGGTAACATACGCCCGGTATGAATCGGCGA
>DASRBA010000311.1:0-3387 GCA_035637895.1 Myxococcaceae bacterium
CTCGGTCAGCTTGGAGATGTCGACCTGGAAGAGCTTGTACTTGGAGGTGAGCGCCGGGTCCTGGAGCGGGTTGGAGGCATAGCCCGCCTTGGTGAGGTTGTTCTCGTTGAAGGCGCTGGTGTTGACGATCAGCATCCCACCCGGCACCAGGTCCGGCAGGTTGGTCTTCAGCGCCGCCGGGTTCATCGCCACCAGCACGTCCGGCTGGTCACCCGGGGTGTAGACGGGCTGCGTCGAGAACTGGATCTGGAAGCCGGACACGCCGGGGAGCGTGCCGGCGGGGGCGCGGATCTCGGCCGGGTAGTCTGGAAACGTTTGCAGGTCGTTCCCGGCGATGGCCGAGGCGCGCGTGAACTCGGATCCGGTGAGCTGCATGCCGTCGCCGGAGTCACCACAGAAGCGGATGGTGACCCCTAGAATCTCCTGCAACTGCTTGGGCGGCGGCGTCCCTTGGTTCGGTGTCTGGCTTTGGGTGTCCATGCTCTCGTGCGTGCGTGCGGGTTGCCGGGCCGAAGTCGGCCCATGCTCAACCCGGTCCCTCTCGTCTTATTCGGTCCGGACTTCCCCATCAAGTAACGTCCGGCCAGATGGACCGCCTTGACGTGGCCACGCCGGAACGGGTCTCGCTGGACCTGCCGCTGGCCGGGATCGGCACGAGGGCGCTCGCCTACCTGGTGGACGCCGCGGCGCTGTTCGCCACCTGGGTGGTCGCCTACTTCGTCCTCTCGCTGCTGGTGTCGGACGTGCTGGGGTTCTTCCAGGCGTTCTCCGGCCTGGCGCAGGCGCTGCTGGTGGGCGGGGTCTTCCTCGCGCAGTGGGTCTACTGGACGGCATGCGAGGTGATGTTCGGCGGCAAGACCCTCGGCAAGCGGGCCTTGCGCATCCGGGTGGCCCGGTCGGACGGCTCGCCGCCGGGCGTGCTGGAGAGCGCCGTCCGCAACCTCTGCCGCGCCGTCGACTTCCTCCCCGCGCTCTACTTCCTGGGGTTGATGACCGCGCTGGTGGGCGGGCGCAGTCAACGGCTGGGGGACCTGCTGGCGGGCACGGTGCTGGTGCGCGACGGGGAGGTCGCCCTGCCCCGCTACGAGCTCCCCGCCCCGGACGCCGCCGGGCCGCCGCTGTCCCCGCGCCAGGCGGACCTGGTCCGCGCCTTCCTCGAGCGCGCGCCCCACTTCGACCCCGCCGCGCGCCATCGCCTGGGCCGGAGGATCCTGGACCGCTTCGGCGCCCGGCTGCCGGAGGCGGACCGGGCCGCGCTGGCGGCGGCGGTGACCCCCGAGACACCCCGTGGGTGAGCCCATCGCCGCCTTCGCCGCCCGCCGCCGCCCGGACTGGGAGGCGCTGGCGGACCTGCTGAACAAGCTGGACGCGCGGCGCCTGCGGCTGCCGGACGTGGAGGCGCTGGACCGGCTCTACCGGCGGGCCGCCGCGGACCTGGCGCGGGCGCAGCGAGACTACGAGGGGACGGACGTCCACCGCGCCCTGAACGCGCTCTGCGCCCGCGCCTATGGCCGCATCTACCGGACGCCGCGGGACCGGGGCGCGGCGCTGCGGCGCTTCTACCGGGTGGAGCTGCCCGCCCTGGTGCGCGCCGAGCGCCGCTTCGTCCTCGCCAGCGCGGGCCTGCTGCTTTTGGGCGTGGCGGTGGGGGCGCTGGCGCTGGCGGCGCAACCGCCGGGGGCGGAGACGCTGGTGCCGGATGGGGTCCGGAGGTCGGTGGAGTCGGGGGAGATGTGGACGGACGTGCTGCTGCTCTCCCCGCCCGAGGCGGCGGCCTCGCAGATCGCGACCAACAACCTGGCGGTGGTGGCGGCCACCTTCGCGGGTGGGTTGCTGTTCGGGCTGGGCACGGCGGCGGCGCTGGTCTTCAACGGCGGGCTGCTGGGCGCGGTGGGGATGTACTGCGCGCGGCACGGGATGCTGGGGCGGCTGTTGCTCTTCGTGAGCGCCCACGGTCCGGTGGAGCTGTCGGTCATCGTCCTCGCCGGGGCCGCGGGGCTGATGGTGGCGGACGCGCTGATCGACCCGGGGGACCTCCCGCGGGGCGCGCACCTGCAGGGGCGCGGGCGGCGCGGCGCGGCCATCGTGCTGGGCTGCGCGCCCTTCCTGGGGCTGATCGGCCTGGTGGAGGGGTACGTGAGCCCGGCGGCCTTCGTCCCCGGCTGGGTGAAGGTCGCCTCGGGCGCGGCGCTGGGGGCGGCGCTCTGGGGCTACCTGCTCCTGGGCGGGAGGGTGCGCGAGGCGCGCGAGACCACCTCCGGCTGACCGTCCCGCACGCGCGCCGCGCGCGACGCGAGCACCCGCTCGTAGGCGGCGTTGATCTTCCGCATCTCCACCGCGGATCCGCCCCGGTCCGGGTGCGCCTCCATGGCGAGCTGGTGGAAGCGCGCGCGCACCTCGCGGGTGGAGGCGTCCGGGGAGATCCCCAGCGCGAGGTACGGATCCTGCTCGTCCAGCATCTGCAGCCAGCGCTCCAGCCGGGACTTCACCGCGGCGAACTCGCGCTCCTTCTCCTCGTCCGAGCGGGAGCGGGGCCGGAACGAGGCGCCCGCGCCGAGCACCTCGGCGTAGGTGCTGGTGACGTACCGGTAGCAGCCGGGGCACTGGTAGTAGCGCACCACCCCGCCACTTCCGTCGTGGGGGGTCAATGGCCTCCGGCAGTGCGTGCACTCCAAATCCATCTCACCTACACCTTGATCGACCTCGGATCCTGGGTCAAAAAATTGGACGACCTGTAGCGGCGCCTTTCGGAGTAGAACGGTGAGGTCGTGCTTCCCACGCTCCTCGCCCTGTCGCTCGCGGCGGGAACCCCGCCCAAGCCGCCCGCCAGCCTTGGCTCCCCCAAGCAGGAGGAGCCTGCCCCCGCGGCCAGGGGCTGCCCCGCGCCGCCCCCCGCGCCCCGCTGCCCGGACGCGGACACGGCGCTGGCGCGCGCGCTGGCCTGGGTGGCGGAGCCGGCGCCGGAGGAGATCCGCGCCATCGCCGTGGAGGACCTCGGCCTGCTGGGCGACGCGCGGGTGCTCAACACGCTGGCGCTGCTCATCCTCGACCCCAGCCCCACCGTGCAGCTCGCCTCGGTGCGGGCGGTGCGGGCGTACGGGCTCCCGCGCGCCGAGGAGATCCTGGCCAACGTGGTGCGGCACCCCTACCCCGGCGAACCGGTGAAGCTGCTGGCGCTGGACTCGCTGGCCTACCAGCGCACCCGGAGCGCCAAGGCGTTCCTGGAGCACGTCGCCACCGGCACCCAGTTCAGCGCGCGCCTGCAGGCGGCGGCCAAGGCCACGCTCCAGCGCGCCTGGTCAGCGCCTGCACCTGCGTCCGCGCCGCAGAAGCCGCCGGCCCCCTCGCCGTCCCCCTAGACCCCGACATGGCTGCTCTCGTCTCCCT
>DASRBA010000312.1:0-7869 GCA_035637895.1 Myxococcaceae bacterium
CGGTGGTCGACGCGTCCAACCCGGCCGCACCGGTGATCGTCTCGAAGATCGCCGAGGGCCGGACCTGCTCGCGGCTCCTGTACCGGCACGTGCGGCATCCCGGCTACTTGGGAATGTTGGTGTCGCTGGTGGCGTTCCCTCTCGTTCTCGGCTCGTATTGGTCATTCATCCCTGCGGTCCTCGGCGTCGCTGTCCTCGTCCTCCGGACTGCGCTCGAAGACCGCTACCTGACGGACCATCTGGAGGACTACGCGGAATACGCCGCTCGGACGAGATGGCGTCTGATCGCCATCGTCTTCCAGCGACAGCCTGAACGGCCTGCGGGACTCGAAGCGCTTCGTCCACACGAGAAACTGTGCGGCGGAGTCGGCTGCGGAGCCTCAGCGAAAGGGCTCGGGGATCCATTTGAGTTGGCTCTCGAGGTTCCAGTCCGGTGGTCGGGTTTCCGGCTGAAACCAAGCGGCTCCATTCACCAACCAATGTGATCGATATTCCTTCGTGCTGGAAGGTGTCGAGTCCTCGTATCCGAACTCCACGCCGCAGCAGTCGCAGATCTCGAAGGTCGGTGAGTTGCCGTCCTCGCCCCAAGGAGGTCCCCGCTGCCGAAGCCCGCAGACGCGGCATCGAAGGTGCTCGTCACTGGGCATTGAAGTAGTCCAGGTTGGATGGGTAGTGGTGCTTCGCGGGATCGGGTTTGAACATCGTCTTCGGTGTTCCATCTGCGGCACGTACACCGAACGTGTTGGTCGAGGGATCGTAGACGACGACCTCTCCGTTGGCCCGGACCTTGCTCAAAGCTCCTTTGGGAGGCTCGTTGAGGAACCTCCGAGCCCCAGCCGCATACTCCTCGACAGTGCGATATTCGGCGAACTCGGCGGCATGCTTCCTCCAGTGCGCGAGCACGTTCTCGGCAGCGGTCGTGCCTTCCGTCGCTGACCAACTCGGTCCTTCAGGAATCGTTCTCGCGGTTGGCGGAGCGTCCGGCGGGCGGGCCTTGACGGCATTCGCCCGCGGCCTCCGTTTCACGCAGGATCGTCGTCGCGACCCCGATCCCGATCAGCCCGTTGATCGCCGAGAGGAGGACCTGGTTCTGTAGGCCACGGTGCTGCGCCCTGGTGGCGAATGCTCTGAAGATGATCTCGCGAAGTCGGCCTCCGCCCGGCTTGTCCTTCGCTAGAAACGCCACGAAGGACCAGTCCGGGATGCAGTCCTTCGAAAGCTCCCGGTAGGCCATGACCAGGCAGCCAGGGCTGGTCGTTCGGTCGGCCACGACGGCGCCCGCCCGTGAGACCTGCAACTCCAACTCACCCCAGACGTTCCTGGCCCGGGAATTCCCTGCGGCTGCGTCCTTGTAGACGGTCTCCAGTTGCTCGGGGTCTTGCGCCATTGCGGCCAGGGCCGCGTGGTGCTCTTCGGTCAGGACGTTCCCGTATCGATCCGAGAACGCGTCGTAGTCCGGGGGCAGGGCGAGCGCCGGCCAAGCCAGGCTGCTCAAGAAGAACAGCCAGGCTCGCGGAAGCGCCGAACGGAAGGGCGTTCCACAACTCTCGCGCCTGCGGTTCAAAAATGGGCCCTCCTGGATTCGAACCAGGGACCAACCGGTTATGAGCCGGCAGCTCTGACCGCTGAGCTAAGGGCCCGCGCTCCGGAGGAGGTCTTAGCAGAACCGGACAAGGTGCGGCGGACCCACGCGGGTGTCATCCCGGCGCGCGGATCCACTCCACGTCCTCTGCCCATCACCACTCTCGGAGCGCCTTCGCTCCCGCCACCCGCCGCCCTCTCACCTCCACCCCCTCCGCCCTCAACCGCTTCGCCTGCTCCGCCGCGACCTCCGACGCCAGCGTGCCGTCGCTGCGGATCACCCTCCACCACGGCAACCCCCGCAGCCGATTCAGCGCCTGCACCACCGCGCGCGCGCCCCGCGGCGCCCCGGCGCGCTCCGCCACCTGCCCGTACGACGACACCGTCCCCTTCCTGATCGCCCGCACCACCTTCGCCACGCGCTCGTCGAATTCCTGCACGCTCTCCACCTTGCCTCTCCGCCGACCGATCACCAACTTCCCGCACGTCGATGGTCAAGCCCCTCGCCCTCCACATCCTCGTCGTCGACGACGACCTCTCCGCGGCCCTCCGCTGCACCTACTCCCTCCTCGACGCCGGGTTCGAGGTGGACATCGCCACCACCTCCGGTGACGCGCTGCGGCTGCTCTCCGAGCGCCGGTACATCGCCGCGGTGGTGGACCTGGTGATGCCCGACCTCGCCGGTCGCCAGGTGAGCCTCGCCGTCCGCGCCCTGTCGCCCGACGCCGCGCTGGTGGTGGTCGGCGAGGATCCGGAGTCGGTCGCCCGCCCGCTCGCCCCGGACCACTACCTCCACCGCCCCTTCGCCCCGGACGACCTCCTCGAGGCGCTCAGCCTGGCCCTCACCGAGGCCCGCGTCCGGCAGTTGGTCGCCAACGACGACGGCAGATCTTCCATCGCCGTCGCGCGTTAGAGCTCCCAACCACTCGGGAGCCCCATGCCACACGCCCTGCAGCGAGCGCTCTTCGCGCTCATCGCCACCGCCACGCTCATCGCCGCCGCGCCCGCCCGCGCCCAGTACACCGCCACCGCCGGGATGAACGCCCCGCCCGCGGTGCGTGCCCAGGAGGACGTCCGCGACGCCGAGGGCCGCGTCGTCGGCCACCGCACCGTCGAGCAGCCCGTCCCCAAGGACCACTACGGCAACGCCCAGGGCAACCAGCACGACCTCGCCATCGACGGCGCCTTCGAGGGCCAGACCATCGCCGTCCTCCACTTCTACACGATGGAGGGCTTCGACTTTCACCTCCCCAAGGCCGCCCTCAAGGAGAAGGGCTTCTCCGTCTACCGCTGGGTGAACGAAGCCCCCAGCCCCAAGGAGCTGGCGGCCGGGCTCGAGAAGTCCAACCAGCTGTGGATCATCGCCGACGACCGCCAACACCTCACGCCCGCCCACGTCGCCGTCATCAAGAGGTTCTTCGACGCCGGCCACGGCGTCTACATCTGGGGCGACAACATGCCGTACTACTCGGACGCCAACGTGGTGGCCTCCGCGCTGCTCGGCTCGTCCATGTCCGGCGACGTGCCGGGCGGCGTCACCGTGGGCCTGCAGCCCCTGGACCCCGCCAAGCAGAAGGTCGGCGTGGCGCGCCGGCACCTCCTCACCACCGGCCTGGAGTACCTCTTCGAGGGCATCACCATCGCCACCATCAAGCCCGGCCCGGGCGTGCAGCCGCTGGTCTACGGCTCCGCCGGCAACCTGGTCACCGCCTACTACGACCAGGACGGCAAGCGCGCCATCGTCGACGGTGGCTTCACCCGCCTCTACTGCTCCTGGGACACCGCCGGCACCGGCCGCTACGTGAAGAACGCCGCCGCCTGGCTCGCCAACGTCGAGCGCTTCGGCGCCAAGGTCGCCAAGATCACCACCACCCCGGAGCAGCGACCGCAACAGCCGCAGCAGTAGCGACCGTCCAGAGCGCGGGCTCGTGCTACACCGCCGCCGCATGAGCCCGCTCTCCTCCTTCGCCCAGCACTCCGTCGACCTCCTCTCCTCCGTCGGCCCGGTGAAGGACCGCGCCATGTTCGGCGGCTACGGCCTCTCCCTCGACGGCGTCTCCATCGGCCTCATCGCCGACGACCGGCTCTACCTCCGCGTGGACGACACCTCCCGCCCCGAGTTCGAGAAGGCCGGCAGCGCCCCCTTCATCTACCCCTCCAAGAACGGTCCGATGATGATGAAGAACTACTGGGCCATCCCCGAGGACGCGGTGGACGACTCCGAGCGCGCCGCGAAGTGGGGCCAGCTCGCCGTGGAGGCCAGCCGCCGCGCCGAGGCCGCCAAGGGGACCAAGGGCGCGAAGAAGAAGCCCGCCCCGAACGCCACGAAAGCTCCAAAGCCGAAGGCCCTCACCACCAAGGTGAAGGCCTCCGCCGCTTCCAGGAAGAAGCCCGCCCGCGCTAGGGCGCGGTGACGCGCCGGAGCAGGAACGGCACCAGCGGGCCGCCGCTGGCCTGCCCGAACAGGTGCGGGAGCTGCCCTTCAGTGACCCAGTAGCTGCCGCCCACGCGGACCACCGACGTCGGCGCGTCCAACCGGTTGGCGACGGTGACCGCAGTCGCGGCGCTCCCGGAGACCGTCACCCGGGTGAGCCGGCCCGCGCCCTCGGCGACCAGCAGCGATCCGTCCGCCGCCAGCCGCATCCCGTCCGGGAACTGCAGCGCCGGAGAGACGGCGATCTCCTCCACCGCGCCCGCCGCCCCGCCCGCGCCGATGGGGATGCGCAGCAGCCGCCCGTCGCTGAAGGTGTTCACGTACAGCGCGGACGACCCGTCGAAGGCGATCCCGTCCGCCCCGAAGCCGCCCTGCGTGCTGGGGGCCAGCCGCGGATCCGACGCCCACGCCTCCAGCGCGCTCCCGCCCGCCGGCAGCCGGTACACGTTGCCGAAGGAGTCGGTGGCGTAGAGGTTCCGCTTCGCGTCCAGCGCCAGGTCGTTGCAGAAGGCGTTGGCCGGCAGCGCGGCCCGCACCCGCGGCGCGCCGGTGGCGAGGTCGAAGCTGCGCACCTCGGTGGGGGTGGCGAAGCTCACGTCCACCGCGCACAGCCAGAGCTGGCCGGAGGCGTCGTCCGCCAGCACGCCGGCGACGCCCTTCACCGTCCCGGGCTCGAGGAACGTCTCGGGGAGGAACTGCCCGGAGCGGAAGCGGACCACCTCGCCGGTGGGGAGGCTGCCCACGTAGAGGGTGCCGTCCGCGGCGGCGGTGAGGCTCTCCGGGTAGTAGCTGGCCCCGGGCAGCTGCAGCAGGTCCACCGCGCCGGCGGGACCCTGCGGGCCCTCCGGTCCGGTGGGGCCCTCCGGTCCGCGGAGGCCACAGGCGGCGAAGGAAACGGCGGCGAGGACGGCGGCGAGGCGATTCACGGGAGGCTCCTTGCGGTGCCCGCGGAAACGGGCAGTGGTGTGCGCTCTCGAATAGAAACCAGCCAATTTCGCCGCAAGAAGGCACCCGTTGGTTGCGTAAGTACCTCTGGGTAACCATTGTCGGGCGCCGGCCCGGGGTGCCGATCGACGGGTAGGACACGAAAAACACCCGGGCGGGCTGGACTCCGGGTGCGAAGCGAGGTATCTGCGCCGCCCTCCTTCACTCCCTTCAAGGAGCTTGCCAAATATGCGTCAGCTGTCTGCTTCCGTAGTGGTTCTCTTTGCCGTCGTGGCGGGCCGGTCGTACGCGGCGTCGCCCATCTCCCGCGCGGAGGCCTCCGCGCTGGCCGAGCAGCACGGCCGCCCGTACCTCACCCAGGCCCTCCGTGAAAAAGGAAACACCGACCCGGCGGACAGCTTCGAGGACAAGCGGCTGGTCTCCGACGAGCTCTCCCAGGTCCACCTCCACGTCCGGCAGACGCACGGCGGCGTCCCGGTGTGGGGCGGCGAGGCGATCATCCACATGGACCGCGCCGGGCAGATCACCGGCGTCACCGACGACTTCGTCACCAGGGTGAACGTCCGGGCCCAGAGCCTCCGCCCGCAGGTCACCTCCCAGGCGGCGATCGCCCGGGCGATGAAGCTGTCCAAGATCACCGCGCACGACCTCTCCGTCCCCGCCGCCGCCGAGCAGTGGATCTACCGGACCGACGCCGGCGACCGGCTGGCCTGGAAGGTCACCCTGACCCGGACCGACGGCACCACCAACACCGGCATCCCGGTGCTCCTCATCGACGCCGAGACCGGGTCGGTGCTCTTCCAGTACGACAACCTCCAGACGGGCACCGGCAACAGCATGTACGTCGGCAGCGTGCCCCTCACCACCACCCTGTCCGGCAGCACCTACCAGCTCAAGGACGGCACCCGCGGCAACCAGCAGACCAACGACCTGGCCCACGGCACCAGCGGCGCCGGCACCCTGTTCACCGACGCCGACGACGTGTGGGGCAACGGGCTGCCTTCCAACGCGCAGACCGCCGCCGTCGACGCGCAGTACGGCACCGCGCTCACCTGGGACTACTACAAGAACGTCCACGGCCGCAGCGGCATCCGCGGCGACGGCGTGGGCGCGTACAACCGCGTCCACTACAGCACCGCCTACGTCAACGCGTTCTGGGACGACTCCTGCTTCTGCATGACCTACGGCGACGGCACCGGCAACAACAAGCCGCTGACCTCCATCGACGTGGCCGGCCACGAGATGACCCACGGCGTGACCTCCAACACCGCGGGCCTCGTCTACTCCGGTGAGTCGGGCGGCCTGAACGAGGCCACCTCCGACATCATGGGCTCGAACATCGAGTTCTACGCCGCCAACTCCGCGGACGTGGGCGACTACCTGATCGGCGAGAAGATCGACATCAACGGCAACGGCACCCCGCTGCGGTACATGGATCAGCCGTCCAAGGACGGCGCGTCCGCCGACTGCTGGTCCTCGGGCGTGGGCAACCTGGACGTGCACTACTCGTCCGGCGTCGCCAACCACTTCTACTACCTGCTCTCCGAGGGCAGCGGCGCCAAGACCATCAACGGCGTCAATTACAACAGCCCCACCTGCAACAGCTCCACGGTGACCGGCATCGGCCGCGCCAAGGCGGAGAAGATCTGGTACCGCGCGCTGACCGTGTACATGACGTCCTCCACCAACTACGCCGCCGCCCGCACCGCGACGATGAACGCGGCCGCGGACCTCTACGGCGCCGGCGGAGTGGAGCAGACCACGGTGGACGCGGCCTGGGCCGCGGTGGCCGTGGGCGCGCCGGTCCCGCCGCCTCCCCCCACGCCGCTGACCAACGGCGTCCCGGTGACCGGCATCTCCGCCTCCACCGGCCAGGCCAAGTACTACTCGCTGGTGGTCCCGGCCGGCCAGACCACGCTGACCTTCACCATCAGCGGCGGCACCGGTGACGCGGACCTGTACGTGAAGGCGGGCGCCTCCCCGGACCTGTCCACCTACGACTGCCGCCCGTACGCCACCGGCAACTCGGAGACCTGCACGTTCAACAACCCGGCCGCGACCACCTGGTACGTGATGCTCAACGCGTACGCCACGTTCTCGGGCGTGACGCTGACCGGCACCTACGGCACCGGCGGGGGCGGCGGCGGCTCCGCGCTCTCGAACGGCGTCCCGGTGACCGGCCTCAGCGCGGCCACCGGCGTCAACCTGAACTACACCATGGCCGTGCCCTCCGGCGCCTCCAACCTGAGCTTCAGCATCAGCGGCGGCACCGGCGACGCGGACCTCTACGTGAAGTTCGGCTCCGCGCCCACCACCACCTCGTACGACTGCCGGCCCTACGTGACCGGCAACGCCGAGACGTGCAGCTTCGCCACCCCGCAGGTCGGCACCTACTACGTGATGGTGCGCGCCTACGCGTCGTTCTCCGGCGTCACGCTGGTCGGCCAGTACGGCACCGGCGGCGGCGGCGGCGGCGCGCTCTCCAACGGCGACTTCGAGAGCGGCACCGCGCCGTGGGCGTTCAGCGGCTTCGGCTCGCGCCAGACCACCGGCTCCGCGCACGGCGGCGTGGCCTACGCGCAGGTGGGCGGGACGGACAACGGCACCGGCGCGGTCAGCCAGTCGTTCACCGTGCCCAGCACCGGCAACAACGTCCGGTTCTGGCTGTACACGACCACCCAGGAGACCAGCGCCATCGCGTACGACCACCTCTACGTGGAGGTGCTGAACAGCTCCGGCACCGTGCTGGCCACGCTCGCCCACTACACCAACCTGGACAAGGGCACCGCCTACGGCCAGAAGGGCGCGTTCTCGCTGGCGGCCTACGCCGGCCAGACCGTCCAGCTCCGGTTCCGCGGCACGTCCGACATCTCGCTGCCGACCGTCTTCCGGGTCGACGACGTGACGCT
>DASRBA010000313.1:0-19995 GCA_035637895.1 Myxococcaceae bacterium
TCCCGTTGTAGGACGCCTCGGCGCGCAGCCCGCACAACAGGTCCGCCGCGGTGAGCACGCGGGGGGTCTCCGACTCCGGGGCCGCCGCCCGCGGCAGGTGGACCTTGCCGGGCCCGGTCCACCCCAGCCGCTGGCGCAAGAACGGCAGCATCCGCGCGCAGTCGTCCACCACCGTGAACCGGCTGAGCGTGCCCTGCCCCAGGTACTCCAGCCGCTGCACGCTCAGCGCCAGCGTCCCGGCGCAGCTCAGCTCCGAGGGCCGGACGTCCACGTTCTGGGGCGGAACCATCTCCGCGCGGGTGCCCAGGCTCACCGCCTCCAGCCGGTACGTCCCCGCCGGCGCGCGCAGCACGAAGAAGCCCTCCCCGTCGAGCTGGGCGTCGTAGACGTTCCGCCCTCGCCGCAGCGACAGCCCCACCGGCGCGCGGACGACGGCCTGGACGCGGTAGATCGTGGCCAGCTCGCGGTTCTCGTAGAAGGCCAGCCTCCCGGCCACGAAGCCGTCGGGCGGCGGCGCGGCGGCCGAGGCCGCCAGCCAGAGCAGGAGCTGCGCGGTCATCAGGCCCGAGCCCTCCTCTCCCCAGGCAGCGGCGGGAGCCTACGCCACCCGCGCCACTCCTTCCGCGCTCAGGTGCTGGCGGCCGCCTTCTTCGCCTTGGGCTTGTCCTGGTCGCCGCCCTTGGGCGTGTTGCTGCCGGCGCCCTTGTTCCCGCCGGTGCGGGCCGCCTTCGCCTTGGCCGCGGCGCGCTCGTCCAGCCAGATGGTGAGCGGGCTGGCGATGTACACCGACGAGTACGTGCCGACGATGATGCCCACCAGCATCGCCATCGCGAAGTCCCAGATCTCCCCCACCCCGAAGATGAGCAGGCCCACCAGCGAGAGCGCGGTGACGCCCGAGGTGAGGATGGTGCGGGAGAGCGTGTCGTTGACGGCGATGTTGATGATCTCCGGCAGCGGCTTGCCCTTGTAGCGGACCATCTCCTCGCGGATGCGGTCGTAGATCACGATGGTGTCGTTGACCGAGTAGCCGATGATGGTGAGCAGCGCGGCGATCGACGTGAGGTTGAACTCGCGGCCGAAGAAGCCGGCCACCAGGTAGAAGCCCGCCACCATGATCGCGTCGTGCACCATGGCCACCAGCGCGCCGGGGGCGAACTTGAAGTCGAAGCGGAACGCCACGTAGATGAGGATGACCAGCGAGGCGTAGATGAGCGCCATCACGCCCTTGTTCCGCAGCTGCTTGCCCACCTGCGGGCCGACGTAATCCACGCGCTGCTGGATGAAGTCCGGCTTCTCCAGCCCCTTGCCCAGCCCGGCGAAGATCCGGTCGGCCATGCCGGAGAACACCACCTGGTAGTCCCAGCCGCCGCCCTGGGCCTCGCCCAGCTCGCGCACCTCGCGCACGCCGGTGCCGGTGTCCGCCACCGCCTTCTTCACCGCGTCCGGGGCCTGCTTGCTCTCGGCGCGGAAGTTGATGATCCCGTTCTCCAGGTCGGCGTGGAACAGCTTCGTCGGGCCCAGCGCCGTGATCGCGTCCTGCGCCTTGGCGGCGGAGTCCGGGGTGAGCTGGGTCATGCCGCCCAGCCGGAGCATGTAGTCGTTCTCGTCCGTGGCGCCGATGCGCTGGACCGAGACGTCGTGCAGGCCGGCCGCCTGGGCGCGCTGGCGCACCTGCTCCGGCGTGACGTTGTGGTCGAACTTCAGCTCCACCACCGTGCCGCCGGCGAAGTCGACGCCGTAGTTGAAGCCCACGGTGGCGATGCCGACGACGATCGCCAGGTTGAGGACGGAGGAGATGAAGATCGCCGGCCGGCGCTTGCCGATGAAGTCGATGCTCGTCTTGTGCTTGATGAGTTGCATGGCTACACCGACACGGTCTGGGCGTTCCGCCCGTGGACGAAGAAGGTGACGATCGCGCGGGTCACCACGATGGAGGTGAACAGCGACGCCACCAGGCCGACGATGAGCGAGGTGGCGAAGCCGCGCACCGGCCCGGTGCCGGTGGCCCAGAGGATGCCGCCCGCCAGGAGCGTGGTCACGTGGGCGTCGAAGATGGTCCAGAACGCGCGGTCGTAGCCCTGGTCCACCGCCGCGCGCGCCGACTTGCCGTTGGCCAGCTCCTCGCGGATGCGCTCGTTGATGAGCACGTTGGCGTCCACCGCGATGCCCAGGGTGAGCACGAAGCCGGCGATGCCCGGCAGCGTCAGCGTGGCCTCGAAGAGCGCCAGGCCGGCGAGGATGAGCAGACCGTTCAAGATCAGCGCCACGTCGGCGATGAGCCCGGACCTCTTGTAGTAGACGGCCATGAAGGCGACCACCAGCAGCAGGCCCACCAGCGCGGCCAGGCTGCCCTTCTTGATCAGCTCGTCACCCAGCGACGCGCCCACCTGGCGGACCTCGCCGGTGGTGACCGGCGCCGGCAGCGCGCCCGCCTTGAGCACCACCGCCAGGTTGTTGGCCTCCTCCAGCAGCTTGTCGTTGGTCTTGTCGAAGGAGCGGCCGAGCGTGATGCGGGCCCGCCCGCCGGGGATCTTCTCGTTGATCCGCGGCGCGGACTTCACGACGTCGTCGAGGACGATCGCCATCCGCCGGCCGGGCAACCCGTCATGCGGAGCGTTCTTCTCGGTGAGGTTGCCGAACTCGCGCGCGCCCGAGGCGTCGAACTGCACCTCCACCTCCGGCTCGCCGTACTGGGAGAAGTTGGCCTGCGCGTCCGCCAGGCTCTCGCCGGTGAGCGGGACGTCCTTCTCCACCAGGTAGGTGATGTAGCTGTCGCAGACGCCCTTCTTCAACGGGTTGGCTTTGCACTCCAGCAGCACCACGCGGTCCTTGGGGGCTTCGCCCTTCACGTAATTCAGCAGCGCCACCCGGTCCGGCCCCTTGAGCTGCTGGAAGCCCTCCTCGGTGGTCAGGGTGATGTTGGAGTCCGCGGGCGGCGGGGTCTTGGTGTAGTGGTCCTTGAAGAAGGTGCTGGCGTCGTCGACCATCCGGAACTCGAGCTGCGCGGTGGTGCCGATCAGCTCCTTGGCCTGCTCCGGGTCCTTGCGGCCGGGGAGCGAGATCTGGATGGAGTCGGTGCCCAGGGTGCGCACGTCCACCTCGGCCACGCCCCACTTGTCGACGCGGCTGCGGATGACGAGCATCGCCTGCTCGACCGCGTCCTGCTTGAACCGGTCGACCTGGTTGTCGCGCAGCTGGAGCACCAGCGAGTCCGCGGTCCGGCCGACCTTGGTGAAGTCGCGGTACAGGTCGAGGACGTCCTTCTCGATGGCGTCGAGCGTCTTGGGGTCCTGCGGCTTGAGCGTCAGCTGCAGCTTCTCCGGGTCGGTGTCGATGGCGACATCGCCCAGCTTCTTGTCCTTGACGAAGTTGGCGATCTGCAGGCCGCGGCGCTCGGTGCGCTTCTCCAGCGCGGTCCGGGTGTCCACGCGCATCACCATGTGGATGCCGCCCTGCAGGTCCAGCCCCAGGTTGAGGCGGTGCCTGGCGCTGGGCGCCCACCTCGGCAGCGCCGCCTCGAGCGCCTTGATGTCGTTGCGCTGCTCCCGGGGCAGCACGAAGAACGAGTAGTAGGTGGGCACCAGGTACCAGATCGAGCCCAGGGTGACGCCGGCGATGATCGCCGCCCTCCACCACCAGCTGCGGTCCATCACTTCTCCTCCTTCGATTCCTTGGAGTCTTTCGGGTCTTTGGAGTCCTTCGAGTCTTTTGAATCCTTCGACTCGTCGGCCTTGCTCGCCTCCGCCGCCGGGCTGTACTTGCCCTGGATCTGGGACTTGAGCATCCGCACCTTCACGCCGTTGGCCACCTCGAGCGTCACCACCCGGTCGGTGATGGCGTTGATCTTTCCGATCATCCCGCCCGTGGTGACCACCTCGTCACCCTTGGTGAGCGCCGCCAGCATCGCCTTGTGCTGCTGGGCCTGCTTCTGCTGCGGCCGGATCATGATGAAGTACATGACCCCGAACATCAGGATGAAGAACGGGATCATCCCCAGCAGGCCGCCGCCGCCAGGACCAGCGGCTTGACCCACCAACAACAGGCTCGAGAAGCTCACGTCGGACGCCTCGATGGCTTGAGACAAGCCTCCGGAATCGCTGCGATTTCGCGGAGGTAAAGGCGCGGTCTCTTAGCAGTGGGCGGAGGCGGGGGCAAGGCCGCTCAGGTCGCTTCGGGCCCTTCGCCCAGCGCCGGGCCCAGCGAGGCGACGAACGGGCGGTACTCGTCCCGCTCGATGGCCTCGCGCGCCCGCCGCATCAACCCCAGGAAGAAGGCCAGGTTGTGGATGGTGTTCAGCCTCATGGCGAGGATCTCCTTCGCCACGAACAGGTGCCGCAGGTAGGCGCGGCTGAAGGTGCGGCAGGTGTAGCAGGCGCAGGCGGGGTCCAGCGGGCCGGGGTCGCGGGCGTGGACCGCGTTCTTGATGGTCACCTTCCCCTGCGAGGTGAAGAGCAGCCCGTTGCGGGCGCAGCGGGTGGGGAGGACGCAGTCGAACATGTCCACGCCCGCGGCCACGCAGGTGACCAGGTCCTTCGGCGTGCCCACGCCCATCAGGTAGCGGGGCTTGTCGCGCGGGAGCAGCGGCGCGGAGAAGGCGACGCTCTGGTGCATGGCCTCCGGCGACTCGCCCACCGAGTAGCCGCCCAGCGCGTAGCCGGGCAGGTCCACCGCGCACACCTCCTCGGCGTGGCGGCGGCGGAGGTCCTCGTGCAGCCCGCCCTGGACGATGCCGAAGAGGGAGGACGCCCCGCGCGACCAGGCGCGCGCGCAGCGCTGGAGCCAGCGGGTGGTGCGGTCGAGGGACGCCTCCAGGTACGCGCGCTCGGCCAGCGAGGGCGGGCACTCGTCGAACGCCATGATGACGTCCGCCCCCAGCGCCTCCTGGATCTCCACGCTGCGCTCGGGGGTGAGCAGGTGCTTCGACCCGTCCAGGTGCGACTGGAAGGTGGCGCCCTCCTCGGTGATGTTCCGCTTCTCCGAGAGGCTGAACACCTGGAAGCCGCCGCTGTCGGTGAGCATGGCGCGGTCCCAGGCGATGAACCGGTGGAGCCCGCCCAGCTCGCGGACCAGCCCTTCGCCGGGGCGGAGCATCAGGTGGTAGGTGTTGCCGAGGATGATCTGCGCGCCCAGCTCGCGCAGCTCGTCCGGGCCCACCGCCTTCACGCTCCCCGCCGTCCCCACCGGCATGAACACCGGCGTCTCCACCGCGCCGTGCGGCGTGTGGAGTCGGCCGCGGCGCGCGCCGGTGTCCCGGTCGACGTGCAGCACCTCGAAGCGGACCGCCGTCACGGGAGCACCAGCATCGCGTCGCCGTAGGAGAAGAAGCGGTAGCGGCGCTCCACCGCCTCCCGGTACGCCGCCAGCACCCGCTCTCGCCCGGCCAGCGCGCTCACCAACATCAGCAGCGTGGAGCGCGGGAGGTGGAAGTTGGTGAGCAGGACGTCCACCTGCCGGAAGGGGAAGCCGGGGGTGATGAACAGGCGCGTCTCTCCGGGGCCGGCGCGCAGCAGGCCGGTGGCGGGGTCGGTCGCCGACTCCAGCGTCCGCACCACGGTGGTCCCGGCGGCGACGACGCGCGGGCCGGCGTTCACCGCGGCGGCGGTGGCGTCCGGGACGTGGAAGCGCTCCGGGTGCATCTGGTGGGCGCCGGCCTCCTCCGTCCGCACCGGGAGGAACGTCCCCGGCCCCACGTCGAGGGTGAGCTCCGCGCGCTGGACGCCGCGGGCGCGCAGGCGCTCGAACACCTCGGGGGTGAAGTGCAGGCCGGCGGTGGGCGCCGCCACCGAGCCCGGCGACCGCGCGTACACCGTCTGGTAGCGGTCCGCGTCGCCGGCTTCGGGCGGGCGCTCGATGTACGGGGGCAGCGGGAGGCGGCCGGCGCGGTCGACGGCTTCCAGGAGCGAACCCCGCGGGCCGGAGAAGCGCACCAGCAACTCGCCGCCGCCGCGCGACTCCAGCACCTCCGCGCGCAGGTCCGCCTCCAGCTCCACCATCGCCCCCGGCTTGAGACCCTTGCTGGCCTGGCCCAGGCACACCCAGCGCAGCGCGCCCACGTCGCGCTCCAGCGCGGCGGCCGTCGTGGCGCCGTCGTCCGCGGCGGGGCGCACCAGCAGCAGCTCCACCTTCCCGCCCGTCCCGGCCTTCTTCCCCAGCAGCCGCGCCGGCACCACCCGCGCGTCGTTGAGGACCAGCAGGTCGCCCGGGTCGAGCAGCGCCGGCAGCTCCGCGAACATCCGGTGCTCGACGGCCCCCTGAGCGCGCCGGAGCACCAGCAGGCGCGAGGCGTCTCGTCGCTCGGCGGGCCGCTGGGCGATCAGCTCCTGGGGGAGCGCGAAGTCGAAGTCCGAGACCCTCAAGGCATCGTGAGCAGCCCGCTCAGGGCGGGCGCGGAGTCGTACGGCCACTGCTGCTCGTACGGCGCGCGGGCGACGTCGTGGCCGCCCTGGACGGTGGCGTTGATCTGCACCACGTAGTGGTAGCCGGAGACGAAGAAGCCGGGGGGCACCGCGACCTGGGTGGCGGTGGTGGAGAAGCGGCCGACCAGCGTCCTCGTCGGGGGACCGGTGGGGCCGGCGGAGAAGCGGAGGATCTGCACCGTGTAGAAGGTGGGCGACCCCACCTCGGGCAGGCTCCAGCGGATGACGGGCGTGGGGCTGGCCAGCGCCTGGTCGTTGAAGAACGGCGCGCCGTCGATGCTGGCGCCGGTGACCGGGCTGACGCGGGGCTTGAGCGCCGCGAACGGGAAGGACGGCAGCAGGTCGTTGACCGTGATGAACACCACCTCGTAGGTGGACGCGGTGGTGCCGGCGGCCGTCCCCGATCGGGGCACCTCGTACGGGACGAGGAAATACGTCTGGCCGACCCCGAAGCGCGTCCACGAGGCCGGGAACGGGTCGCCGTAGACGACGTTGAGGCGCTGGTCCGGCTGCGGCGCGGAGGGATCGTCGTCGAGGAACATCACCGCCAGGTCGGGAGCGACGCCGTAGAAGCCGTAGGCGGATTCGGGAAGCGCGTCGATGGCCATCAGGTGGAGCACGTCGTCCGCCCGCGTGCGCGGGTTGATGGCGGTGCGGTAGCTCCCGAACGACCCGGGCGTGCGCTCCGAGAGCAGCCAGCTCACCTGGACCGACTTGTCCTGCGGGACCGGGGTGAAGGTGCCCGAGACGTCGGTCACCCCGCCGTTGGTGACCGTCAGCGGGATGGGCCCGAACGACCGCTCGATCGCCTGGTACGTGTTCCACCGCTGCGGCGTCCCCGAACCGTCGAGGACGAAGCCCGCGTCGCGCGTGGTGAGCTGGTTGAAGTACGTCCGGTCGCCGGCGGCGGCGTCGGCCAGGGCCGGGGTGTAGCCGCTCTGGGCGATCAGGCTGTAGTCGTACAGCTGGTCGACGATCACCGAGCCCTGGTTGATGCCGAAGCTGGCGGAGTCGAACTGCAGCCCGCTGACCCACAGCCCGACGTTGGACGCGTACATCTGCAGGTCGTCCGTCACGCCGAAGGTCGGGTCGTTGGTGAACGGAACCATCCCGGTGAGCGACGTGTGCTGGAGCGTGCCCGGGGAGGCGAAGAGGACGGTGGGCCGGCCCTCGATGTGGAGGCTCAGGTCCACCGACCGCTCGGAGGTGGCGAAGCAGTCCGTCTTGTAGCAGAGCCAGTAGGTGGCGCCGTACGGGACGCGGGGGACCTGGAAGGTGCCGTCCGCGGCCCCCGTCCCCGGGTAGAAGACGAAACCCTGGCCGGCCGGCACCCACGCGCGGATGGAGGCGTTCCGGATGTCCTGGGGGCGGTCCACGCCGCCGCTGTCGTTGACCCAGTGCTCGGTCCGCGTCCCGATCACCCCCAGCGCCCGGACGGTGAAGGCGTCGCTGGTGGTGGGCGGCAGCGTGCCGGAGCTGGCCACCAGCCGGTACTGGCCCACCCCGCTGATCGAGAGGCTGGAGAACGTCGCCACGCCACCCGTCGTGTTGGCGGAGGTCGCGCCGGAGAGGGTGCCCACCCCGGAGACGGCGATGAGCCCCACCGACACGGGCGCCGCCCAGCTCGTCACCACGTTGCCCAGCTTGTCCTGGACCTCCACGGCCACCGGCGGCGCGAGGAGCCCCGTGGCCTCGGCGGTGGTGGGTTGCTGGACGAACACCAGCTGGGCCGCCGGGCCGGCCGAGAACTGCACGCTGGCCGTGGCGGCGATCGCCCCCTCCTCGATGGACGCGGTGACGATCTTCAGCTCCGGCACGGTGGCCGACAGCGACCCCTTGACGACCCCGTCCTTCTCCGTGGGGCCGGCCGGCTGGGTGAGCGTGTTCCCGGCGCCGGTGGCGTCGAGCTGCACGGCCACGCCGGCGACGGGGTCGCCGTGGCCGTCGCGGACGGTGACCTGGATCTGCACCGCGTCCACGCCGTCTGCCACGGCGCCGGTGGAACGGTCCACGGAGATCGAGACGGCGGCCTGACCCGAAAGGGGCTCGGTGCGCGCGCCGCAGACGCATCCGGATCCGACCATCGCGAGGGCACACGCCCCCAGCCACATTTGTATGCGCGTTCGGTTCATGGTGACAGGCTCAGTAGAGTGGCTGCAGCTCGGTGCCAGGATAGTAGTGACGGAGGATTGCGCGGTAATCCCACCCCTGGTCGGCGTACACCTTGGCGCCCCACTGGCACAGGCCGGCCCCGTGGCCGTAGCCCTTGCCGCTGATCTGCAGCGCGCCCGCCGACTCGCCGCCCACCTCGAAGTCGAGGCTCTTCAACCGCGTGTAGCCCAGCTTCTGGCGCACGGTCACCGCGTCCAGCACCCGGTCCTGCGCCACGCGCACCATCCGCGCACGCCCGGTGCGGGTCCGCGCCACCACGTCCAGCGCGCTCGCGCCGGGGAACGCCTTGCGCAGCTCGCTCAGGGGCAGCGAGAGGGCCCACCGGCTCGACGGGAGCGAACCGCACGGGCAGTCGACCTCCGCCAGGTACGGGAGGTCGCGGCCCAGCGCCGCCAGCCCGGACTCGGTGTGGCCACCACAGGAGGCGTGGAAGTAGGCCTCGATGGGGCGCAGCTCCCAGGTGAGCACCTCGCCGGAGGTGGCCTGCACCGCGGCGCGCGTGCGCGGGTCCTCGCGGTCCAGCCCGGCGTAGACCTGGTGGATGACGCTGGAGCCCATGTTCTCCAGCGCGCCGTAGGACTCCAGCTTCTTCCACAGCGCGTAGGTGCGGGAGGCCACCGCCTGCGCCTTCAACGCCTCCGGCGGGAAGTCGCGCGGCATCTCCGACCCGAGCACCGCCTGCAGGTACAGCTCCAGGGGGAGGACGTTGATCAGCTGGACCTTCGCCCCGCGCAGGCGGACCACCACGTCGCCGCGGACGGTCATCTCGCCGGCGGTGATCGGCTCGTCGGCGGCGGGGCGGAAGCGGGCGGACTCGCCGGACACCGGCGCGCCGTCCAGCTCCAGCCGGCCCCCCACGCCCCGGCGGAGCGCGACCGAGCGCCGCTCCAGCGGGACGAACGCGGAGTCCTCGCGGTCCTCGCCGAGGGTGAGGTGCGCGCCCTGGAGGGTGACGGGCCCGTCGCGCTCGTCGATGAGGATGCGCACCGTCTCCACCGCGGAGGCGGGCAGCGCGAGGACCGCCAGCAGCAGTGCGACAGGGCGCAACACCTCCCCGAGTGTAGGTGCCGGGGAGCCTGGGACAAGAAATCCGCCGCCCCCCGGCCGAGCGAGGGAGCGCCCCCGACTTCGCGGGGGTTTGACGCGGGAGGCGGACCGCGTACCGTCCTACCCCACGGGACAGGTGGAGGGCCCACGTTGGCGAAGCTGGGCAAGTACGAGCTGGTCAGGCCGATCGCGACGGGCGGGATGGCGGAGGTCTTCCTGGCGAAGACCGAAGGCCCCATGGGCTTCGCCAAGAGCGTGGTGGTGAAGCGGATCCGGCCGCACCTGCTGGAGGATCCGACCTTCGTCGAGATGTTCCTCGGCGAGGCGAAGCTGGCGGCGCAGCTCAACCACCCCAACATCGTCCAGATCTTCGACTTCGGGGAGGCGGAGGGCGCGTACTACATCGCGATGGAGTACGTGGACGGGCCGAACCTCCGCACGCTGGCGGCGAGGGCGGCCGCGGCGAAGCAGCCGCTCCCGCTGGCGACGGTGGCGAAGATCGTCTCCTACGCGTGCGAGGGCCTGGCGTACGCGCACGACTTCGTCAACCCCGAGACGGGCGAGCCGCTGAACATCGTCCACCGCGACATCAGCCCCGACAACATCGTGCTCGCCCAGAGCGGCGGGGTGAAGGTGGTGGACTTCGGCATCGCCAAGGCGGCGCAGCAGCTCCACCAGACGCGCACCGGGCTGCGCAAGGGGAAGCTGGCGTACATGTCCCCGGAGTACCTCAGGGGGAAGCAGCCGGACCGGCGCGCGGACGTGTTCGCGCTGGGGGTGGTGCTCTACGAGCTGATCGCCAGCAAGAAACCGTACGACGCGGAGAGCGAGGTCACGCTCATGCACGCCATGATCTACGAGGACATGGTGCCCATCCGCGCGCGGCGGCCGGACCTCCCCGACGCGATGGAGGCGATCGTCGAGAAGGCGCTCCAGCGCGAGCCCGACGAGCGCTACCCCAGCTGCCGCGAGCTGCAGGCGGACCTGGAGCGGTTCGTGATCGCCCAGGGCGAGCCGCTGGGCGCGAGCCACGTCTCCAAGCTGATCGCCGGCCTGCCGATGACGGAGAAGGAGGCCGGGACCGCCTCGCGGACGCCGAGCCGCCCGAACAAGCCGTCCGGGGGGTTGTTCGCGACGCCCGCGGGCCAGACGCCGGCCGGACAGAAGACCCCCGCCAAGCGGGCCAGCGGCGAACAGCGCCCCCCGGTGACGCCCGCGAAGCCGGCACCCCCGCCGAAGCCAGAGGACGCCTCCGTTGCCAGCACCGTCCACATGACCGCCGAGGAGCTGGAGGCGCAGGTGGCGGCCGCCGCCGGAGGTGGAGGCGGAGGCATCAGCGCCGCGCCCCCTCCCCCGCCGTCCGACTCGACGATGATGCTCACCGAGGACCAGCTGCCGCTGAAGAAGAACATCGGCCGGCGGCTGGAGCCGTCCGTGGTGGTGAGCCCGGAGGCGGCGCACGAGGCGCTGAAGCCGTCGCGCCAGCCGCGCCACCAGGCCGCGCCTCCGCCGCC
This sequence comes from Myxococcaceae bacterium, assembly GCA_035637895.1. Taxonomy (GTDB): domain Bacteria; phylum Myxococcota; class Myxococcia; order Myxococcales; family Myxococcaceae; genus DASRBA01. The sequence continues at coordinate 11,150 of DASRBA010000313.1, forward strand.
TCCGCCTCAGCCGCCGCTCCCCTCCACCCCGCCGCCCTCCAACATCTCGAACCGGATGGTGGTGCTGGTGGTGGTGATCGCCGCGCTGAGCCTGCTCGTCGCGGCCACCGCGGTGATCATGCGCCTGCGCGGGTAGCTCCCGCCGCTACTGGCAGGTGTCGCCCGTCCCTCCGTCCACGGGCTGACACGTGAGCCCGGGCGCGCAGTCCGTGTTGCTCACGCAGCCCGTCCCCGACGGACAGTCGAACGCCCTGCCGCCCGACATGCCGGAGACGGTGAGCGCAGAGTTGGTCGTGATCGTCCGGTTGCCGGCAGTGCCCCCTTGTGTGTTCGTCAGGCTCACTGTGCTCCCCATCCCGCCGGGGACGATGTTCAGGCGCCCAGCCGTATTCTCGTTGGTGACGGCCGTCCTGATGCCGTCAGCCACGGTACCAGCGTTGCCGCTGACGACCACCCTCACGTGGCCAGCCACGATGGCGTTGTCCTTGTCGAGCTCGAAGATTTCCGGGGTATGCACACCGTCGTCCAGGGTGAATGTATCGCCATCCGTGAGAGAGCTGGACCCGACGGCGGTGATGCTCCCGATCGCGGCCGATCCTGGCTGTGACTGTCCACAGTTTGCGCTGCACGTGCCGCAGGCCAGGGTGTTCCCGTCGTCGCAGGCCTCGCCGTTGCCGGCATTCCGCGCCCCGTCCCCGCAGAAGGACCCGGTCAGCGACTGCGTCCCCGAGCAGTCCGCCTTGCACGCGACGCAGGTCGGCGTCCCGTACGAGCACGACGTCATCCCGGTGGTGCTGTCGTCGCACGTCTCCATGCCGCCGTCCGGCAGCGCATCCCGGGTGTGGTCCCCGCAGAACGGGCCGGTGAGCGTCCGGAAGCGGCAATTCGTGCCGCAGGCCTGACAGGTCGGCGTCCCGTACGGGCAGGCGCCCGCGTCGCGGCTGGAGTCGTCGCACTGCTCCACCCCGCCGTCCGGCAGCGGGTCGACGTTGTCGTCGCCGCAGAACGAGCCGGTCAGCCCCTGCACCGTCGAGCAACTGATGCACCCGGTGCAGGTGGGCGTCCCGTACGGGCACGCCGTCCGGCCGTTGGTGACGTCGTCGCACACCTCCGCGCCGCCGTCCGGCAGCGGGTCCACGGTGTGGTCCCCGCAGAACGGCCCTGTCCGCGTCGCCAGCCCGGTGCAGGTGTTGTTGCACACCGCGCAGGTCGGCGTGCCGTACCCGCAGCTGGTCACCCCGCGCGTCAGGTCGTCGCAGAATTCGGTGCCGCCGTCCGGCAGCGGGTCGATGTTGAGATCGCCGCAGAACGGGCCGGTCAGGCTCAGCACCGCCGAGCAGCTGGAGCACCCGGTGCAGGTGGGCGTCCCGTACGGGCACACCGTCCGGCCGTTGGTGGTGTCGTCGCACGCCTCCACGCCGCCGTCCGGCAGCGGATCCATCGTGTGGTCCCCGCAGAAGGGCCCGGTCCGCGTCACCAGCCCGCTGCAGCCGTTGTTGCACACCGAGCAGGTCGGCGTGCCGTACGCGCAGCTGGTCACCCCGCGCGTCAGGTCGTCGCAGAATTCGGTGCCGCCGTCCGGCAGCAGGTCGATGGTGAGGTCGCCGCAGGAGGGCCCGGTCAGGTTCAGCACCGCCGAGCAGCTGGAGCACCCGGTGCAGGTGGGCGTCCCGTACGGGCACGCCGTCCGGCCGTTGGTGGTGTCGTCGCACGCCTCCGCGCCACCGTCCGGCAGCGGGTCCACCGCGTGGTTGCCGCAGAAGGGCCCGGTCAGGTTCACCCGCGCGTTGCAGGTCGCGTTGCAGGCGTTGCAGGTGGGCGTCCCGTACGGGCACGCGGTCTGGCCGTTGGTGCTGTCGTCGCAGATCTCGCCCGCGTCGCCGTTGATGTAGAGGTCGCCGCAGAAGGACGCCTTGCACAGGTGCGTGCAGGTCCGGGTGTCGACGGGCCCCAGGTCGCACTCCTCGCCGGCGGTGCGGTTGAGGACCTGGTCGCCGCAGGAGGACCAGGTGCAGTTGCCGTTGCACTGGACCGACTCGCCCATGTCGTCGCACTGCTCGCGGTGGCCGGCGTCGTTGACGAACCCGTCGCCGCAGAAGGCGATCTTGCAGGTGGTGGGACAGTTGTCGTCGCCGGCGTCGTTGCCGTCGTCGCACTCCTCGCCCGGGTCCGGGTGGTTGTTGCCGCAGCCCTCCTTGGACTGGCAGTCGGCGCTGCACCCGTCTCCGCTGATATTGTTGCCGTCGTCGCACGCCTCGCCGCTCACCGCGTCCCGGATGCCGTTGCCGCACGTCTCGTCAGACTTGCAGTCGTGGCTGCACCCGTCGCCGTCCTTGACGTTGCCGTCGTCGCACGCCTCGTCCGGGTCCTTGATGCCGTCGCCGCAGTGGGACTCGGCGGGGATGCAGGCCTCGCCGGTGGCGGTGCACTTGAAGTTCTTCGGGCACACGCTCCCGTCGATGCAGGGCTGGCTGCCCGGCTCGAAGCAGGAGCCTGCGATGAGCGCGGTCGCGATGACCGCGGCCGCCATGACTGGAATCCGTCGCTTCACGAACGTCTCCTTAGAAGCTGCCCGTCAGCACCGCGCCGCTGCCGCCGGGGGTCAGCACGGGCAGGACGGCAACCGACGCCCCCGTCTCCGGATCCACCGGATAGGGCCTGGGGGAGTTGAAGTACAGCAGCGCCACCCCCGCGACCAGCGCCACCCCGCCGCCGACGTACGAGGCGAAGGCCGCGTTCTGGTAGCCGTTGCCCAGCAGCCGGATGTGGTCGAACCCCGCCGCGGTCTGCGACGAGCACGGCTCGTACGCCCGGTCGAGCGGAGGCGGCCCGACGCATCCCAGGATGGCGTCGTCGTACTGGACGTACGCGTTCCGCGCCTGGAAGTGCAGCCATCCGCCGCCGCCGGCCGCGGCCAGGCCCACCCCCATCACCGACCACGGCAGCCAGGCGGGGAGCGGGGTCCGCGTCCGGATCACCTCGTCGTCCGGGTACGCCTTGAGGCGGAGGGTGGTCTTCTCGCCCTTCGCCAGGGTGGGCTTCTTCTCCATCGGGTGCGAATAGCCCGGCTGGTCCAGGCGGATGCGGATGACGTGGAGGCCGGGCCGGATCCACTCCTTGTAGGTCTTCGGGCAGGTGAACAGGTCCTTGCGCTCGTCGATGGTGACCGTGGCGCCCGGCTGCTCGCAGGTCAGCTCCAACCGCGACAGCTCCGACTCCACCTCGTTCAGGTCCTTCATCGCCCGGTCCAGCTGCTTGCTGTCGGGCAGGCCGCGGGTGCCGTACCTGACGGCGATCTCGAAGTGCTCGCGCGCCTCGATGAGCTGGGAGAGGCTGCGCAGCGCCACCGCGAGGTTGTAGTGGATGGCCGGCAGGTCCCAGTCCTTGAGCGCTTGCCGGTAGTGCGCCGCGGCGTCCTCGAAGCGGTACTCCAGCAGCTCCCGGTTGCCCTGCTCGAATAGCGCGGTGGCCTGCTGTTCCTGCGCCGGCGTCACGCCCTCCCAGGGCATCTTCCCAGTGGGCGCGGACAGCGCGAGCGCGGCCGCCAACAGGGTGAACGAGCCTCCGATCATCACTTGGTCCCCGGCTTCTTCAGCGTCTTGATGAACCCCAACCGGTTGGTGAGGTTCTGCTCCTGCTCCAGCTTCTGCTTCAGCTGCGCGTTGGCGGCCTTGGCCTCCAGCTCGCTCCGGCGCGCCTCCTCCGCGCTGGCGTCCGCGTCCAGCTTGGCCCTCACCAGCCGGCCCTTGGTGAGCTGGAGATTGGCGAGCGCCTCCTGCGCCTCCTGCGCCGCCTGGAGCGCCTTCTGCTCGGCGGCGGCGCGCTGGCGCTCCTTCTCGCGGGCCTCGGCCAGGTTCTGGTTCGCCTCCGCCTCCGCCTTCTTCGCCGCGGCCGCCTGCTGCTCCGCCACCGTCCGCTGCCGGTCCGCGTCGTCCTTGGCGCCGCGCACCACCACCAGGCCCGCGGTGGAGGCGGCCACCATCATCACCAGCACCACCACCGCGCCCACGGCGCCCGCCCGCCGCAGCCGCACCGCGCGGGTGGCGTGGGAGAGCGACGCGTCCAGGAACTCCCGCTGCTGCTTCGGCAGCTCGCCGCGGAAGCGCCGCTTGAACCGCCGCGCCTCCTCCACCAGGTCGCCCCGCCAGAGCAGGTCGCGGCTCTTGCGGTTGGACGACCACTGCCGGGCCGCGGTGCGCAGCTGCTCCAGGAAGGCGGCGTCCTCCTGGCTCTCGTCCAGCCAGCGCCGGAGCATGGGCCAGGTCTGGATGAGCGATTCGTGGACCAGCTCCACCGTCGCCCCCATGCCCGGCCCGCCCACCTGGATGACCAGAAGGCGCGCCTGCACCAGGTGCTGCGTCAGCCGCTGCACCTCGTCCGCGTCGGGCGACAGCTCCAGCAGGTCGTCCATGGAGACGATGGCGCGGGTGCGCTCCGGGGAGACCAGGCGCATCAGCATGGCCCGGACCAGCGACTGCTCGGGCGGGGAGAGCGCCGCCAGCACGCTGTCCGCGTGGGTGGCGAGCGCGCCGGCGATGCCGCCCATCTCGTCGTACGCGCGCTGGGTGAGCAGCTTGCGCGCCGGGTCTCGCGCGTCCCACATCCGCGTGGCGGCGAACTGGAGCAAGGGGAGCGCGCCCTGGATGGACTGGAGGCCCTCGAGCATCTGGTCCACCAGCTGAGTCGACTCGAAGCGGTAGCCGGCCATCTCCGCCGGCTGGACCAGCGCGTCGCGCAGGCCGTCGCCCTGGGGCGCGGTGAGGAAGAACAGGCCCTGGGTGACCTCCGCCATGAACGCCTCGTCCTCGGAGACGCGGTCCAGGAAGTCCGAGCGCAGGGAGACGACGACGCGGGTGGGCGCGGTGGCGTCGTCCGCCACGCCGGCCAGGCAGGCGGTGAAGGCCAGTCGTTCGGCGGGGTCGGCCACCTGCGTGTAGAGCTCCTCGGTCTGGTCGACGAAGAGGAGGATGTTGCCCTTCTGGCGGCGGGCGCGGCCGCGGAGGACCGTGCCGGCGTAGCCGGGCTCCTGGCGCAGGCGCTCCACCAGCTTGCGCTGCTGGTCGATCTCGTCCTCGAGGGTGGCGGAGCTGATGACGAAGGGCGCGACGACGGCGGCCAGCGCGCCCAGCGGGTCGCGGCCCGGGCGGATGATGATCGCCTCCCAGGGCACGCCGGAGCGCTTGAGCACGGGCACCACGCCCGCGCGGATGAAGGAGGACTTGCCCGCGCCGGACGGGCCGACGACCGCCATCACCGGGCGGTCTCGCAGCCGGTTCACCAGCGCGATGATCTCGCGCGAGCGGCCGAAGAAGCGGTCCGCGTCCGACTCCTGGAAGGAGCTGAGGCCGGCGTAGGGCGCCTCCTCCACGCGCAGCTCGCGCGAGGCGCGGCCGGGGAGGAACGGCTCCAGCGCGCGCATCAGCGAGAGCGCGTCCGGCCAGCGCATCTCGCGGGGCTTGCGCAGGCAGCGGTCCACCACCGCCGCCAGCTCCGCCGGCACGTCGGGCGCCGCCTGCCGCAGGGGCGGCATGGGCTGGCGCATGTCCCGGGTGACGACCAGCTGGAGCCCTTGCAGCGGGGCCAGCGGGTGCTGCCCGGCGAGCATCTGGTACAGGATGATCCCCACCGCCCAGAGGTCCGCGCGGTGGTCCACGTCGGGCGCGCCGGCCCACTGCTCGGGCGCCATGAACGGGAGCGTGCCGAGGATGGAGCCGGCCTGGGTGAGGTCGGTCCCGTCCGCGCCGCGGGGCGCGCCGGGGGCTGCCATGGCGGCCGCCTGGGGCGCCGGCTCGTTGCCCTGGAGCACCTTGGCGATGCCGAAGTCGAGCACCTTGATGGTGCCGGAGTCGGTGAGGATGATGTTCTCCGGCTTGAGGTCGCGGTGGACGATGCTCTGGCCGTGGGCGCAGGCCAGCGCCCGGACCACGGGGACGATCAGCTCCACCGCGCGCGCCGCCGGCACCCGCTGCCCGGCGATGACCTTCTTCAGCGGCTGGCCCGAGAGGAACTCGAGCACCATGAAGGGCATGCCGGCGTGCTCGCCCACCTCGTGGATGACGACGATGTTCTCGTGGCTGCAGCTGGCGGTGGTGCGCGCCTCGAGGATGAAGCGCTGGGTGAGCTCGTCGTCGGTGGTGTGGAGGAACTTGATCGCCACCCGGCGGCCGAGGCGGGTGTCGCGCGCCAGGTAGACCGTCCCCATGCCGCCGCTGCCGATCTCGCGGATCAGCTCGTACTGGCCGACGGTGGAGCCCGCCTCGAGGATGGTGCCCGCGGGCTGGGACTGGGGCGGCGGCGGCGTCCCGGCGGCGCCGCCGGGCATGGTCATGACCGTCTTCCCGTCGGAGCTGGGGTCGCTGCTCTTCATATTGGAGTGCATTCTTCAGAGGGCGGGACGGGTGAGGAGACGCGGTTCCGCCGCCCCAGGATCGCCCGCGGGAGTGCGGCTTGGCAACCGGGGGCGGGATAGATTCCGGCCCATGCCCGCCGGCAGGGTGCTGCTCCGCCTCTTCGACGCCCTCCTTCGCGCCGCGCTTGGCGGCCGGGCTCCCATGCCCGACGACTCGGAGCTGCTCCGCGCGTGCGACCGCCTCGGCGGGCGCGCCCGGCTGGCGCTGGTGGCGAGGGTGCTGGAGGCGCAGCCGCGGGAGTCCTTCGCGGGGGGGTTGGGCATCTCCGCGGAGGCGGGGGACGTGATGCTGTTCCGGGCGCTGGCGGAGCTGGAGGCCGCGCTGGCAGGGGTGGTCAATCCGCCGGCGGAGGCGCTGGAGGATGCCGAGGAGCGCGCGGCCGCGGCGGCGCTGGCTCGGGCGCTGGACGGCGGGGCAACCTGGGCCGGCGGCGGCGGGCCGCGGGTGGAGCGGAGGGTGGCGCTCTGCCAGGCCCTGCGCGACGCGCCTGAGGTGAAGGCCGCGCTGGTGCAGCCGCCGCCCCCGCCCCCCACCCTGCGCGAACGCGCCCGCCGCCTGGTGTGGCTGGCCCTGGTGGTCGTCGCCGCGATCCTCTACTCCTGGTGGAGGCCGGGCTAGGCTGGCGGCCGTGCGACGGGTGCTGCGCAGCGCGCTGGTGGGAGCCCTGGCGGTGGTGGCGGTGGCCCCGCGCGCGGCGCGGGCGCAGGACATCTCGACGCAGGACGTCGCGGCGGCGGAGCGCGAGGAGAAGGCCGCGCTGGCGAAGGTGGAGGCCGCCCACGGGAACAAGCCGCCCCAGGAGATGTCCGCGGAGGAGCGCGCGCAGATCATCCGCGAGCAGCAGGAGGCGTCGCAGGCGGTGTACGCGAGGCACTCGCTGGACACCAAGGCGTTCGCGAAGCGGGTGATGCGGATGTCGCCGGGGGAGCGGGGGCAGGTGGAGGCGGAGAAGGCGCGGATGGACCAGGAGGAGAAGGCGCGGCTGGAGCGCGAGGCCGCCAGGGCCGAGCCCGAGGACTTCGTGATCACCCGCGGCGTGGACGCGAAGCACCCGGTGGACGTGTACCGCGCGCCGGGCGAGCCGGAGGTGGAGTACCTGTCGGAGGGCGGCGGGGGGGAGGAGGGGCCGGCCGCCAGGCCCCAGAAGGGGCACAAGGCGGCTTCTTCGAAGCCGGTGAAATTGAAAAACCCGCCACGCGGGAAGAAGAGTCGTCGTAAGTAGCGGGCATGTTCCTGCCCGCCCTCGCTGCTGCCCTGTCGCTCGCCGCCGGTGGAAGCCCTGACGCGCTGAAGTCGGCGGCCGACGCGCTGTATCCGCAACTGGAGACGCTGTACTGCGACCTCCACCAGCACCCGGAGCTGTCCCTCCAGGAGGCGAAGACGTCCGCCAAGATGGCGGCCAGGCTGAAGGCGCTGGGGTTCGAGGTCACCGAGAAGGTCGGCGGGTACGGCGTGGTGGGGATCATGAAGAACGGCGCCGGGCCGACGGTGATGCTGCGGACGGACATGGACGCCCTCCCGGTGAAGGAGGCGGACTCGGTCAAGTGCGCCAGCCGCGAGACCGCCAAGGACCCGTCGGGCGTGGCGGTGCCGGTGATGCACGCGTGCGGGCATGACGTGCACATGGCGTCGTGGGTGGGCACGGCGACCGTGCTGGCGAAGATGAAGGGCCAGTGGCGGGGGACGCTGATGATGGTGGGGCAGCCCGCGGAGGAGGGCATGGGCGGCGCGGCGAACATGCTCAAGGACGGGCTGTTCACCCGGTTCCCCAAGCCGGACGTGGCCCTGATGGTCCACGACATGTCGAACCAGCCGTCGGGGACGGCGGCGCTGGTGAACGGGTACGCGCTGGCGGCGGTGGATTCGGTGAACGTCACCTTCTACGGGCGCGGCGGGCACGGGTCGGCGCCGGAACGGACGGTGGATCCCATCGTCATCTCGGCGCGGGCGATCCTGGCGTTCCAGACGCTGGTCTCGCGCGAGAACAGCCCGTTCGACCCGGCGGTGCTCACGGTGGGCTCCATCCACGGAGGGACGAAGCACAACATCATCCCGGACGAGGTGAAGCTGCAGCTCACGGTGCGCACCTACCGGGAAGAGGTGCGCAAGCACATCCTGGAGGGGATCGAGCGCATCGCGAAGGCGGAGGCGATGGCGGCGAACGCGCCGAAGCCGCCGCTGGTGGAGCGGGTGGAGGGGAACTACGCGACGTACAACGAGCCGGAGGTGGTGGCGCGATTGAAGACCGCGCTGGGCGCCGCGCTGGGCCCGGACAAGGTCCTGGACGCCAAGCCGATGATGGCCGCGGAGGACTTCAGCGAGTACGGGCGGGCGGGGGTGAAGGGCGCGATGATCTGGGTCGGCGGGGTGGAGCCGAAGACGCTCGCCGCGGCGATGGCCGCGGGGACGCCGCTGCCGGGGCTCCACTCGTCGGGG
>DASRBA010000314.1:0-8396 GCA_035637895.1 Myxococcaceae bacterium
GGCCCCGCCCGCCATCCCGCCCCTGGCCGCGCCTCCGGGCCCGCCCGCCTCCCCGCTGCGCACCAGCGGCTCGCGCACGCCCGGCCCGGCGCTCTCGGCGGCCCGGCCCTCCCTGGGCGGCACCCCGGTCACGGCGAGCAACCCGGAGATCGCCGCGCGCACCAGCGGGCTCAAGCTCCGCAGCCAGCCGCAGGACGTGAAGCAGCGGCTGCGCGAGGGCGCGCTGGACACCGTCCTCAACGCCGCCGGGCTCCTGGCGGACACCTGGGACGACTTCCGGAACCGGGACCGCTACTTCAAGTACAAGGCGGCCATCATCGCCGGCTGGCTGTTCCTCAGCGTCACCTCGTTCTTCATCGCCTTCCCCGGCGGGGGCGGGAACCACCTGGGCGCGCACCTCATCTCCACCGAGGTGGCGGGGCGCCCGGTCTTCATGATCAAGAACGACTCCGGGTCCGCCTGGCGTGAGGTGACGGTGGTGGTGAACCGGAAGTTCCGCACCGCGGTGGGCACGGTGGAGCCCAACGGCGGGACGCTGACCTTCAACCTCAAGCAGCTCAAGGGCGACAACGACGCCGCCGCGTCGCCGGACATGCGCATCCAGGACCTGCAGCTGCGCACGGACGACGGCGACGTGTGGCTGATCAAGGACGGCGAGCCGAGGCAGTAGCCCACCTCCGTCAGGCCTCCGGCTCCGCCGCGGGTGAACGCGACCTGCCGCGGCCGGTAGCCCGGTCGGAGACGCGAAAGCCTCTCCGCGGGCCTGGCCCGGGGTCTCGCCGTTCCCACCCGCGCCGCGCTGGCGACTGGTCGGAGACGCGAAGCCTCTCCGCTACTCGTCCTTCTCTTCCGCCGCTTCCTGCTTCTCGTTGCCCTCGCCGCGGTCCACCAGCTCCAGGATGGCCATCTGGGCGGCGTCGCCGCGGCGGAAGCCGGTGCGGGTGATGCGGGTGTAGCCGCCCTTCCGCTCCGCGAAGCGCTTGGCCAGCTCGCCGAACACCTTGGTGAGCACCGCCTTGCTGCGAACGGTGCGCGCCGCCAGGCGGACGTTGGACAGGCCTCCCCGCTTGCCCAGGGTGATCATCCGCTCCGCGATGGGGCGGGCCTCCTTGGCCTTGGGGATGGTGGTCTCGATCCGCTCGTGCTGGAGCAGCGAGGTCACCATGTTGGACAGCATGGCCAGCCGGTGGCTGGTGGTGCGCTGCAGCTTCCGCTGGCCCTTCTTGTGGCGCATGTCCCTCTCCTGCGGTGCTGGACCGGCCGGGCCGTGTCAGGTACCCGGCGGTCGCTCGTGGTGCTTCTGGGCAGACGCCTACGCCTTGGGCTGCGCGGGCGGCGGCGTCTTCGGAGGCCAGTTCTCCAGCTTCATCCCCAGCGACAGGCCCATCTCCGCCAGGATCTCCTTGATCTCCTTCAGCGACTTGCGGCCGAAGTTCTTGGTCTTCAGCATCTCGGCCTCGGTGCGCTGCACCAGGTCGCCGATGGTCTTGATGTTCGCCTGCTGCAGGCAGTTGGCCGAACGCACCGAGAGCTCCAGCTCGTCCACGGAACGGAACAGGTTCTCGTTGAGCTTGGCCTCCTCCTTCGGCGCCTCGGCGGGGAGCGGCTCCTCCGTCTCGTCGAAGTTGATGAAGACGGACAGCTGCTCCTTGATGATCTTCGCCGCGTAGGCGACCGCGTCCTGCGGGGTCACCGAGCCGTCCGTCCACACCTCGAGGGTCAGCTTGTCGAAGTCGGTCACCTGGCCGACGCGGGCGTTGGTGACCTGGTAGTTGACCTTGCGGATGGGCGAGAAGAGCGAGTCGATGGGGATGGTCCCGATGGGCGCGCCCTGCACCTTGTTGTTCAGCGCCGGCACGTAGCCGCGGCCGCGCTGGCAGATCATCTCCATCCGGAGCTTGCCGCCTTCGGAGAGGGTGCAGACGTGGTGGCCAGGGTTGAGGATCTCCACCTGCTCGTCGGCGATGATGTCGCCCGCCTTGATCTCCTTGGGCCCCTCGGCCTCGATCCGGAGCGTCTTCGGATCGTTGGTGTGCATCCGGAGGAGGACTTCCTTGAGGTTGAGGACGATGTCCGTCACGTCCTCCGACACCTCGGGGACGGTGGTGAACTCGTGGTCCACGCCCTCGATCTTCACCGACGAGATCGCCGCGCCCTGCAGGGAGGACAGCAGGACCCGCCGGAGCGAGTTGCCCAGCGTCGTCCCAAAGCCCCGCTCCAGCGGCTCCGCGGTGAACTTCCCGTAGGTCTGGTTGAGGGAGTCCTGATCGACCTCCATCCGGCGGGGCTTGATCAGGTCACGCCAGTTCTTCGCCAAGAACGTGTCTGCCATTTTTGCTTTGCTTCCTCTTCATGCCGCGTGCGCCACCGACGTACCCACCAGGACGGTGGGAGGACGCGCGCGGGGAATCGCGTTGTGTAACGGCCTTGGGCGGGCTTCGCCGGCTCCTACTTGGAGTAGAGCTCGACGATGAGCTGCTCCTGGATGGGCATGGTCAGGTCTTCCCGGTTGGGGACCGACTTCACCGTGCCCTTGAACGCCTTCTTGTCCACCTCCAGCCACTGGGGGACGCCGCGGCGGTCCACGGTCTCCAGCGCCTCCTGGATGCGGAGCACCTTCTTGCTCTTGTCCGCCACCTCCACCGAGCTGCCCGGGCGGACGCCGAAGGAGGGGATGTTCACCCGCTTCCCGTTCACCGTGAAGTGGCCGTGCCGGACCAGCTGGCGCGCCTCGTTGCGGGTGTCGGCGAAGCCCATCCGGAAGACGACGTTGTCCAGCCGGAGCTCCAGCTGCTGCAAGAGCGTCTCGCCGGTCTTGCCCTTGGCGGAGGCGGCGCGGGCGAAGTAGCCGCGGAACTGGTTCTCCAGCAGGCCGTACATCCGCTTCACCTTCTGCTTCTCGCGGAGCTGCACGCCGTAGTTGGAGAACTTCACGCGGCCCTGGCCGTGCTGGCCGGGCGGGTACGGGCGCCGCTCGATCGCGCACTTGTCCGTGTAGCAGCGGTCGCCCTTCAGGTACATCTTGAGGTTTTCGCGCCGGCAGATGCGGCAGGCGCTGGCGGTGTAACGAGCCACTTGGGTATCGCTCCTTCGAGGTGGTCTAGACGCGGCGGCGCTTGGGCTGCCGGCATCCGTTGTGCGGGATGGGGGTCACGTCGCGGATGGTGCCGATCTTCAGGCCCGCCGCGGCGAGGGCGCGCAGGGCGGACTCCCGCCCGGCCCCGGGGCCCTTCACCAGCACGGTGACGTTCTTCAGCCCGTGCTCCATGGCCTTGGCGGCCGCGTCGCCCGCCGCGACCTGGGCGGCGAACGGGGTGGACTTGCGGCTGCCCTTGAAGCCGCGGGCGCCGGCCGACGACCAGGAGATCACGTTCCCGGAGACGTCGCAGATGGTGATGATGGTGTTGTTGAAGGTCGACTGGACGTGGACGATCCCGTTGAGGATGTTCTTCTTCGCCTTCCGTTTGACCTTCTTCGCCGCCGCCTCGGCGCCGCCCTCGGGGGCCGCCGGCGCCGCGCCTTCCTTCACTTCGTCAGCCATGAATTCCGCTCTTCCTCGTGTGGGGTGCGTTCAGAAAAGGAGTGACTAGGCGCCGCCGCGGCCGGTGGGCGCCACGGCCTTGGGCCGGATGATCCCGCGCTTGGGGCCCTTGCGGGTCCGCGCGTTGGTGTGCGTGCGCTGGCCGCGGACGGGGAGGCCCTTGCGGTGCCGCAGGCCGCGGTAGCAGCCCAGGTCCATCAGCCGCTTGATGTTCATGGTGACCTCGCGCCGGAGGTCGCCTTCCACCTTGTAGTTCCCCTCGATCAGCTCGCGGATCTTGCGGGTCTGGTCCTCGGTGAGGTCCTTGGTCCGCGTGGCCAGGTCGATGCCCGCCTTGGTGACGATGTTGAGGGCCGTCCTGCGGCCGATCCCGTAGATGTACGTGAGGGCGATCACCACCCGCTTCTGCATGGGGAGATCGATACCGGCGATGCGAGCCATCTTCGTTCTTCGTCCTTCCCGTGCTGCTCGTTAACCCTGGCGCTGCTTGTGCCGCGGATTGGCGGCGCAGATCACCCGCACCACGCCCTTGCGGCGGATCACCTTGCACTTGTCGCAGATCTTCTTGACGCTGGCGCGAACCTTCATGGCGTTGAAATCCTCTTCGGTCTACTTGGCGCGGTACGTGATGCGGCCGCGGGTCAGGTCGTAGGGGGACAGCTCCACCTTGACCTTGTCGCCGGGGAGGATGCGGATGAAGTGCATGCGCATCTTCCCGGAGATATGCGCGAGGACCTTGTGCCCGTTCTCCAGCTGCACCCGAAACATCGCGTTCGGGAGCGGCTCCATCACCGTCCCCTCGACTTCAATGGCATCGTCCTTCGGCAACCTTCGTTCCTTCCTAAGTCAGTGAAAATCTTCGCGAAAGGGGCGCCGTCTACCAGCTTGCGCCCAGGTCGGCAAGTCCCCCGCTGACCCGACGCGCCAAGATGGGCTAACCGCCCGTCTCCTCGCGGTATTTCGGTGCCTGGCCGCCTGCCCTCAGGCGGCCGTCCGGGTGAGGATCTCCGGGCCGCCCTCGGTGATCAGCACGGTGTGCTCCCAGTGCGAGGACAGCTTCCGGTCCAGGGTGACGGCCGTCCAGTCGTCCTCCAGGACCTCGACCTTGTCGGTGCCCACGTTGACCATGGGCTCGATGGCCAGGACCATCCCGGCGCGCAGGCGCATGCCGTCGCCGGGGCGGCCGTGGTTGGGCACCTGGGGCGCCTCGTGCAGCTTGGTGCCGATGCCGTGGCCCACGAAGTCCTTCACCACGGAGAAGCCGCGGGCCTCCACGTACTGCTGCACGGCGGCGCCGATGTCGCCGATGCGGTTGCCCGGCTTCATCTGCTCGATGCCCTTGAAGAGCGACTCGCGGGTGGCCTCCAGGAGGGCCTTCGCCTCGTCGCTCACCTGCCCCACCGGCACCGTGCGCGCCGAGTCGCCGAACCAGCCCTGGAACTTCACGCCGAAGTCCAGCTTCATCAGGTCGCCTTCCCTCAGCGCCCGCTTGCGCGAAGGGATGCCGTGGACGACCTCCTCGTTGATGGAGGCGCAGAGGCACGCCGGGAAGCCCAGGTAGCCCTTGAAGGCCGGCTGGGCGCCCTTCTGGTAGATGAGCCGCTCCGCCAACTGGTCCAGGTCCCAGGTGGTGACCCCGGGCGCCACCGCCTTCTCCAGCTCGTCGAGGATCTCGGAGACGATGCGGCCCGCCTGGCGCATCAGCTCGATCTCCTCGGGTTTCTTGACCCCGACCTGCGACATGTTCCAGGGGACCGTCGGTCCTTTTTCTCCGCGAATCACTTCCCCGCCTTTGCGATGGCCTGCCTCACTTCCGCGAAGATGCCATCGGGGGACCCCACTCCGTCAATCCTGCGCAGCAACCCCCGCTCCTGGTAGAGCGACTTCAGCGGCGCCGTCTGCTGGTGGAAGGCCTGCAGGCGCGCCGTCACCTTCTCCGCCTTGTCGTCGTCCCGCTGCACCAGCCCGGTGTCGCACTGGTCGCAGAAGCCCGGCCGCTTCGGCGGGTTGGAGACCACGTGGTACACGCTGCCGTCCTTGGGGCAGGACCGCCGGCCGGACACCCGCTCGACGATCACCTGGTCCGGGACCTCCAGCGAGATCACCAGGCCGATCTTCCGCCCCATGGACTGCAGGCTCTTGTCGACGGCCTCGCCCTGCGGAATGGTCCGCGGGTAGCCGTCCAGGATGAAGCCCTTGGCGCAGTCCGGCTCGCGCAGCCGGGTGTCCACCAGGGGGATCATGATCTCGTCCGGCACCAGCTTGCCGGCGTCCATCAACGGCTTGGCCTTCTGGCCCAGCTCCGTGCCGCGGCGGGCGTGGTCGCGGAGGATGTCGCCGGTGGAGATCTGGGGGATGCCCAGCTCGGCCACCAGCTTCTTGGCCTGGGTGCCCTTCCCCGCGCCCGGGGGCCCGAAGAGGATGAGGTCCATGGCGCGCCGCCCTTCCTACGCCGCCGCCCGGGTGAGGCGGCCGCGGATCCGCGGGCCGCGCGGCCCGGCGAAGCCCTCGTAGTTGCGGCTGATCAGGTGGCCCTCGATCTGCTGCACGGTATCCAGCGCCACGCCCACCACGATCAGCAGCGCGGTGCCGCCGAAGCGGAAGGGCACGCCCATCAGGTTGGAGATGACGGTGGGGATGACGCAGATGATGGCCAGGTAGACCGCGCCGCCGAAGGTGACGCGGTAGAGCACCCGTTCGATGAAGTCCGCCGTCTGGCGGCCGGGGCGGATGCCGGGGATGTACCCGCCCTGCTTCTTGATGTTGTCCGCCACGTCGTCCGCGCGGAAGGTGAGCGCGGTGTAGAAGTAGCTGAAGAAGATGATCAGCAGCACGAACACGCCGTCGTAGAGCCAGACGTTGGCGGAGAGCGCCCGCTCCAGCGTGGTCATGAACGGCAGCCAGTTCCCCAGTGTGGCCGGGAAGGACAGGATGGCGCCGGCGAAGATGGGCGGGATGACGCCGGAGATGTTCACCTTCATCGGGAAGTACGTCGCCTGGCCGGCGAACATCCGCCGCCCCGCCATGCGTTTGGCGTACTGGACGGGGATCCTCCGCATCCCCCGCTCCATGTAGACGACCACCCCGATCACCAGCAGCATGAACGCCACCAGCGCCACGATGCGCCCGGTGTCCAGCGAGTCCGCCGCCTTGAGGTCCCACAGCTGCTTGGCGGCGGAGGGCACGCGGGCCACGATGCCCGCGAAGATGATCAGCGAGATGCCGTTGCCGATGCCGCGCTCGGTGATCCGCTCACCCAGCCACATGATGAACGCGGTGCCGGCGGCGAGGCTGATCACCGTCATCAGGGTGAACCACCAGTTGTCGACGGGGACCACCACCTCGTTGATCCCGGAGCGGTTGGCCTGCCCGCCGCGGCCCAGCGACGCCAGCCACCGGGCGATGCCGATGCCCTGGACGATGGAGAGGCCCACCGACCCGTAGCGGGTGTACTGGTTCAGCTTCTGCCGGCCCGCCCCGCCCTCCTTCTGCAACCGCTCCAGGGAGGGCACCACCACCGCCAGCAGCTGCATGATGATGGAGGCGGAGACGTACGGCATGATGCCCAGGCCGAAGATCGACATCTGCTCCAGCGCGCCGCCGGAGAAGAGGTTGAACAGGTTCACCAGGCCGCCGGCCTTCTTCTGCGACTCCATGAACGCGTTCATCGCCGCCCGGTCGACGCCCGGCGTGTTGATGAAGATGCCGACCCGGTACACCGCCAGCAGGGCCAGGGTGTAGGCGAGGCGGGCGCGGAGCTCCGCGACCCGGAAGACGTTGGTGATGGCGTTCAGTGCCATGGGCGATCCCTCGGAGGGCGCACTACATCAGAAAGACGGCGGCGGCGCTCAGGCCTGCGCCTTGGGAGCGGGCTTGACGCCCTTGCCGGCGTGGGCCTTGGCGGCCGACTCCGGCTTGTGCTCCATCAGCGCCACCTCCACCACCTGCCCGCCGGCCTTCTCGATGGCCTCCCTGGCGGTGGCGGAGAACTTGTGCGCCTTCACGGTGAGCTTCCTGGAGAGCTTCCCCTGCCCGAGGATCTTGATGCCGTCCTCGTGGGTGGAGCGGACCAGCCGCGCCTTGCGGAGGGCGTCCTCGTCCACGGTGGCCCCGGCGTCGAACCGCTCCAGGTCCCCCACGTTGACCACGGCGTAGGTCACCCGGTTCGGCGAGATGAAGCCGAACTTGGGCAGCCGGCGCTGGAGCGGGCTCTGGCCGCCCTCGAAGCCCTCGAAGCGCATGTTGCCGGAGCGGGCCTTCTGGCCCTTGCCGCCGCGGCCGGCGGTCTTGCCCAGGCCGCTCCCCTGCCCGCGGCCCACCCGCTTCTTGCGGTGGCGGCTGTTGTGGGGTGCCTTCAGCTCGTGCAGCGAAGCCATGACGTGTCCTCGTTCCGGAAAAAAAGTGCCCTACTTGGGCGCCGCCTGCGCCCGCTTTGCCCGGGCGGCTTCGCGCGCGCGCACCTTCCGCGGCTTCATCCGCTTGCGCTTCTTGTACTCCTCCTGGACCGGCTCCGCCGACACCAGGTGCTGCATCTTGAACACCATCCCGCGCACCTCGGGGGTGTCCGGCAACAGTCGGGTGTCGCCGAACTTCCGCAGCCCCAGGCCGGTGATGGCGGCGAGCTGGTCGGCGGACGACCCGGAGAAGCTCTTCTTCAGCGTGACCTTGAGTGAGCCCATGGCGTGTCCTGTCGGCGCTCCTACGACGCCTTCTTCTTCTCCACCTCGATGTCGCGGCCGCGCATGCGCGAGACCTGCTCCGGGGAGCGGAGCGACTTCAGCCCCGCCACGGTGGCCTTGAGCACGTTGTGCGGGTTCCGGCTGCCCTGGGACTTGGTGAGGATGTTGCGGATCCC
>DASRBA010000315.1:0-11016 GCA_035637895.1 Myxococcaceae bacterium
TGGTCTGGATCGTCGGGTACTGGCCTAGAAAAGCCGGGAATGCTCGCTCGGAGTGGTACCTCTCGGCCCGGGCGCTCTACAATCAAGGGGAGCCGAGCAAGGGGCGGCCTTGTCGGTTATAGAGGCCGAATAGTGGACAGGGGTTCCGCAGTTCTGGGATCCGCTGCCGTCAGTCGACGGTCGGGGGCATTCGCAAGTGCGTTCCAGCTACAAGACGATCGGTCTCTGGGTGATCCTGATCATCCTCTTCGTCGCGTTCTATCAGTTCTTCTCGAACACCGGCAAAGAGGTCCAGGAGCTGACCTTCACCTCGCTCCAGCACAAGGTCGAGGAGCACAAGGTCAAGTCGCTCCAGATCAAGGGCACGGAGTACAGCGGCACCTTCACGGACTCCAACACCGAGTTCCGCGCCACCGGCCCCGCGCCGGACGTGGCCCTGCTCGAGAAGATGAGCGGCCAGGGGGTGGACGTGAAGGTGCTCCCCGAGGAGGGCAACGGGCTGTTGCTCGCGCTCCTCTCTCAGTGGGTGCCCATCATCCTGCTCTTCCTCTTCTTCATCTTCTTCATGCGCCAGCTGCAGGGGACCGGCGGCAAGGCGATGACCTTCGGCAAGTCGAAGGCCAAGCTGCTCTCGGAGAGCCACAACAAGGTGACCTTCGCCGACGTGGCGGGCATCGACGAGTGCAAGGAGGAGCTGGAGGAGATCATCGCCTTCCTCAAGGACCCCAAGAAGTTCACCAAGCTGGGCGGCCGCATCCCCAAGGGCGTGCTGATGATGGGCCCGCCGGGCACCGGCAAGACGCTGCTGGCCAAGGCGGTGGCCGGCGAGGCGGGCGTGCCCTTCTTCTCCATCTCCGGCTCCGACTTCGTGGAGATGTTCGTGGGCGTGGGCGCCAGCCGCGTGCGCGACCTGTTCGAGCAGGGCAAGAAGAACGCCCCCTGCATCATCTTCATCGACGAGATCGACGCCGTCGGCCGCCACCGCGGCGCCGGCCTGGGCGGCGGTCACGACGAGCGCGAGCAGACCCTCAACCAGCTGCTGGTGGAGATGGACGGCTTCGAGTCCAACGAGGGCGTGATCCTGATCGCCGCCACCAACCGCCCGGACGTGCTGGACCCGGCGCTCCAGCGCCCCGGCCGCTTCGACCGGCGGATCGTCGTCCCGCGCCCCGACCTCAAGGGCCGCATCGGCGTCCTCAAGGTGCACACCAAGCGGGTGCCGCTGGCGCCCGAGGTGGACCTGGACATCATCGCCCGCGGCACGCCCGGCATGACCGGCGCGGATCTCGAGAACCTGGTCAACGAGGCGGCCCTCTTCGCCGCCCGGCAGAACAAGGAGCGGGTGGACAGCACGGACTTCGAGGCGGCCAAGGACAAGGTCCTCATGGGCCCCGAGCGGAAGTCCATGATCATGACGGAGAAGGAGAAGCGGAACACCGCCTTCCACGAGGCGGGCCACACCCTGGTGGCCAAGCTCCTCCCCGGCTGCGACCCGCTCCACAAGGTGACCATCATCCCGCGCGGCCCCGCGCTGGGCGTCACCTTCACCCTGCCCACCGAGGACAAGGTCAACTACTACAAGAAGAACGCGCTCGATCAGATCGCCATGGCCATGGGCGGCCGCATCGCCGAGGAGCTGACCTTCGACGAGATGAGCTCCGGCGCCGCCCAGGACATCGAGCACGCCACCCAGCTGGCGCGCGCCATGGTCTGCCGCTGGGGCATGAGCGAGAAGCTGGGGCCCCTGGCCTTCGGCAACCGCGAGGGCGAGGTGTTCCTGGGCCGCGACTTCGCCACCCGGCCGGACTACTCCGAGGACGTGGCCCGGCAGATCGACGCCGAGGTCCGCAACATCGTCGTCCAGCAGTACGACCGGGCGAAGAAGCTGCTCCAGGAGAACGAGCAGATCCTCGGGCGGATCGCCGAGGCGCTGCTGGAGTACGAGACGCTGGAGGCGGAGGACGTGAACGTCCTCGTGCAGGGCGGGACCATCACCCGCGAGCGCCCGGCGCCTCGGGTCACCGCGCCGCCCAAGCAGGAGAAGAAGGACAAGCGGAAGATCCTCGACGCGCTCGAGGGGCTCCCCAAGATGGAGCCGAACAAGGCATAACCCAGGGCGACATGATCGTCGCCCGCGCCCTGTGCCAGGACAGGTCCGAGGACCTGGACCTGGCCTTCGCGCGCCTGGGGTTGCCCCGCCCGGCGCGCGAATACCTGTTCGAGAAGATCCCCCACGCGCAGGTGCTGCTCACCGGCCTGACCAGGGTCGAGGGGCGCTTCCTGCGCGCGCTGTCCGAAGCGTCCTCGGCCCCTGGAAGGGAGGAGTTCCCCGCCTACGTCGCCGGGGACCAGGCGAAGCGGCCCGGCACGGCGCTGCTCAGCGGCCGGCGCGATCAGCTGGAGCGGGTGCGGGAGGCCGCCGCGAAGGAGCCGGAGCTGCGCGAGCTGGCGGCCGCGCTGGGGCGCCTTCTGGCGATCCCTGCCGAGCGCGTGCTGCGCGTGGGCGACAGGGTCTTCCCGCTGGGCAAGCGCACCCTGGTGATGGGCGTGGTGAACGTCACCCCGGACTCCTTCTCGGACGGGGGGAGGTTCCTGGAGGCCGACCAGGCGGTCGCGCAGGGCGAGGCGCTGGCGCGCGCGGGGGCGGATCTGCTCGACGTCGGCGGCGAGTCCAGCCGGCCCGGCGCGGCGCCCGTCGACCCGGGCGAGGAGCTGCGGCGGGTCCTCCCCGTGGTGAAGCGGCTGCTCCAGTCCACCGGGGCGCCCATCTCCATCGACACCACCAAGGCCGCGGTGGCGGAGGAGGCCCTGGCCGCGGGCGCGACGCTGGTGAACGACATCAGCGGCCTGAGCGCCGATCCGGGCCTGCTGGCCGTGGTGGCGCAGGCGAAGTCGAAGGCCGCCCTCTGCGTGATGCACATGCAGGGCACGCCGCAGACCATGCAGGCGGCCCCGCGCTACCAGGACGTGGTGGAGGAGGTGCTGGCGTTCCTCCACGGCGCGGCGGCCCGGGCGGTGGAGGCGGGCCTGGCCCCCGAACAGGTGCTGGTGGACCCCGGCATCGGCTTCGGGAAGACCGCCGGGCACAACCTGGCGCTCCTGCGCCGGCTGGGGGACTTCCGCCAGCTGGGCCACCCGGTGCTGGTGGGGACCAGCCGGAAGTCCTTCCTCGGCGCGCTCAGTGGGGGCAAGCCGGCCGCCGAGCGTCTGTGGGCCACGCTGGGCTCGGTGGCCGCCGTGGCCGCCCTCGGCGGAGCGGACGTGGTGCGGGTCCACGACGCGGCCGAGGCGCGGGACGCACTGGCGGTGGCGGACGCCGTCCGGCTGGCGGCTGAGGCCGGTGACGCCTTCGGAACGCCGGCCAGGGCCTAGCGGTTGCAGGGGGACCCCCGGGTCCCTACGTTGAACCCCCGCGCGAAGGGGGCCGACAGGGCCGGGAGGCGGAGGCAGAATGGCGTACAGGATGAGCGCGATCGCGAAGGAAGGCGGGGAGCGGCTGTTCGGCACGGACGGCGTGCGCGGGGTGGCCAACGTCTACCCGATGACCGCCGAGGTGGCGATGCAGCTGGGGCGGGCGCTCGCGTACCTGATCCGCAACGGCAACCACCGCCACCGGGTGGTCATCGGCAAGGACACCCGGCTCTCCGGCTACATGCTGGAGCAGGCGCTGGCCGCCGGCATCAACTCCATGGGCGTGGACGTGGCGATGGTGGGGCCCATGCCGACGCCGGCCATCGCCAACCTCACCACCTCCATGCGCGCGGACGCGGGGGCGGTGATCTCCGCCTCGCACAACCCCTACCAGGACAACGGCATCAAGTTCTTCTGGCGCGACGGGTTCAAGCTCCCGGACGAGACGGAGGCGAAGATCGAGGACCTGGTCTCCTCCGGGTCGATGGACCAGATCCGCCCCACCGCCACCAAGATCGGCCGGGCGGTCCGCCTGGAGGACGCCCGCGGCCGGTACATCGTCTTCCTCAAGAACACCTTCCCGCGCGAGCTGACCCTGGAGGGGCTGACCATCGCGGTGGACTGCGCCAACGGCGCGGCGTACCGGGTGGCGCCGGCGGTGCTGGAGGAGCTGGGCGCCAAGGTCATCCCGCTGGGCGTGTCGCCGGACGGGAAGAACATCAACAACAAGTGCGGCGCGCTCTACCCGGAGAACCTGTCCAAGGCGGTGGTGAAGCACGGCGCCCAGGTGGGCCTGGCCCTGGACGGCGACGCGGACCGGCTGATCGTGGTGGACGAGAACGGCCGCGTGGTGGACGGCGACGCCATCATGGCCATCTGCACCGGGGAGCTGCACGCCCGCAAGGAGCTGCGGAAGAAGACGCTGGTGGCCACGGTGATGTCCAACCTGGGCCTGGAGAACGCCGTCGCCCGCTGGGGCGTGAAGGTGGCGCGCACCAAGGTGGGCGACCGGTACGTCGTGGAGGAGATGCGCAGGGGCGGCTACAGCCTGGGCGGCGAACAGTCCGGCCACCTCGTCTTCCTCGACCACGCCACCACCGGCGACGGGACGCTGGCCGCCCTCCAGCTGCTGGCCGTCATCTGCCGGCAGGGTAAACCGCTCTCGGAGCTGACGCAGATCTTCGAGCCGCTCCCCCAGACGCTGCTCAACGTCATCGTGAAGCAGAAGCGCGAGCTGGGCGAGCTGCCGGAGGTGATGAAGGCGATCAAGGCGGCGGAGACCAGGCTGGGGAAGAACGGCCGGGTCCTGGTCCGCTTCTCCGGGACGGAGCCCAAGGCGCGGGTGCTGATCGAGGGCCCGGACGCCGGGAAGAACGACGCCTACGCCAAGGAGATCGGCGAGGCGCTCACCCGCGCGCTGGGACGGTGAGCCTGGTGGGGGCGGCCACGGGCCACCCCCTGGTCCGGGGGCTGACGCCGGGGCGGAGCGCGGTCGTCAGCCCGCGGAGTTATCCTGGAGGGCGGGAGGTCCTGCCTTCCGCGTGCCCTCGTCTGTCGCCGACTACCGCCGGTACCCGCGCCTCGCGGTGGACCTCCCCGCGTTCCGGCGGGCGGGCCGGGAGCTCGTCTCCGAACGGGTGGTGAACCTCTCCCGCGGCGGGCTGGCGCTGGCGTCCCGCTCGCTCCTGGAGCCGGGGACGCCGGTGGACCTGGTGCTCAACTCCTTCGACGGCTCGGTGGAGGTGCCCGTCGAGGGGAAGGTGGTGTGGCTCCGGACGTACTCGGACAGCGCGCCGTACCTGGCGGGCGTGCGGGTCGGCCGCCTCGACCCCGGGGCGGAGCCCGCCTACGAGGACCTCCTGGTGCGGGCGCTCTCGCGGCCCAGCGGGCGCCGCGCCGGCCCGCGCATCGAGATCAACGCCGAGGCGCTCTGGCTCACCGCCGGCAAGCCCGGCCCGCCGCGGTCGGTCACGCTCACCAACCTCGGCCTGGGTGGCGCGCTCCTGTACGGCCCGGCGACCCCGGGGATGGGCCAGAAGGGCGAGCTCACCTTCGTCTCCCCGTCGGACGGCGCGATGCAGGCGGTGCCGTGCGACGTCCGCTGGGCCCGGAGCGACTCCTCCTTCGACTGCGCGGGCGTGAAGTTCGACGAGGGCGAGCGCACCCGCGCGTTCGTCGCCGGCGCGCTCCGCGGCTTCCTCTGCTCGGCCCGGCGCGGCGTGCCGGAGCGGAAGGCCAAGCCGGGCGGCGTCCAGGTGGGCGAGTTCGAGGTGGGCCCGCTCATCGGCCAGGGCGGCCGGTGCGACGTGTACCGGGGCAAGGGGCTCACCGGGCCGCTGGCGGGCCAGTTGGTGGCGCTCAAGCACCTGCGGCCGGAGGTGGCGGCCGAGCCGGGGGCGGCGGACGCCTTCCTCACCGAGGCGGACCTGGGCCGGCTCCTGGGCCTGCCCGGGATGATCCACGTCCACACCGCGGTGTCGGTGGGGCAGGAGCACTGGGCGGCGATGGAGCTGGTGGACGGCGCCTCGCTGGGGCTGCTCCTGGCGCAGTACTCCCAGACGCTCCGCCGCCCCAACCGGGACGCGGTGGTGTCCATCGCGGTGGAGCTGTTGGCCACGCTCCACGCGGTGCACCACGCGGTCACCGCCAGCGGCCGGTCGCTGGAGCTGGTGCACGGGAACATCACCCCCTCCAACGTGCTGGTCTCGCGCGACGGGGACGTGAAGCTGACCTCCTCCTGCCAGGAGCGGACGCGGATGCGCGACCTGGCGCCGGAGGAGGGCGGGCTGCCCTACGTCCCGCCGGAGATGGTCCTCGAGGGCGAGCAGATCGGCCCGCTGGTGGACGTGTACCAGTGCGCGGTCCTCCTCTACGAGGCGCTCACCGGGGTGGTGCCGTTCAAGGGCGAGACGCCGGGCGAGCTGTCCGAGGCCATCCGCCGGGGCGCGGTGCCGCCCTCCAGGCTGAACCCGGAGATCCCGGCCTCGCTGGACGCGGCGGTGCTCCAGGCGCTGGCCCTCTGGCCGGCCCGTCGCCCGAGGGGGGCGGTGGCCTTCGCCCGGATGCTGCTGGAGACCGGTTGCGTGCCCGACGAGGCGGCCGCCCGGGACGCGCGCAGCCGCTTCTACTGGATGGGCGAATTGGCCTCGCGCGCGCCGCGGCTCTAAAACGCCGGGCCATGGCTCAACGACTGGGCGTCAACGTGGACCACGTGGCCACCCTGCGGCAGGCGCGGCGCGTCTCCTACCCGGACCCGGTGACCGCGGCGATGCTGGCGGAGCTGGCGGGCGCGGAGCAGATCACCATCCACCTCCGCGAGGACCGCCGGCACATCCAGGACCGCGACCTGCGCATCCTCCGGGACACCGTGCAGACGGTGCTCAACCTGGAGATGGCCGCGTCGGCGGAGATGGTGAAGGTCGCCTACGAGTTCAAGCCGGACACCGTCACCCTGGTCCCCGAGCGCCGCGAGGAGCTCACCACCGAGGGCGGGCTGGACGTGAGCTCCCAGCGCGACCAGCTCACCAAGCTGATCAAGAACCTCAAGGACGGGGACATCGTGGTCTCGCTGTTCATCGACCCGGACCTGGACCAGATCCGCGCCAGCCACCGCTGCAACGCGGACCGGGTGGAGCTGCACACCGGGCGGTACTGCGAGGCGCGCAAGGAGAAGGACAAGCAGAAGGAGCTGTCGCGGATCGTCGACGCGGCGAAGGCGGCGGCGAAGCTGGGGCTGGGGGTGGCCGCGGGGCACGGGCTCAACTACGAGAACGTCCGGCCCATCGCCCGGATCCAGGAGATCGACGAGCTCAACATCGGTCACGCCATCGTGGCGCGGGCGGTGCTGGTGGGACTGGAGCGGGCGGTCCGGGAGATGCTCCAGCTGATGGGCGAGAAATGAAGCGCGCGCTGACCAGTGAGCAGATGAGGGAGCTGGAGAAGTATGCCGGCACCCAGTACGGGATGTCGGAGGCGCTCCTGATGGAGAACGCCGGCTCGGCGCTGGCGGACGAGGCGATCCGCCTGGCGTCGCCCCAGGGGCGATTCCTGGTGCTCTGCGGCCGCGGCAACAACGCCGGCGACGGGCTGGTGACGGCGCGCAAGCTGGCGGGGCGGGGCAAGGTGGTCCACCTGGAGATGGTGGCGGGGAAGGAGGAGCTGCAGGGCGAGGTGCAGCGGAACCTCAACGCCCTGCGCATCGCCGGGGTGACGGTGGCGGTGATCCCCTTCGACTTCCCGGCCGGCCCGGGGGACGTGGTGATCGACGCGCTCTTCGGCACCGGGCTCAACCGGGCGCCGCAGGGCGTGTACGCGGAGGCCATCGGCCGGATCTCCGCCTGGCGCGCGGTGGGGGCCAAGGTGCTCTCCGCGGACCTTCCCTCGGGGCTGAACGCCGACACGGGGAGGGCCTTCGTCCCGTGCGTGGCGGCGGACGCCACCGTGACGTTCGGCTACCTGAAGGTCTGCCACCTGGTGGAGCCGGGCGCGCAGCTCTCCGGAGAGGTGACGGTGGCGGACATCGCGCTGCCGGTGCCGGAGGGGGCGGGGATCCGCGGGCCGCTCACCGCGCTGCTGGAGGAGTCCGACGTGCGGAGCCGGATCCGCCAGCGGCGGCCGGACTCGCACAAGGGGACGTTCGGCCACGTGCTGGTGGTGGCGGGCAGCCGCGGCAAGACGGGCGCCGCCGCGCTCTGCGCCCAGGGCGCGCTCCGGGCCGGGGCCGGGCTGGTGACGGTGGCCACGCGGCCGGACGCGCTGTTCTCGGTGATGAGCTCCGCGCCGGAGCTGATGGGGCAGGAGCTGGTGGGCGACGGGCCGCTGGGCCCCAACGACGCCATGGCCATCCTCCAGGCGGCGGAGGGGAAGCAGGCGGTGGTGTTTGGACCCGGCATCCCCCGCGGCGAGCACACCGGCCACCTCTTGCGCACGCTGCTGACCGAGCTGGCCATCCCGATGGTGATCGACGCGGACGGGCTGAACGCGCTGGCGGGGAACCTGGACGCGCTCTCCGGCGCGCAGGCGCCGGCGCTGCTCACGCCCCACCCGGGGGAGATGTCCCGGATGGCGGGCCGCGCGACGTCCGAGGTCCAGGGGGACCGGATCACCGCGGCGCGAGCGCTGGCGCAGGCGTACCACGCAGTGGTGGTGCTCAAGGGCGCGCGGACCGTCATCGCGCTGGAGAACGGGAGCTGCTTCGTCAACCCCACCGGCAACCCGGGCATGGCCACCGGCGGCACCGGCGACGTGCTGGCGGGCATCTGCGGCGGGCTCCTGGCGCAGGGGCTGTCGCGCGAGGACGCGGCGATGATCGGCACCTACGTCCACGGGCTGGCGGGGGACAAGGTGTCCAGGCGCACCGGGCGGATGGGGCTGCTCGCCAGCGACCTCCTCACCGGCCTGCAGGAAGTCTGGGTCGAGTGGGATCGCTGACGCTCCTCTCGCGGTCGCTCGACGAGACGCGCGGGCTGGGCGCGGCGCTGGGGCGGGTCCTCCGCGCGGGCGACTTCGTGGGCCTGGTGGGCGAGCTGGGCGCGGGGAAGACCACCTTCATCCGCGGCGTGGCCGAGGGGGCCGGCGTCCCGGCGCGCGAGGTGAGCAGCCCCAGCTTCGCCATCGTCCAGCCGTACCAGGGGCGAGAGGTGACGCTGCACCACGCCGACCTCTACCGGCTGGCGGGCGAGGACGAGCTGTACGCCACCGGCTTCTTCGACCTGCTGGGGCAAGGCGCCACGCTGGTGGAGTGGCTGGACCGCGTCCCCCGCGCCGCGCCGGAGGGGCATCTCCGGTTGGACTTCACGGTGCTGGAGGACGAGTCGAGGAAGATCGCCGTCGCCGCCGCCGGGGCCCGGCACGAGGAGTTGCTGCGCGCGTGGGTGGAGGCGACCTAGAGTCCGCGCCGCCATGTCCTTCTTCCTGGGGCTGATCCTGTTCACCGTGGTGCTGTGGTTGATCGACCGGCGCCTCCCCTGGTCGCGCCCATGATCGCCGGACACTTCGGCTTCGCGGCGGGCGTGAAGTCCCGGACGCCGCAGATCCCCACCTGGGCGCTGATGCTGGCGTGCCAGTGGATGGACGTGGTCTTCATCCCGCTCTTCGCCTTCGGGATCGAGAAGATCGTCCCCATCGCGGGCACCCGGCCGGGCGGCTACGGCACGGGCATCATCTACGCGGACTACACGCACTCGCTCCTCGGGGCGGTGGTGCTGTCCGCGGTGTACGGCGTCGCCACCGGCATCCGCTGGGGCCGGCGCAACGGGCTGATCCTGGGCGGGGTGGTCTTCTCCCACTGGGTGCTCGACTTCTTCACGCACCGCCAGGACCTGCCGCTCCTGCCGGGGAACGCGGGTGGCTTCCCGCGGATGGGCATGGGGCTGTGGGAATACCCAATCGCCACGATGATGGTGGAGGCCGGCATCGTCCTGGCGGGGGCGGGTCTCTACTGGGGGGCCGCCCTCCGAGCGGCGCCCGGCTCCCGGCGCGCCCACCTCGCCGGGGCGCTGACCCTCGCCTTCGGCCTGCTCACCCTGGGACTGAACGTGGCCGGGATGTAGGCGGGCGATTATCCTGACCGCCCTATGGATTCGCGACGCTTGACCGAGCCGGAGCTGCGGGCCATCGAGGAGCGGCTGAAGGCCACCTCGCCCGGCCCCTGGCACTCGGAGGCAGACCAGGTCTTCTCCCGCGACGAGGTCCTGGCGGACATCTGCTGCGGGGCCATCGAACAGGCGATGGCGGACGCGACCTTCTTCGCCCACTCGCGCGACGACGTGGAGCGGCTCCTGGTGGAGATCCACGCCCTCAGGGACGAGCTGAAGCGCTACCGCGGACACTGACCCGCTAGGGGGCCATGGGCGAGCCGCTCAGCCTGAGCCCAGGCACGCGCTCGAAGTGCTTCCGGTTGTTGGTCAGCAGGACGGCCGACCGCTCAGGTCTCCAGCGGCAGCCCCGCGGCGACCCAGCCGTCCTTGCCGGCCTTGAGCTCGCGGACGTTCCGGTACCCCATCTGCGCCAGCGCACGCGCGGCGTCACCGGAGGCCGTTCAGGTGGGGCTCTTGCAGTAGGTGACGATGGCCGAGCCGAGGTCCGGGATCAGCTTCGGCGCCAGCTCCTGCACCTTCGTGCGCGGGATGTTGATCGCGCCGGGGATGTGCCCCTTGCCGTACGCGTTGGCGTTCAGCGCCTCGACGATGACCGGCCGCGGGTTCGCGTCCCGCAGCTCCTCGACGGAGATCTCCGGCTGGCCGGAGCCGAACAGGCGCGTCCAGAGGCTCATGGGCCCGTTGGTTAACGCGTCCAGCGCCGGAATGCCATGCCGCCGTCCACCCCCACCAGCTCCCCTTCGGCCACCTCGCGCCAGTGGCTCTCCGAGGACAGCTCTTCGCTGGCGATGACCAGCTGCTGCACGGTGGCGCCCTCGTCCGCCGGGGGCGTGAAGAACAGCGTGCGGTGGCAGCGGGTGGCCACCAACAGCTCGCCGTCGGTCACCATGAAGTTCATCGAGGTCGGCTTCTGGTCGCCGGGCCGGTCGGTGACGCGCGACACCGCGTCCATGGTCTTCACCAGCGCGCCCGCCACCGCGTCGATGCCGGAGCGACCCTGGCCCTG